>NZ_JAELTP010000394.1 GCF_016428915.1 Pandoraea sp. ASV26
GACAGACAAAGTCCGTTTGTTCTTTGGTATTTGCGGCTACTCGTATAAGACTCCATAGCTAATAAGCCTAGCCGCGCTCCCCAACTGAAACGGTTTTGAAATACAAGCCAAAGAGACACCCAAAAGTGGCGCTTTTTACTTGCCGAGGGCATCTCTCTGAACGCTTTTGCAAGTGCCGCACCTAGAACTAGTATATAGACGCCTCTTTTTTCGCCCTTTTTATAAATTGTTTTATTCTATTCGAGAACAGACTCTATAGTCCATTCCCACTCCGTTACCGTATCGTCCTCTCTCAAAATGTCCCAAGTCGTTCTCCCCGCCCTTATACCAGACATTCCACGCATCTACAATGTCTACTATGACGCCTTCAAAAACGACCCCATGGGCTCTCTCATGGTCAAGATTCTATTCCCCGGTACCATCGATGAAGAGTTTCGCAAAGCCCACAGTGCAGGAA
>NZ_JAELTP010000395.1 GCF_016428915.1 Pandoraea sp. ASV26
GGGGAAATGGAGGTGCAGACACCATCTCAACTTGCCTCTAGGCATGTGGGGTACGGCTTGATCCTAGATTTGGCTTGCATCTTCCTGTAACAAGACAGGAAGCAGGGATGCTGTGACATGGTAATGGGAAATCTGCAGCGTTATTGGGTCTGTATCTGCAGCCGTTGAATCGAATTGCCAACGGAGCACAAATTGTCTCCGAGGTTGCATGAGCAAAAGTGCTGCAACTATTCTTCTCACCTGTTTGGTTCAAATGGCCTCGTGCTTCTCAGATCTGCCAGCCGCCAGCCAGCTGGTGGACCGGTCCATCAGACAGGCAGCCGCCGCCTCATCCTAGCACTGTAGCCTTTGCCTCCACAGCCAACACTCAGATTATCAGCTAAACAGTTAAAGCGCCATCATTGACCATACAAAAAATACTCTTTGTAGCGGTAATAAGAAACTACTAGCTGCTAT
>NZ_JAELTP010000396.1 GCF_016428915.1 Pandoraea sp. ASV26
TGGTAACAGAGCTCATTTTCTGGCGAGCCTTAGTTTAGTGAAAGCATGAAGTAGTGGGCAATAGTAGTCTCCTACCTAAAAGCTTTCTCAAACAGAAGATTATATTTCCTGAAAGGCTGTTTGTGCTATTTCGGCTGGCCAAAGAAGAAACCAAAAGTGGTATGAAGCTCGGTTTTTATATTTCTAGAAGTGACTGTACACTACAATTTATTGCCGCTATGCTACCATCTGGCAATTTCGTAAGTGATGCGGCCAATAGTTGATATGTGCTACCCTGAATAATGTAATCCAATCCACGTTATGCGTACCACCTGTCATGTCATGTTGATCTCATGATGAAAGGCTCTCTGGCTACAACAATAATCCAACTTCGTAGCTCTCTCTTTTCCGAATCCTGGCTCGCCCCAAAACCTGGCCATATGTAACAAGAGTAACAGCCCTAAAATGGGGCATATT
>NZ_JAELTP010000397.1 GCF_016428915.1 Pandoraea sp. ASV26
GTTTATTTTTTATTTTTTCCTTCCCCTTGGTTCTCGGCAAATGCAAGACATTTTAAGCATAATTTCCTCTTTCCCGTATGTACAACACTGGTCCATTGGTGATGGGCAGCAGATAATCCTTTTCTGTAAAAGGTATAAAAGTCAGCAAGCTTACGAGTACTGCATTGATGGTGCTTCAGCGCCGTCTTCTTTGCAATATTGACATTAAATGCTTAACTTCCTTGGCTGCGCGTACGCTAACCAGGCATCCATTTCTGGGACTCTGACGTATTTGTGAATAACGCAGATTAGCTGTCTGGAATGATTGCGCACCCAATGGCAAGTGTTTCGATTTTTCTCAATGATTGGGTTGAACCATCTGCAATGCTTCAGCCTTTGCAACCATGGCACGTAGGCCTGACGAGAAAGAGAATTGAAGACGGTACAGAGTTTCCGCAGCATATGCATGTGTCAGAG
>NZ_JAELTP010000398.1 GCF_016428915.1 Pandoraea sp. ASV26
CGGGAAATAGTGATCGACGACTTCGTTAATGTGGACGTAGCTCATCTTCATCTTGTTCAGACTCAGCAAATCAAGGGACACTTCCGAAATGGAATTGATGGTGAAGATGCGGTTCCGAGGCACGTCGACAGTTCTGTATGATATTTGATCAGTAAGTCGGTTGCCAAACCCGGCATAGAATGGCGTATTATCCGGTCCGTAATGGTTGGCAATATCGCGAAGAGTAGCCATCTTGAAAACGTGCGGCTTTCGCAGATAGACCTCTCGACGCAGTGCAGCCATTGTACGGTCAGGAGATAGGAGGGTTGGACCATGGGGCATTCTGCATCCTTCTTGAACTATGTTGTTCAGATACGCTCTGGTTGTATCAGCTTGTCCGACGGATCGACTGGTCAAGTACATGATGTTGTAGCCGTTTAGGGCGATATCACTATAGAGCTTGGCAATGCCAGCATG
>NZ_JAELTP010000040.1 GCF_016428915.1 Pandoraea sp. ASV26
GACTCGTTACTTTCATACCCAGGAAGCCGTCATGCACGCGCGTGCGCACGCCCCTTCTCCGCTACGTCAGGCCCTCAAGGAACGCAAGGCCGAACTCGTCGAACGCTTTTCTGCGCACGGCAAGATCGATACGCTGTTGCACGGCCTGTGTCAGGCCGTCGACCAGGCCATGCGCGATGCCTGGGCCGAGTGCCAGATGCCGGACGATCTCGCTCTCGTTGCGGTCGGTGGCTATGGACGCGGCGAGCTATATCCGCACTCGGACGTCGACATTCTCCTGCTCCACCGGCACGCCGAGGGCGCGGCGCTCACATCGCATGTGGAGCCGTTCATCGGCTTCCTGTGGGACATCGGACTCGAAATCGGTTCGTCGGTGCGCACGCTCGATGAGTGCATCAGCGAAGCCAATGCCGACATTACGGTACAAACGAGTCTGCTCGAAGCGCGACTTCTGACGGGCAATCGAGCCCTCTTCCACGAGTTCGAACAACGCTTTTCGGCCGACCTCGACCCACGCGCGTTTTTCCGTAGCAAGCAGTTGGAAATTCGCCAGCGTCACGCGAAGTATCAGGACACCCCTTACAGCCTTGAGCCGAACTGCAAGGAAAGCCCGGGCGGGCTGCGCGACCTTCAGGTCATTCTGTGGATGACGAAGGCTGCGGGTCTCGGCAATAGCTGGTCGGAACTGTTCGCGCGAGATCTGCTGACC
Source organism: Pandoraea sp. ASV26 (assembly GCF_016428915.1). Lineage (GTDB taxonomy): Bacteria > Pseudomonadota > Gammaproteobacteria > Burkholderiales > Burkholderiaceae > Pandoraea. The sequence continues at coordinate 710 of NZ_JAELTP010000040.1, forward strand.
GACCGCGAACTCAAGGAGTTGCGGCGCAACGAACAATTCCTGAAGGGCTTGCGGGCGCGACTTCACCTGCTCGCGCGGCGTCGTCAGGACGTGCTGGTGTTCGACATGCAGACCTCGCTCGCGCAGAGCCTCGGCTTCAACGCCACGACCACGAAGCGGGCCAGCGAAGAACTCATGCGGCGCTACTACTGGGCTGCGAAAGCTGTTTCTCAGCTCAACACGGTCCTGCTGCTCAATGTCGAAGCTCGCCTGTTTCCGCAGACCAGCGGCGTTACGCGCGTGATCAACGAGCGCTTCGTCGAGAAGCAAGGGATGATCGAAATCGTGGATGACGAGCTTTACCAGCGCCATCCGAACGCGATCCTCGAGACGTTCCTGCTGTACGAACAGGTGGTGGGCGTGAAAGGTCTGTCGGCGCGTACATTACGCGCCCTGTACAATGCGCGCGAACTGATGAATGCACAGTGGCGCGCCGATCCCGAGAACCGCCGTACGTTTCTCGCGATTCTTCAGCAACCGCAGGGAATCACGCATGCGTTGCGCCTGATGAATCAGACGAGCGTGCTTGGCCGGTATCTGATCAACTTCCGCCGCGTGGTCGGGCAGATGCAGCACGATCTGTATCACGTGTACACCGTCGATCAGCACATTCTGATGGTCGTGCGTAACATCCGCCGTTTCGCCGTGGCGGAGCATACGCACGAGTATCCGTTCTGCAGTCAGTTGATCGCCAACTTCGACCGGCCGTGGGTGCTGACGATCGCGGCGCTCTTTCATGACATCGCGAAAGGTCGCGGCGGCGATCACTCCACACTCGGCATGGTCGATGCGCGACGTTTCTGCGCCCGTCACGGCATCGACAAGGAAGATACCGAGCTGATCGTCTGGCTCGTGGGCGAGCATCTGACGATGAGCACCGTCGCGCAGAAGCAGGACACGACCGATCCCGAGGTCATTCGGCGCTTTGCGGATAAGGTCGGGAACGAACGACGTCTGACAGCCCTGTATCTTTTGACTGTCGCCGATATTCGCGGCACCAGCCCGAAAGTGTGGAACGCCTGGAAAGGCAAGCTGCTTGAAGACCTTTATCGGCTGACGTTGCAGGTGCTGGGTGGCGCCAATCCCGATCCGCATTCGCAGTTGAAAACGCGCAAGGAAGAAGCGCTCGGACTACTGCGGCTGTACACGGTGCCTGAGCGCGCGGAGGAAGCGCTTTGGAACACGCTCGACGTTGCGTACTTCCTGCGCAACGATCCGGCGGACGTTGCGTGGCAGACGCGTCATTTGTGGCGGCACGTCAATAGCGCCGCTCCCATCGTCAAGGCACGCCCTTCGCCCATCGGCGAAGGGTTGCAGGTGATGGTCTACGTGCGCGATCAGGTGGATCTGTTCGCGCGTATTTGCGGCTATTTCGAGCGCAAGGGACTGTCCATTCTCGACGCCAAGGTGCACACGACCAGCCATGGCTTCGCGCTGGACAGCTTTCTGTTGACGGACCCCGGCCTGGATACCAGTTACCGCGACATCATCAGTCTGGTGGAGAGCGAGCTGGTGTCGCTGCTCACACGTGTCGAGCCGCTGGCGGAGCCGAGCAAAGGACGGTTGCCACGACGCTCGCGCAGCTTCCCCGTCACGCCGCGCGTCGATTTGCGGCCTGACGAGCGAGGCCAGTATTACCTGCTGTCGGTGTCGGCCAACGACCGCACCGGCCTGCTATATGCGGTCGCCCGCGTGCTTGCCCGTCATGGCGTGAGCGTGCGTACCGCCCGCATCAATACCCTCGGCGAACGTGTCGAAGACACGTTCCTGCTTGACGGCAGCCGTTTGCAGGACAATCGTCTGCAAATTGCCGTCGAGACCGAATTACTCGAAGCATTGGAACCATGAGCGATACCCCGCGCGCCAAACTCGGCGCCAAGCATCCCCGCACTCTCGACAAGACCCGCGCTCCGGTGCGCTCGGCGAGCGCATTGCGTCGTCCGACCAAATCCGTGCCCGCGTCGATGCTCGACGCCAACGGTGTGAAAAAGAAACCCGCCGCCAAACCGGCGCGTCCGCGTCCGGCAGACGATGCCGCCGCACCCGCCGGCACACGTCGCCCGGCAGGCACTGGCGCCGCACCGCGCAAACCTGCTGCGGGTGGGGCAAAGCCCTACGAGAAACGTCCTCCCATGGGGGAGCGTCCGCCGGCACGAGGTCAGCGCGAGCGCGTTGCAGGCGCGCGTCCCGCACGTTTTGACGATGAATCGCGTCCGCGTCGCTTCGATGAGGATCGCCCGCGCCGCAATACCGAGGGGGGCGCTCGAGGCGATTTCGCCCGTCCGGCTACGCGCGGTGCCGACGACCGCGCACCGCGTCGCTTTGATGAGGATCGCCCGCGCCGGAGCGCCGAAGGTGGTGCTCGCGGCGATTTCGCCCGTCCGGTGAAACGCGGTACCGACGAGCGCGCGCCGCGTCGCAACACTGAGGGTGGTGCACGTGGTGACTACGCGCGTACGGCCACGCGCGGCAATGATGATCGCGCACCGCGTCGCTTTGACGAAGATCGTCCGCGTCGTGCCACCGAAGGTGGTGCACGTGGCGACTACGCCCGCCCGGCCACGCGCAGCAATGACGATCGTGCGCCGCGTCGCTTTGACGAAAACCGTCCGCGTCGTGCCACCGAAGGTGGGGCACGTGGCGACTACGCCCGCCCGGCCACGCGCGGCAATGACGAACGCGCACCCCGTCGATTTGACGAAGATCGGCCGCGTCGCGCCACCGAAGGCGGCACTCGCGGCGATTACGCCCGCCCGGCCACGCGCAGCAATGACGACCGCGCCCCCCGTCGATTTGACGAAGATCGTCCGCGTCGTACCGCCGAAGGCGGTGCACGCGGCGATTACGCCCGCCCGGCCACGCGCGGGAATGACGATCGCGCACCGCGTCGCTTTGACGAGGACCGCCCTCGGGGTGACGCAGAAGGCACGCCACGCGGCCGCTTCACTCGTGACGATCGTGACGCCCACGCGCCCCGTTCAACGCGCCCTGCACGCGCCCCTCGCGCAACACGTGAGGACGATGACATCAAGGTCCATCACGACGCCGCCGGGTCGCTGCGTCTGTCGAAGCGCATGTCGGAACTCGGCCTGTGCTCGCGTCGCGAAGCGGATGAATGGATCGCCAAGGGATGGGTACGCGTCGACGGCAAGGTCATCACCGAACTTGGCACGAAGATTCTGCCGACGCAGGAAATTACCGTCGTCCAGGCCGCGCGAAAGGAACAGGCCAATCGTGTCACGATCCTGCTGCACAAACCCGTGGGCTACGTCTCCGGGCAAGCGGAAGATGGCTATGAACCCGCCGTCGTACTGGTCACGCGCGAGCATCACTGGGCTGAAGACGATGCCGGCGTGCGCTTCTCGCCGTCGCATCTGCGCAGCCTGGCACCCGCCGGACGCCTCGACATCGACTCCACCGGCTTGCTCGTCCTCACGCAAGATGGCCGCATCGCCAAGCAACTGATCGGCGAAGACTCGGATATCGAGAAGGAGTACCTCGTGCGGGTGTCGTACAACGAGCATGAGCAGAACGTCGAGGCCCACTTCCCCGCCGAGCGTCTGGCCCTGCTGCGTCATGGTCTGGAACTCGACGACCAACCGCTCAAGCCAGCACAGGTCGAGTGGCAGAACCCGGAGCAACTGCGCTTCGTGCTCAAGGAAGGCAAGAAGCGTCAGATTCGCCGGATGTGCGAACTCGTCGGCCTGCATGTGACCGGCCTCAAGCGCGTGCGCATGGGACAAATCACGCTGGGCAACCTGCCCGTGGGTGAGTGGCGCTATCTGCGCGCCGGCGAAGGCTTCTGAGTCACACAGCGCCCGCCCCCATGAACAAGCCCGCGATCAACGCGGGGATAGAAAAAGTTGGTCGACATTAAAAAATGACCACACCACGGCGGATAGGCCACAACCTGTCCGCCGTTTTTCTTTTCTGGTCAGGGAAATTGCTGCCCCCGCGCCGGCATGCCCGCCAAGCGGGCGTACGGCTTATCGGCGAGGAGTCAAATGATGGAGAAAGGCAGGCGCAGCCTGGATTGGACGAGGAGACCCAGCCCCCGATTATCGCGTGATGGGCAGTCGACTCTCTCGTCAGTCAACGATCAGAAGATGGCGAAGCGAATGAAAGCGAGACCGGGAGGAAGAGCTTGAACGGCTGTGCACAATGATGGCGCGCAACGGTCTGCGTGAAAGTGCCCACAGACTCGGCATCGATGCATCAAATTCAAGGGGAAAATTGCCAAAATCAACGAGCAGCGAAATTTAATTTTCCCGCACTATTTTTTAAAAATATGGTTAACCGCCCGCTATATATTTCTTACAACTTATTACATTGCTAAATTTTTAAAATTTCGGATCATATAGAGGGAGTACAGAAAGTCGTTTATGCCTTCAAAAAATTAACGCAGACAATGGCAACCTGAATCCATGAGTACTAGCTATCTCATGGATTGCCAATAAGTCGGGGAGCGTTGCGATGGACCTTTCACCCGAAAAATACGATGAGATCGTACATCTGTTGTACGAAGCGGTTGCAGTGCCATCGGGCTGGCCCAGCTTCTTTACATGCCTCGGCCAGGCCATCGACGCAAACGTACTTCACATGCTCGCCATCGACAAAAAGCATGGCTCGCTTTCCTACAGCGATGGCTACAACCTTCCCGTGGATGGTGAGTTGGCCTATATCCAGAAATACGGTCGCATCGATCCACGGGCGGCGCGCATATTTCAAAAGGCCCCCGGGGAATGGCTACATTGCCACGAAGTATTCGACGAAGCGTTCGTCTCCCGCGATCCGTTCTATCAGGATTTTCTGATCCCCATCGGGAAGCGCTACGTCTCCGGCTGCAAGCTGGTTGACGATGCGAACGTAATGGTTCTGTTTTCAGCGCTTCGAGGGGTTGGCGAACAACCGCTTGGACCGGCAGAGATCCAATTTCTTGACAAGCTCTTACCGCATCTGACGCGCGCTGTCCGGATGCAGGTTCAGAACTACACGTTTTCGACCAAGGCGCTGGTCGGGCACGCGCTGGTGAACAAACTTCGCCAACCCGTCATGCTTTTGACTACCGACAGTAGCGTAGTGCTGGCGAACGAAGCCGCGGGAAATCTTCTTGCTTCGACCTCACTCGTTCGGATTTCTGACGGACGACTTCATCTACCGACAGCGTACCAAGGGCAGTTTCGTAGCGAATGCGAACGACTGGAAGGGCTGGCTCGAAACGGGATCGATACGCCAGAAGAGGTTTCAACTTATCGCTCGATAGCCATCACATCCTCAAAGCACAAGGGGGTCGTCGATGAAACGCTCTATGCGTTCTTCACATTGCTGGTCCCACCCAAAGTCAGCGGAGCCTTCGGCCTGCGGCCGCTCGTTTTGCTGTTGTTCTATCACCCCGAGTCAGCACCTGTCGTGGACTCGGAACTATTGAGCGCAGCGTTTAACCTGACACCCGCCGAAGTCCGCGTGTGCCGCCTGCTTGGCGAAGGGTTATCGCCTAAAGAAATCGCTAGCGCGCTAGGTATCCAATACGAGACTGTGCGCAAGCAGCTACAGGCGATCTACCGCAAGACGAACACAGATCGTCAATCTGAACTGATGCGTTTGATGCTTCACCTTCCCCTGAACGCGTTCGCCTGATCTCTGCTTCCCTCCCCCCCAATTGGGGAATGGATATTCCCGGCACCCGGGACTAGATTGGCATCAGGCAAATCTACCTTTGGGGCTAAAGTCTTATGAATGCGCGTCTGTTACGGGTGTTGGCTACAGCGATTCTGGTTGCTGGCTTCGGCTTACCCAATCCGGCTTGGGCCTGGGTCTCTTACGGCGTCGATGACGCAAGCATTTTCCAGCAGATGGACCAAAACTGCGACAGTCCTGGTTGCAAGAAAGATTCCATTCTTCCCATAGTCAACAGCACTGGCGAGGCGGCGGTATGCATCCAGCCCGGCATCGAAAGCTCAAGCTATACGCTTACAGGCGCGAACCAGCTCCTGCTCATCTATGGGTATCACAACGCCTGTGAGTTTGTTTCCTTCGTCTGGGTCAAGCATCAGGGCCAATGGCATAACGCCGGTCTGGCACAGCCGCGCCAGAATATGGCAGTAGGCATCACTTTCAGTACGCTGCAAGGCGATCCGCCCAACGTCATCATGTTTTGCCGTAGCGGTGGCACGCCACGTGACGATTTGCATTGCCGTTGAGAATGTCGCGAGCGAAGAGGTGCCCTTCCGGCACCTTCGCCGTGGAAAATAACGCCGCTATTTCCTTCTTGCGTTGATGGCTATGCCGTACCGGGAATATTTCTAATTCTGATAGAAGCTGATTCGGGTACAGCGTCAGTGGCCGATCCCCCCGGGGGTGTGGTCATTTTTCAATTCCCCTCCCCCCGCCACCAAGGCGATGTCTCATCCCGATCAATGCCGACGTGCCGACAAATGTCGCCGCTCACCGACATCAACCATGGACGTCAACCATCAGTCGTCACTATTGGGATCAAGCCCCGGGAAGAGAATCTCGGTGAAGCCAAACTTGCTGAAGTCGGTAATGCGCATCGGGTAAAGCTTCCCGATCAGGTGGTCGCATTCGTGCTGCACCACCCGGGCATGGAAGCCTTCGGCCACGCGATCGATACCTTTGCCGTACTGGTCCTGCCCCTCGTAGCGCAGCATCGAATAACGGTTGACCATGCCGCGCAGCCCCGGCACCGACAGACAGCCTTCCCACCCCTCTTCCATGTCCTGCGTGAGCGGCGTGATGACGGGATTGATGAGCACGGTTTCGGGGACTTCGGGCGCGTCCGGATAACGCTCGTTGTGCTCGAAGCCGAAGATCACCACCTGCAAGTCGACGCCGATTTGCGGGGCTGCGAGACCGGCACCGTTCGCGTGCTTCATCGTCTCGAACATGTCGGCGACGAGTTCGTGCAACTCGGGCGTATCGAAATTTTCGACGGGCTTGGCGATGCGCAGCAGGCGCGGATCGCCCATTTTCAGAATGTCGCGGATCATCGGTGGGGTCCTCACATCAAAGCGCGGCCAACATTGCGCGCATAGCATCCTCGTCCAGCACGGGCACACCCAGTGCCTCGGCCTTCGCCAACTTACTGCCCGCCTCGGCGCCCGCCACAACATAGTCGGTTTTCGCAGAGACCGAGCCAGCCACCTTCGCTCCCAGCGCTTCGAGCATCGCTTTCGCCTCATCGCGAGAGAGTGTCGGCAGCGTGCCCGTGAGCACGAACGTCTTACCCGCCAACGGCTGTGGCGCGACAGCCGCAGGTTCCGTCTCCGGCCAGGTCACCCCCGCCGCCCGCAACTGTTCGATCACCTCGACATTATGCGGCTCCCCAAAGAAATTGGCGATGGACTGCGCCACAATGGGTCCGACGTCCGGCACCGCCAGCAGTTCCTCGGCGCTGGCCGCCATCACGTTATCGAGCTTGCCGAAATAGCGCGCGAGATCCTTTGCCGTCGCCTCTCCCACGTGCCGAATCCCCAGCGCGAAGATGAACCGCGCCAGTGTCGTGTGACGCGCCTTCTCCAGCGCCGCCACCAGATTTGACGCCGACTTGTCCGCCATCCGGTCGAGCGCCGCGAGCTTCGCAACGCCAAGTTTGAACAGATCGGCCGGCGTGCGAATGATCTGCTGATCGACCAATTGCTCGACGAGCTTGTCGCCAAGCCCTTCGATGTCGAGCGCCCGGCGCTGCGCAAAGTGCAACAGCGCCTGCTTGCGCTGTGCCGCGCAGATCAGTCCGCCGGAGCATCGAGCGATCACTTCGTCCGGCAGCTTCTCGATGGCCGATCCGCACACCGGGCACGCCGTCGGCATGACGAACGCCCGCGCATCCGCCGGTCGACGCTCCAGCACTGACCCGACGACTTCCGGAATCACATCACCCGCACGACGCACGATCACCGTGTCGCCGATCATCACATCCTTGCGGCGGATTTCGTCTTCGTTGTGCAGCGTGGCATTGGTCACGGTCGCGCCGCCGACAAATACCGGCGCAAGGCGCGCCACCGGCGTAATCGCGCCCGTTCGCCCCACCTGGACTTCGATGTCCAGCAACGTCGTGAGCGCCTCCTGCGCCGGGAATTTGTGCGCCAGCGCGAAGCGGGGCGCGCGCGAGACAAACCCAAGGCGGTCCTGCTGATCGCGGCGATTGACCTTGTAGACCACGCCGTCGATGTCGTAAGGCAGCGAGGCACGCGCCTGCCCCACCTCCCGGTAGAACGCCAGCAGCCCGGCCGCGCCTTGCACGACTTCGCGCCGCGAATTCACCGGAATGCCGAGCGTCTCATACCAGTCAAGCAAGGCCGAATGGGTTTCCGGCATGGGCGCCCCCACCAATTCCCCCACCCCGTAGGCAAAGAACGACAGCGGACGCTTTGCCGTAATCCTCGAATCGAGCTGACGCAGACTGCCGGCCGCCGCATTACGCGGGTTGACGAACACCTTCTCGCCGGCGGCTTCCTGAGCCCGATTGAGTTTGTCGAAGTCGGCACGGAACATCAGCACCTCTCCGCGCACCTCCAGGACTTCGGGTGGGGTGTCGGTATTGAGACTCAGCGGAATTTTCTTGATCGTGCGGACGTTCGCGGTCACGTCTTCCCCCGTCGTGCCGTCGCCGCGCGTTGCCGCCTGCACGAGCACACCGTGCTCGTAACGCAGGGCGATCGCCAGTCCGTCGAATTTCAACTCGGCGGCATATTCGACGGGTGTGCCGAACAGATCGTCAGACGGTGCATTGGCGTCGCGAAGCCCATCCGACACGCGACGGTCGAACGCTTCCACGTCCTCATCGGCAAACCCGTTGTTCAGCGAGAGCATCGGCACACGATGCACGACCGGCGCGAAGCCCTCCACCGGCTTGCCGCCGACGCGCTGCGTGGGCGAATCCGGACGCTGCAACTCGGGAAAATCAGCCTCGAGCGCGACCAACTCATGAAACAGGCGGTCGTACTCGGCATCGGGAATCAGGGGCGCATCGTCTTCGTAATAGGCGCGGTTGTGACGCGCCAGTTCGATGCGCAACTCGGCGGCACGTTGCGCAGCCGCCGTTGCATCGGCCGCCGTTGGCGCATTCGCGCCCTGACCCGGAACGGAAGTTTGGGACATGCGTGGAAACTCGGGATACGAGAAGTCAGAACATTATGCCTTCGACGTACGCGCCTGCGCGTCGTCGATAGCCATCATCCATTGGAACAAAAACGCCGCTCACCCGACGGTGAACGGCGTGCATCGAACGTGGCCGCCCGACAGATCGGGCAGATCGTCGTGCGCCGCGTACCGCCTCCGCGTTACTGGCTGAACAGACGGCGTGTCACCGGCGAACCAGCCGGCAGACCCCGCGCCTCGAGGCGTTCGTAGAGCTTGAGCAATTGTTTGTCGACGTTTTGCAGCGCAGCATCGGAAAGCGGCCGGCGCTGATCGTCCACCACACGCCCACCGATGCGCTGCCCGATCGAACGCGCGTAGTCACACATCAGACGGAACGGCAGCAGGTCCTCGTCGGCGACCGGCACATCGAGCAGCATCGTGATCAGATCGCCGCCCTTGTACGTCAAATCGTCACGCAGGAAGTTGGTGTCGCCGAACTGAAGCATGAACACCGGATTCTGCCGGGAATCGAGCTTGACGAAGCGCATGCCGTCACGCGAAAGCAGCAGACCATCCTGCGTTGCGACGGCCTGCACGTAATTGGCCGACCAGGGCGCGCCATCCGAGAGCACGTTCACCGACAGTTGCGCGTCGCATTGCGCGGCAAAACTGTCGAGCTCACGCCCGCGGGCCACCGTCTCCATCATGTCGGGCAGTTCGGGCAAGGCGTCCACCGCATCGGCGAGCGCCTGTACGAGGTTCGAGAACTCGGAGAACTCGACTTCGTTCAACGCGCCCGCACGGTTGGCCAACTGCACAGCCATGCGCAACTGGTGATATCGACCGCCGGTGCGAATCAACTCCCACGGCGAATGCTCGTCGGCGCGGCCCTCGACGTTGACGGGCTTGCTGCCCGCGCGTCGCATACGCAACGTCAGCGGTATCAGGCGCTCCGCAGCCATCACATTCGCCAACGGCAGTTCGACGATGCAATCGATGCGCTCGTCGATGACGGGCGGCGGACCGCTTGACACCGCCGGACGGGCTGCCGCGACAGGCGCCGTCGGCACCGCCGGAGCGACGGGCTCGGCCGCAGCGCCTTCGGTGTGCACTACGGACTCGGTATTCGGCGTGCCCGACGTGTGCTGAGCTTGCGGGATTTCGGCGGCATCGGGGGCGCCCGCCGCTGCGGCGACAGCGCCGGCTGCGGCAGCGTCCACAGTGTCATCGGACGCCAGTTCGGCGTCGACACGTGCCACCATGCTCGCGGCGGCGGCTTGCTGCGCATCGCGTGCCTGCTCGTCGCGAGGGTCGCGAGGGTCATGTTCGCCGGGCGCGGCCACCGGCACCGTTTCGGCGGTGGCCGCGTCGGCATCACCCGCCTGCGCAGCGAGTGCGGCCGCTTCCTGCGCGGCGCGCTTGCGGGCCGCCGGCGGGGCATCCCAGGCATCTTCGTTAATGGCGAAGGCATCCTGCACCGATGCACCAGCCGCCGCTGCCGGGCCCAGCGTCGGTTCACGACGCTCCCCGGAATGCGCCGGCACACGTGGCGGCGAAAGCGTCGGTTCGATGAACGGGCGGTCGTCGTCGGCGTCGGGTGTCCCGGCGGTCGCATCGATACCCGCGCCATCGACCGGCATGCGACGCGGTATGCGCGCGCGTGCCTTGCTACCCTGCCAGGCGTTATAAGCCACTACCCCAAGCAGTACCACTACCCCTGCGGCAATCAAGCTCAGCTGCAGTTCATTCATGCGCGGCGTTCCTCTCTCTTCTCCATCGTGGGCGCGGGGTCAGGCGATCTCGGCCAGATTGATCGCAGACTCCATGTCCACCGCCACGATCCGCGACACCCCCTGCTCCTGCATGGTGACGCCGATGAGCTGATTGGCCATTTCCATCGCGATTTTGTTATGGGAAATAAATACGAATTGGGTACGGTCCGACATGCGCGCGACCATCTTGGCGTAGCGCTCGGTGTTGGCATCGTCAAGCGGTGCGTCCACCTCATCGAGCAAGCAGAAGGGCGCCGGATTGAGCTGGAACATCCCGAACACCAGCGCAATGGCCGTGAGTGCCTTCTCACCACCAGACAGCAGATGAATCGTGGAGTTCTTCTTGCCCGGCGGTTGCGCCATCACCTGAACACCCGCGTCGAGAATTTCGTCGCCGGTCATCATGAGTTTGGCCTGCCCGCCGCCGAACAGCATCGGGAAGAGTTCGCCGAAATGCTTGTTCACTTCGTCGAACGTGCCTTGCAGCAACACCCGCGTCTCTTCGTCGATCTTGCGAATGGCGCCTTCGAGCGTGTCGATGGCGTCGTTCAGGTCGGCCGACTGGGCGTCGAGGAAGACCTTGCGCTCGCGCGCCGTTTCCAGCTCTTCGAGCGCGGCCATATTGACCGGGCCCAGCGCATTGATCGCATTGTTGATGCGGGTGACTTCGCCTTGCAGATACGACGGTTTCATATCCGGCGTGAGCTTGGCGGAGAGCGCTTCCTCATCGACTTCGGCGGCCGTGAGTTGCTCGACGAACTGTTCGCGGTTCAGGCGTGCGGCCTGTTCCTTCAACTGAAGTTCCGTGATGCGATCACGCAGCGGTTGCAGCCCACGCTCCGCGGCAAGCCGCTCTTCGTCGCTCTGACGCAGCTTTTGCGTGAGGGCATCGAGTTCGATACGGGCGGCGCCGAGAATCTCTTCCTTCTCGGCACGCAGTTCCAGAGCGTCCTGCAAACCGTTTTCGACGGTCTGCTCGGTGATCTGCGCGAGTTCGGCCTGCGCCTGCTCGATCGACACCACCAGACGTTCGGCCTGCTCACGCGCCGTCTGAATGTTGCGACGATGCTCGTCGATCTTGCTCAAGATGCCCTTCTGCGCGTAAGACGCCTCCTGAGCCAGCCGCTCCAGTTCGCGTGCGCGGTTACGCGCCTCCGAGAGCTTGCTGTCGAGCGATTCGAATTCGAGCTGACCGTCTTCGAACGTCGCCTGCAATTCGGCAAGACGCGCGTCGCTCTGCTCGAAATTCGCTTCCGATTCGGCACGCAGCGCCACTTGCTCTTCGATCTGCGCGGCGATCTCACTCAGTTCTTCGTCGATCTGCGTGCTGCGCGCGTTGTAACGCTCATAGGCTTGCGTGAGCTTGAGCACGTCCATCTGCAAGGCGTGCACGCGTTGCGTGGCGCGCTCGGCGCGTGCGCGCACCTCGGTGAGCGACTGAGCCGCCTGGCTGTAGGCCGCCTCGGCACGCACGGCGCTCGCCTTGGCTTCGTCCGAGAGCAGCACCTGCGCGCGCAGTTGCTTGCCCAGATTCTCGATTTCCTGCTGACGGGCGAGCAGACCCGCCTGCTCGGAGTCGGCAGCGTAAAGCTGCACACCCACACGCGTGACCTGATGGCCCGCCTTGACGACGATCGACGCCCCTTCAGGCAGTTGCGCCCGGCTGACCATGGCTTGCGTCAGATCGTCGGCCACGAAAACCTGCCCCAGCCATTCTTGCAGCACGGCACGCAGGCCCGGATCGTCGATACGCAGCAACGAGAGCAGCGGACGCAGTTGCGCCGGCGCTTCGATCGGACGGGCAGCCAGCGGCGGCGAATAGAACGCCAGCTTGGCCGGCGGCGCATCGCTCGCAAAGGCTTTCACCCAGTCGAGGTTGCTGATCTCCAGTGCGGCGAGACGCTCGCGCAGCACCGACTCGAGCGCGTTTTCCCAGCCCGGCTCGATATGCAGTTTCTTCCACAGACGCGGCAGTTGCGCCAGTTCGTGCTTGTCGAGCCAAGGCTGGACCTTGCCTTCCGTCTGCACGCTTTCCTGCAATTGCTTGAGCGCTGTCAGACGCGCTTCGAGCTGCGCCATGGTCGCCGCCTCGGACTGCACCCGGGCCTGCGCGCCGGCGCGCTCGGCTTCGAGTCGCGGCAGACGCTCCTGCGCGTCGGCGAGTTCGGCCTGTGCGTCTTCGAGCATCGCCTGCTGCTCGGCGAGGTCGGCGCGCAGCATCTCGAGCTCGGCCTCATCGGGCTTGTCGAGCCCGCGCGCCTCACCTTGCAGACGCTCCTGACGCTGCTGCAACTGCTGCAATGCCTGATCGGCATTGCGCTGGTGCGCAGCTTCGAGCTTCAGACTCTGCTCGACCTGCGCGATCTCGCTGCGCTGCTCGTTGAGCAGGTTCTGCGCATCGCGCCAGCCCGATTCGAGCGCAGGCAGCGCGTCGTTTTGCTCGGCCGCCTGATCCTGCGCGGTCGCCGCACGCTCCTCCGCAATGATGAGCTCTTCCTCGGCGAGCGCGAGTGCTTCTTCCGACTGCGCCGAACGGGCCTGCCACTGCTCGCGCTGCGAGGTGAGCGCCGCCAGTTGGGCCTGCACGCGATTGCGCGACTCGACGACGTAGCGGATCTCGGCTTCCAGACGGCTGACTTCCGAATTCGCCTCGTACATGGCGCTTTGCGCGGACTGCACGGCATCGGTGGCCGCGTAGTGGGCGGCGCGCAGCGTTTCGAGATCGGCTTCCGAGCCGCGCAGACGCGCCATCTGCGCCTCGAGATCGACCTGTGCCGACTCGATGGCGCGTTGCTGGCGCTCTTGTTCGTTCTGGGCTTCGTTCTTGCGCAACAGCCACAGCAACTGCTGCTTTTCCTCGCCGTCGCGCTGCAAGTCCTTGAATCGGTTGGCCACCACGGCCTGCGTTTCGAGCTTCTCGAGGTTGGTACCGAGTTCGCGCAGAATGTCTTCAACGCGCGTGAGGTTTTCACGCGTGTCCTGCAAGCGGTTCTCGGTCTCGCGACGGCGTTCCTTGTATTTGGAGACGCCCGCGGCTTCTTCGAGGAACACGCGCAGCTCTTCCGGCTTCGCCTCGATGATGCGCGAGATCATCCCCTGCCCGATGATGGCGTAGGCGCGCGGCCCGAGGCCGGTGCCGAGGAAGATGTCCTGAATGTCGCGGCGACGGGCCGGCAGGTTGTTGATGTAGTAGCTGGAGGTGCCATCGCGCGTGAGCACGCGCTTGACGGCGATTTCGGCGTACTGGCTCCACTGCCCGGCGGCGCGCCCGGCGCTGTTGTCGAACACCAGTTCGACGCTGGCGCGGCTCGCCTGCTTGCGGGCGGTCGACCCGTTGAAGATCACGTCCTGCATCGATTCGCCGCGCAGCTCGGAAGCGCGCGACTCGCCAAGCACCCAGCGCACGGCGTCGATGATGTTGGATTTGCCGCACCCGTTCGGGCCGACGATCCCGACCAATTGGCCAGGTACCGCGAAGTTCGTCGGGTCGACGAAAGACTTGAAGCCAGCGAGTTTGATGGAGGTCAGACGCACGGCAGGTTCGCTTTTTCGGTCATTGAATGATGGGAAAGACGCAGACGCGCTAGCTGGTCCTGTCGGGCCTCGCGCACGCTGGCGTGCGCAGGCCACTTACATCGATATAACATCGGTACGCATCATACCATCGCATCCCCCGCCGTCGCGGATTTACAACGACCAGAATCAGGCAAAATTCCCGACAGGACACCGGCCGCCACAATGCACAGCCCCCCTGCGATTTCACGTGCGCCCAGCCCTTCATCGGCCAGCCACCAGGACGAAATCGCCGCCACCACGATTTCGAAAAGCATGATGAGCGCCGCCTGATTGGCCGGCACCCGCGCCAGACCGAACTGCACGATGACGTTGGTCAGCGCGATGGTGCAACCCAGCGCCAATACCACCACGGCAGTCGTGGTGCTCGACGTGAGGGCCCAGAGGGTCGCCCGGCCGGCCTCGGCCCCGCCGTCAAACGGCAGCACCAGCAACCCGCCGACCATGCAGCCGAGATACAGCGTCCAACTGCGCATTTCCGCACGCACCTGCGGCAACGACTGACTCACGCGCCTCAGCAGCACGTTATTGAGCGCAAAAGCCGCGCCAGCAATGGCGCCGGCCCATTCTCCCGGATTGTTCGGCACGGGCCAGCCCAGCTCGGGCGACCAGAGCATCAGCCCTGCCCCGCCCAGCGCCAGCGCAATCAGCCCCGCGCCACGCAGGCCGACGCGCTCGCCGAGCAGCCAATGGGCAAAAAGCGCCGTCCACACCGGGGTCAGATAGAAAAGCAGCAGCACACGCATCACGTGGCCGTGCGTCGTGCCCCAGACGAACGCCACATTGGTCGTGCCGCCAGCGAACGCCACGCCGGCCAGCAGCCACGACCAGCGCAGCGTGCCGAGCGAGCGGCGATAGACCAGGGTGAGCAGCACCAGCGCAACGCTCGCGGTGCAAATCTGCGCGGGCACTGCCGCCACGCCCCACTGGGCGAGCATGCGGTAGGGGAACCAGGCCAGTCCCCACACGGACGAACCGATGAGAATGGCCAAGGCGGGCGCCGCCCGGGTGCGCAGCGAGGCGCCGGAGGTCGACTCCGGGCCGTGCGCGCCGTTGCCGGCTATGGTCATACTGATGACTCCTGAAAAACCTGAGATACTCCGCAGACTTGCCCCATTGGCGCCTCGGAATATGCTGAATTACGCGGTGGTCGCGCTTTGTGGGCGCCGTGACGGTATAATTTTCGCTTCGCCGATCTTGCCATTCTTGAGCGCGTCCGGGAACCCCTTCGCGTGATGTACCGGATAACTTCGAGCCCATGTGTGGCTGCGATCTGCAAGCCGACCCTGAAAACGCTTCGCGGCGCACCGGAACCCGACCAACCTCGCTCCGTCGCCCCGTCACCCCGTTGCCGCGCGCGGCCCCGAATTGCCTCGAACGGTGCCATCGATGGCACCCAGAACCCTAGCCCTGAGTCTGTTTGAATTCTCGTGAACCCATTACTCGACAAGCTCCAGCCCTACCCCTTTGAACGCCTGAAGTCGCTCGTGGCGGATGTCACGCCCGCCAGCACTTACAAGGCCATCAGCTTCGGCATCGGTGAGCCCAAGCACCCGACGCCGCAGTTCATCAAGGAAGCCCTGATCGACGGGCTGGGCGGCCTCTCGAACTACCCGGCGACCGCCGGCGGCGAGCCGCTGCGCGCGGCCATCGCCGGGTGGCTGGAGCGCCGCTATGCGCTGCCCAACGTGAACCCGGCCACCGAAGTGTTGCCGGTCACGGGCTCCCGCGAGGCGCTCTTCTCGTTCGCGCAGGCGGTCGTCGACGGCAGCAAGCCGGGCGCACGTGTGCTGTGCCCGAACCCGTTCTACCAGATCTACGAAGGTGCGACGCTGCTCGCCGGCGCCACGCCCTACTACGTCGACAGCGATCCGGCGCGCAACTTCGCCCCGAATTACGACGGCGTGCCCGCAGACGTCTGGCGTGACGTCCAGCTCGTCTATCTCTGCTCGCCGGGCAATCCCACCGGCGCCGTGCTGAGCCTTGCCGACTGGAAGCGTCTGTTCGAACTCTCGGACGAGTACGGTTTCGTGATCGCGTCCGACGAGTGCTATTCCGAGATCTATTTCGACGAAGAACACGCCCCGCTGGGCGGCCTGGCGGCGGCTCACCAACTGGGTCGCGGCTTCGAGCGTCTGGTGGTGTTCTCCAGCCTGTCGAAGCGCTCGAACGTGCCGGGCATGCGCTCGGGCTTCGTGGCCGGCGACGCCGCCATCCTGAAGAAATTCCTGCTGTACCGCACGTACCACGGCTGCGCCATGAGCCCGGCCGTGCAGGCAGCGAGCGTTGCGGCATGGAACGACGAAGCCCACGTGCGCCTGAATCGCAGCAAGTATCTGAAGAAGTTCCAGACTGTCACGCCGATGCTCGCCGAAGTGCTCGACGTGCGTTTGCCGGACGCGGGCTTCTATCTGTGGGCCCGGGTCGACACGAAAACCGGCCTGTCCGACACGGAATTCACGCGCCAGTTGCTGGCGCAATACAATGTGGCCGTACTGCCCGGTTCGTACCTGGGCCGGGCGGCTCACGGTACCAACCCGGGTGAGAACTATGTGCGCATCGCCCTCGTGGCCGATGTGGACGAATGCACCGAAGGCGCTCAGCGCATCGTGCAGTTCTGCCAATCTCTTTAATCCTTACTGCAACTGATTCTCGCCATGTCGCAACAACTGCAAACCACCATCGATCAAGCCTGGGAAAACCGTGCCGAGATTTCGGCCAAGTCGGCACCTGCCGATGTGCGTGAGGCCGTCGCCCACGTTATCGCCGAGCTGGACAAGGGCGCCCTGCGCGTGGCCCAGAAGCAAGACGGCCAGTGGATCGTGAACCAGTGGATCAAGAAGGCCGTGCTGCTGTCGTTCCGCCTGGAAGACAACGCCGTGATGCCCGCTGGCGGCTTCAGCCAGTTCTACGACAAGGTGCCGAGCAAGTTCGCCGACTACACCGCCGAAGACTTCGCGCGCGGCGGTTTCCGCGTGGTGCCGCCGGCGGTGGCACGTCGCGGCTCGTTCATCGGCAAGAACGTCGTGCTGATGCCGTCGTACACCAACATCGGCGCCTACGTTGACGAAGGCACGATGGTCGACACGTGGGCCACGGTCGGTTCGTGCGCCCAAATCGGCAAGAACGTCCACCTCTCGGGCGGCGTCGGTATCGGCGGCGTGCTCGAGCCGCTGCAAGCCAACCCGGTCATCATCGAAGACAACTGCTTCATCGGCGCGCGCTCGGAAGTCGTGGAAGGCGTGATCGTCGAAGAGAACTCGGTGATCTCGATGGGCGTGTATCTGGGCCAGTCGACCAAGATCTACGACCGTGAAACGGGTGAGGTGCACTACGGCCGCGTGCCGGCCGGTTCGGTCGTCGTGCCGGGCAACCTGCCGTCCAAGGATGGCAAGTACAGCCTGTACTGCGCCGTGATCGTGAAGAAGGTCGACGCGCAAACGCGCGCCAAGACGGCGATCAACGACCTGCTGCGCGGCGAGTAAGTCCCCGCGGCACCTGCGAGGCGCGGCCGTGGTCTTGACTGCGACGGTGGCGCCTCGTCTTTTGTAATCGCGACATCAGGAGTTCTGGCGATGACGGCAGTGCTGTACGGCATTCCCAACTGCGATACCGTGAAGAAGGCACGCACGTGGCTCGACGAGCACGGCGTGGCGTACGACTTCCACGACTTCAAGAAGGCGGGCGTGAACGACGCCCTGCTGGGTAGCTGGCTCGCCCAGGTGCCGCTCACCACGCTGCTCAACCGCAAAGGAACGACGTGGCGCAAGCTCTCGCCGGAGCAACAAGCAGCGGCGGCCGACGAGTCGGTCGCCCGCACCCTGATGATCGAAAACCCGTCGCTCATCAAGCGCCCCGTGCTGGTGGCGAACGGCAAGGTTTCCGTGGGCTTCACGCCCGACAGTTACGCTTCACGATTCTGATTTCATGACTTCCTCCCAAGGCGCCACGCTGGCGCTTACCGAGCAACTGATCGCCCGTCACTCGGTGACGCCCGAAGACCGCGATTGCCAGGCCATTCTGGCGCGCCGCCTCAAAGCCATTGGCTTTGCGTGCGAAACCATCGCATCGAATGGCGTGACCAATCTGTGGGCGGTCAAGCGCGGCACGCGCGGCACCGACGGCAAGCTGCTCGTCTTCGCCGGCCACACCGACGTGGTGCCGACCGGCCCGGTCGAGCAATGGCATTCCGACCCGTTTGCACCGACGCATCGCGACGGCATGCTCTACGGTCGCGGCGCCGCCGACATGAAGACGTCGCTCGCGGCGTTCGTGGTCGCTTCGGAGGAATTCGTCGCCCAGCATCCGGATCACACCGGCGCCATCGGTTTCCTGCTCACGAGCGACGAAGAAGGTCCCGCCACTGACGGCACCGTGAAGGTCGTCGAAGCGCTGGCAGCGCGCGGCGAGCGTCTGGACTACTGCGTGGTCGGTGAGCCGACCTCGAGCCAGCGACTGGGCGACATGGTCAAGAACGGCCGCCGTGGGTCGATGTCGGGCAAGCTCGTCATCAAGGGCGTTCAGGGTCACATCGCGTACCCGCATCTCGCCAAGAACCCGACGCATCTGTTCGCCCCCGCACTGGCCGAACTCACGCAAACGGTCTGGGACAACGGCAACGACTATTTCCCGCCCACGACGTGGCAGATCTCGAACATTCACGCGGGCACCGGGGCGACCAACGTCATCCCGGGCGAACTGACGGTGATGTTCAACTTCCGCTTCTCGACGGCCAGCACGTCCGAGGGTCTTCAGCAGCGCGTGCACGAACTGCTCGACCGTCATGGCCTGACCTACACGCTCGACTGGTCGATCAGCGGCCAGCCTTTCCTCACGCCGCGTGGCGACCTGTCGGAAGCACTCTCGAGTGCCATCCATGAGGAAACGGGCCTCCAGACGGAACTCTCGACGACGGGCGGCACGTCGGACGGTCGCTTCATTGCGCGCATCTGCCCGCAGGTGATCGAATTCGGTCCGTGCAACGCCAGCATTCACAAGATCGACGAACACATCGCCGTGGCCGATATCGAGCCGCTCAAGAACATCTACCGAGGCGTGTTGAAGCGCCTGGTGGCCTGAGGCGCGCGCGAGGCAATCACCATGACGACTCAAGCGACCCATCCCTTCCAGACGTTGCGCGACCTGCTGCGCTACGCCGTCTCGCGCTTTAACGAGGCCGAATTGGCCTTCGGCCACGGCACGGCCACGGCGTACGACGAGGCCGCGTATCTCCTGCTGCATACGCTGCATCTGCCCATCGATACGCTCGATCCGTTCCTCGACGCACGTCTGCTGCCCGAGGAAATCCAGCGCGTGCTGTCGGTCATCAACCGTCGCGCGGGCGAACGTGTGCCGGCGTCTTACATCACGAACGAAGCGTGGATGCATGGCCACCGGTTCTATGTGGACGAGCGCGTCATCGTGCCGCGCTCCTTCGTCGGCGAGTTGCTCGAAGACGCCCTGCAACCTTGGGTCGATCACGCCGAAAACGTCGCCGACGTGCTCGAGCTGTGCACCGGCTCGGGCTGCCTTGCGATCCTCGCCGCCGAGACCTTCCCGGCAGCGCAGATCGATGCCGTCGACATTTCCCCCGACGCCTTGGCCGTGGCGAAGATCAACGTGGCCGACTATGGCCTCGAGGACCGCATCGCGCTGCATCTGGGCGATCTGTACGCGCCGCTGCCCCAGGGCAAGCGCTACGAAGTCATCCTAACCAATCCGCCGTACGTCAACGAAGGCTCGATGCAGGTGCTGCCGGCCGAGTATCGCCACGAGCCGCGCCTGGCGCTGGCCGGTGGCGACGACGGCATGGATGTGGTTCGACGCATCATTGCCGGCGCACGCGAGCATCTGACCGAGAACGGGGTTCTCGTCGTGGAGATCGGCAACGAACGTCACTTCGTCGAAGCAGCGTTCCCCGATCTGCCGATCACGTGGCTGGCGACGAGCGCCGGCGACGACATGGTCTTTCTGGTGCAAGCGGCCGATCTCCCCTAAAGACGCAATGCGGTAATCCCCCCCAGGGCTCGCGCGTCGCAGCGAGCCCTCGCCTAAGTTCACGCACCCCGGTTACACTCGGGTTCCCGAGTCCGCGCGACTCACGGCATGGAGCATGGTGGTTCGTCATGACGCTCAATTGGCTCGACGTCGGCTTTGCCGTCGCCTGTATCCATGTAATGGGAGTTGTCGCCGCAATCCATGCCGTTCTGACGGTACGGACGTCGCAAGGCGCGGTCGCATGGGCCGTCTCGCTCGTGACGATGCCCTACTTGACGCTCATCCCCTATCTGTTCCTCGGCCGGTCGAAGTTCGTCGGCTATGTCGAAGCGCGTCGCGCCCGCAATGAAGCGTTGCAGTCGCGCATTGGCGAGACGCAGTGGAGCAACGAGCCGCCGGTCGCCATGGAGGCGCACCCGGAATTTGCGGCGCTCACCGCCATGACCGGCATGTCGTTCGTGGCGGGCAATCGCGTGCGTTTGCTGGTGAACGGCCGGGCCACGTTCGACGCCATCTTCGCCGCCATCGACCGCGCGCACGAGTACATCATCGTTCAGTTCTTCATCGTCAAGGACGACGCCCTCGGACGCGCCCTGTCCGCTCGCCTGCTTGCGCGCGCCGCAACCGGCGTGAAGGTCTACTTCCTTTACGATCGCATCGGCAGCCACGATCTGCCGCGCAGCTATTGCGAGAAGTTGCGCCAGGGCGGCGTGATGGTGCACGAGTTCGCGGCCGCCAAACGCGGCATTTTCGTCAACCGCTTCCAGCTCAACTTCCGCAATCACCGCAAGATCGTGGTGATCGACGGCAATGAAGCGTTCATTGGCGGGCACAACGTCGGAGTCGAGTATCTGGGCGAGAAGCCGCCGCTGGCCCCGTGGCGCGACACGCACATTTCCGTGCGCGGACCGGCGGTGGTCGGCATTCAGCGCGCATTCGCCGAGGACTGGCACTGGAGTACAGGTGCGGTACCGGCGCTCAATCGTCAGCCGGCGGCGTCTGGCGAAGACATGCACTGTCAGGTGGTGCCGAGCGGCCCGGCGGATCGTCTGGAGACGTCGTCGCTCTTCTTCGTCACCGCCATCAACGCCGCGCAGAAACGCGTGTGGCTCACCTCGCCCTATTTCGTGCCCGACGAGGCCGTGTTCTCGGCACTGCGTCTGGCGGTGCTGCGCGGTGTGGACGTGCGCATCCTGATCCCCGATCGGGCCGATCACTACGTGGTGTTCGAGGCGACCACCTCGTATGCGTTCGAGGCCGCACGCAGCGGCATCAACGTCTACCGCTATCAACACGGCTTCATTCACCAGAAAGTCGTGCTGATCGACGACAGCGCGGCTGCCGTGGGAAGCGCCAATCTCGACAACCGCTCGTTCCGGCTTAATTTCGAACTCATGCTGCTCACGGTCGACCGCGCCTTTGCCGATGACGTCGCCTACATGCTCACGCGCGACTTCGAGCAAGCCGTGCTGCTGAACAAGGACGACTTTCGGAAGATTCCGGGATGGCGTCAGATTTTGATGCGCCTGGCACGACTTTTCGCCCCAATTCTGTAGACACGGCGCGGCGCACATCGCTTTCGCGCCCTGAGACCGGTAAAATGCGGGTTTCGCCGTCTCCTGCGCCATGGTTTCGATGCCGGGCTCGTCCGATTCGCTTTGGATCGGCCACACGAGCTCGCCGCGCGGCCCCAGGACGAACTGACCCGCTTTCCCCTCGGCCTTTTTCGTGATCCGATTCGAACACCTCACCCTCGCACGCGGCACCAAGCCGCTCTTCGAGGACACCTCCGTCACGCTCAATCCGGGCGAGCGCGTTGGCCTCGTCGGCGCCAACGGCGCAGGCAAATCCACCCTCTTCGCCTTGTTGCGCGGCCAGTTGCACGCCGATGGCGGCGACGCCTTCGTGCCCAGCAGCTGGCGCGTCGCGCACGTGATGCAGGAGACGCCTGCGGTCGATCGGACCGCACTCGACTATGTGCTTGACGGCGACACCCGGCTTCGCGAAATCGAGGCGACCATTGCTGCGGCCGAAGCCGCTCATGACGGTCACGCGCAGGCCGAAGCCCACGCGGCCTTTGCGGACGCCGACGGCTACACCGCGCCGGCCCGCGGCGAGGCCCTGCTGCTCGGCCTCGGCTTCACGCTCGCGCAAACGCAAATGCCCGTCGCTAGTTTCTCGGGCGGATGGCGCATGCGTCTGAATCTGGCACAAGCGCTCATGTGCCCGTCCGATCTGTTGCTGCTCGACGAACCGACCAATCACCTGGATCTCGACGCCATCGTCTGGCTCGAAGACTGGCTCAAGCGCTACCCGGGAACGCTGATCGTGATCTCCCACGATCGTGAATTTCTCGACGAGGTCTGCAACGTCACGCTGCATATCGAGAATCAGCAGATCAAGCGCTACGGCGGCAATTACAGCCAGTTCGAGATCCTGCGCGGCCAGCAACTGGTGCTTCAGCAAAGCGCGTTCGACAAGCAGCAGAAGACGATTGCCCACCTGGAATCGTTCATCACACGCTTCAAGGCCAAGGCGACGAAGGCACGTCAGGCGCAAAGCCGGATGAAGGCGCTCGAGAAGATGGAGCGCATCGCCCCCGCGCACATCGCCTCGCCGTTCACGTTCGAATTCCGCCCGGCCGACAGCGCGCCGAACCCGATGCTCGTTCTCGACGCCGTGCGCTGCGGTTATCCGCTTGACGACGGCAGCGAGAAGATCATCCTGCCGCACGTCACGATGTCGGTGCAGAACGAGCAACGCATCGGCCTGCTCGGCGCCAACGGTCAGGGCAAATCGACGCTCATCAAAACGCTCGCCGGCACGCTCACGCCGCTCGCCGGCGAGGTGAAGACCGGCAAGGGGCTACAGATCGGCTACTTCGCCCAGCATCAGGTCGAAACGCTGCGTCACGACGATTCGCCGTTGCAGCATCTGCAACGCCTCGCCCCGGACACTCGAGAGCAGGAACTGCGCGATTTTCTCGGCGGATTCAACTTCCGCGGCGACATGGCGACGTCATCCATTGCGCCGTTCTCCGGGGGCGAGAAAGCGCGCCTGGCGCTGGCGCTCATCATCTGGCGCAAGCCGAACCTGCTGCTGCTCGACGAACCGACCAACCACCTGGATCTCGAGACGCGGCACGCCCTCACGATGGCCCTCGCCCAGTTCGATGGCACGCTGATTCTCGTCTCGCACGATCGGCATTTGCTGCGCGCCACGACGGATCAGTTTCTGCTGGTGGCGGGCGGCGAGGTGCAGCCGTTTGACGGCGATCTCGATGACTACCGCGACTGGCTGCTGCAACACGCGGCCGATCAACGTGCGGCGGCGCGAGACGCCAGCAGCGGCAATGGCGAGGGTGCCGACAGTGGCGACGGCGTCAATCGCAAGGATCAGAAGCGTGCCGAGGCGCAGGAGCGTCAGCGCTTGTCGCAACTGCGCAAGCCACTGCAAAGGAAGATCGAGAAGCTGGAGCAGTCGATGGCGAAGCTCTCGGATGAAAAGGCCCGGCTCGACGCCATCCTCGCCGACAGCAGCACTTACGAAGAGGCGAAGAAGGCGTTGCTCACCGATAGCCTCAAGCAGCAGGCCGACGTCACGGCCAAGCTCTCGGATGTCGAAGCCGAATGGCTCGAAGCCCAGGAAGCCCTTGAGCAAATCGCCTGACGCGAAGACGGCGGCCATGCCGTAGGTCACACGGTCGCCCCCCCTCCGCCAAAAGAAAAAGCCTGGTCGACTGGACCAGGCTTTTCTTTCTCACGACGCCACAAGCAACGCCCGTACGCCTACAACCCCGCCACCACGGAAATCGCATGCTCCAGCCGGTCGACGGCGTGCACTTCGAGGCCGTCGATGGGCTGTTTCGGCGCATTCGCTTTCGGAATGATCGCGATGGAAAAGCCAAGTTTGGCGGCCTCCTTCAGACGATCCTGACCGCGCGGGCTCGGACGAATCTCCCCCGCCAGCCCCACTTCACCGAACGCCACGATGCCGCGCGGCAGCGGTTTGTTGCGCAGCGACGAATGAATCGCCAGCAAGACCGCCAGATCCGCCGCCGGTTCGGTGATCTTCACACCGCCAACGGCATTCAGGAACACGTCCTGATCGAAACACGCGATGCCGGCATGGCGATGCATCACCGCCAGCAACATCGCCAACCGGTTCTGCTCAAGCCCCACCGCCAGACGCCGCGGATTGGGCACCTGCGCCGTATCGACCAGCGCCTGCACTTCAACGAGCAAGGGGCGCGTGCCCTCCTGCGTCACGAGCACACACGAACCGGGCACACTCTGCTCATGCTGCGAGAGAAACAGCGCCGACGGATTCGCCACGCCGCGCAGCCCCTTCTCGGTCATGGCAAACACGCCCAACTCGTTGACGGCACCGAAACGGTTCTTGAACGCCCGCACGAGCCGGTATGACGAGTGCGTATCTCCCTCGAAGTACAGCACCGTGTCGACGATGTGCTCGAGCACGCGTGGCCCCGCCAGGCTGCCTTCCTTGGTCACGTGACCGACCATGATGACGGTTACACCACTCTGCTTCGCGCTTCGCGTGAGCTGCGCCGCGCATTCGCGCACCTGCGCCACGGAACCGGGTGCCGAGCTCAGCGCTTCGGAATACACCGTCTGAATCGAGT
Source organism: Pandoraea sp. ASV26 (assembly GCF_016428915.1). Classification (GTDB taxonomy): domain Bacteria; phylum Pseudomonadota; class Gammaproteobacteria; order Burkholderiales; family Burkholderiaceae; genus Pandoraea. The sequence goes on from NZ_JAELTP010000040.1 coordinate 25,832, forward strand.
CAATTACCACGACGTCAGGCTTCTCCGACTCGATGACACCCAGAATCTTTTCGAGCTGAATTTCCGCAAGCAGGTCCAACTCGCCGCCGCCACCCTCGCCTGTCGCGCCGAGGCCGAGCCGTTGCGCGCGCAAGGCGATCTGCGCGCCCGACTCTTCACCGCTGACGTAAAGCGCTCGCCGCTCGCGCGACAGGTGCGCGAGCGACTGGAGCAGCAGCGTCGACTTGCCGATGCCGGGATCGCCGCCAATCAGCACCACACCGCCCGCCACGAGACCGCCGCCCAGCACACGATCGAATTCGCTCACGCCGCTGGAGAAGCGCGGCACATCGGCCGCTTCGATCTGCGCCAGCTTGCGCACCGGCGTGCTCTTGGCGAGCGATTGGTAGCGGTGACCGGCCGTCGTTTCCGCGACCGACTCGACGAGCGTATTCCAACCATTGCAGTTAGGGCATTGCCCCGCCCACTTCGGCGTCTGCCCGCCGCATTCGGTGCAGATGTAGACAGTCTTGGCTTTAGCCATGCGTGGAAATCCTGTGGTGACGCTTAGTTCGCGTGCACCGGCACGCGGCGCGCCACGGCACACATCAGCTCGTAGCCGAGCGTGCCGGCCGATGCCGCGACCTCATCGATGCTCAATCCCCGGCCCCACAGCGTGACCGGCGAGCCCACGCGCGCCTGCGGCACCGGCGTGAGATCGACGGCCAGCATGTCCATCGACACGCGCCCCAACGTGCGCGTGCGCACCCCGTCGACGAGCACCGGCGTACCAGTCGGTGCGACGCGCGGATAGCCGTCCGCATAACCGCACGCGACCGTGCCCACGCGCATCGGCGCCTCAGCGGTGAAGACACTGCCATAGCCCACCGTGCCACCCGCCGGGACTTCCTGAATGCCGATCAACTCGGATTCGAGCGTCATCGTCGGTTGCAGATCGAATTCCGCTGCCGACACGTCGAGCCCCTTCGGCGACGAGCCGTAGAGCATGATGCCCGGACGAACCCACGCACCGTGCGTCTCCGGATGGCACAACGTAGCGGCCGAGTTGGCAAGGCTGCGCTCTCCCGGCACGTCGCATGCGCCGCGCTCGAACGCTTCCATCTGATGCCGGACGCCGCGCGGACCGTCGGCGTCGGAAAAGTGCGTCATCAGCACGATCTGGCTCACGCCGGGAATGGCGCGGGCGCGCTCCCACGCCGCGCGGTAGCGCTCGGGCGCAAAGCCGAGGCGATTCATGCCGGAATTCATCTTGAGCTGGATGTTGAGCGGCTTTTTGAGACGCGTGGTCTCCAGCATGCGCAACTGCTCGTCGCTGTGCACTGTCGTCGTCAAACCGAACTCGTCGATGACCGCCAGATCCTCGGGCCTGAAAAACCCTTCGAGCAGCAGAATGGGGCCAGCCCAGCCGAGCTCACGCAAGCGCACGGCCTCGTCGAGATCGAGCAGGCCGAAGCCGTCGGTGTCGCGCAATCCGGGAAACGCGTTCTCGATGCCGTGCCCGTAGGCGTTCGCCTTCACCACGGCCCACACCTTGGCGTTCGGGGCGTGGCGACGGGCGACATCGAGATTATGAGCAAGGGCTGCGGTATGAATGGAGACTTTGATTGGACGAGGCATGAGCAGAGACGGAATCAGAGGAGAAGCTCGCCGGGACAGGCTGGCGGCATAACGCATCGGCATATTTTCGTGTTATAAAGCCGTGCGCACAACTTGTTTTGCCGAAATCTTTTTCCCGATAACAATATCGGTCTCAGACCGAGGGCGAACGGGCGCCCGACACGGGGGCTTCAAGGCCGAACATACGGCTGATTAGCGACATTTGCATGATGGATGAGCGCAGATACCCCTGTGTTTAAGCCCGGTTTCTTCCCGTGTGGGAGCCCCTTGCGGGCACCGCGGATTCCGACAACCGAGACACGCAAGTTTTACGCCGCACGGGATCGACTCAAGTACCGATGAAGAAAGGCTTTTATACCATCATGGCCGCGCAGTTTTTTTCGTCGCTGGCCGACAATGCATTGCTCATCGCCGCAATCGCGCTTCTGAAAGATCTGCATTCCCCGCAGTGGATGACTCCGCTGCTCAAACTCTTCTTCGTTCTCTCGTACGTCATTCTTGCCGCTTACGTGGGGGCTTTTGCCGACTCCATGCCGAAGGGCAAGGTCATGTTCATCAGCAACTCGATCAAGGTCGTAGGCTGCCTGATGATGCTGTTCGGCTCGCACCCCCTCATAGCGTATGGCGTAGTGGGCTTCGGCGCGGCGGCCTACTCGCCCGCGAAGTACGGCATTCTCACGGAACTGCTACCCGCCGAGAAACTGGTGGCCGCCAACGGGTGGATCGAAGGTCTCACCGTCAGCTCGATCATTCTCGGTACCGTGCTGGGCGGCGCACTCATCAGTCCCCATATCTCGGAATGGGTGATGCATCGTACCCCTGAGGTGATCAGTTCGCCGGCAATGGCCGCGATGGTCGTCATCATGGGCATTTATGTGATTGCCGCGCTGTTCAATCTGCGCATTCCGGACACCGGCGCGCGCTATGCCCGCCAGGAACGCAATCCGATCAAGCTCGTTTCCGATTTCGCCGACTGCTTCCTCACGCTCTGGCGCGACAAGCTGGGCCAGATCTCGCTCGCCGTCACCACGCTGTTCTGGGGCGCAGGCGCCACGTTGCAGTTCATCGTGCTGCGCTGGGCCGAAAAGGCGCTCGGCATGACGCTGTCCGAAGGCGCGATCCTGCAAGCCGTGTCGGCCGTGGGGGTTGCCATCGGCGCCATCGTGGCAGCCTCGCGCATTCCGCTCAAGCGCTCGCTCTCGGTGCTGCCGGTCGGTATCGCCATGGGCCTTGCCGTGATGGCGATGGCGTTCTTCTCGAAGGATCTGCTGCCGTACGGCACCCACTGGAAAGTGCCGCTGTACCTCATCATCGCGTACATCTTCCTCATCATCGTCGGCGCGCTCGCAGGCTTCTTCGTGGTACCGATGAACGCCCTGCTCCAGCATCGCGGCCACGTGCTGCTCTCTGCCGGTCACTCCATCGCCGTGCAGAACTTCAACGAAAACCTGTCCGTGCTCATCATGCTGTGCCTGTATGCACTGCTGATCTGGTTCAATGTGCCGGTCGGGTTCGTCATTATTCTGTTTGGTGTGTTTGTGTCGGGCACGATGTGGCTCGTCATGAAGCGTCACCAGGCCAATCAGCGCGAATTCGATTCGGTGTCGCTCATTGGCGAAGTCAAGCATTGATATGAATTTGGGTCAGTCGTCTACTTCCATCCCCATCGCACTCACCATCGCCGGCTCCGATTCCAGCGGTGGTGCCGGCATCCAGGCCGACCTCAAGACGTTTTCCGCGCTCGGCGCATACGGCGCCAGCGTGATTACCGCGCTCACCGCGCAGAATACGCAAGGGGTGACCGGTATCCATACGCCGCCGGCGAGCTTCGTCACCGCGCAAATGGACGCCGTGTTCCAGGATCTGGATGTCGATGCCGTCAAGCTCGGCATGCTGGCCAACGCCGAAGTCGTGCGTGCGGTCGCCGCCGGCTTGCGGCGCTACAAGCCGCGCTTCGTCGTGCTCGATACCGTGATGATTTCGAAGAGCGGCCACGCATTGCTGCAACCGGATGCCGTTGCCGCACTGCGTGACGAACTGCTGCCGCTGGCGGACCTGATTACCCCCAATCTGCCGGAGGCCGCCGCGCTGCTTGGTATCGAGCCTGCCGACGACGAAAGCGAAATGGAACGGCAAGCGCAAGCCCTGCGCGCGCTCGGCGCCCGTAATGTGCTGGTCAAGGGGGGCCATCTGGGCGGTGATCTGAGCCCGGACTGGCTGGTGAGTGCCGCAGGGGTCGAACGCTTCAACGCGCCGCGCATCGCTGCCCACAATACGCACGGCACAGGCTGCACGCTCTCTGCCGCACTGGCTGCGCTGCGGCCGCGTCGCGAGAACTGGTCGGACACCGTGCGCGACGCCAAGGCCTATCTCAACGGCGCGCTCGCCGCCAGCGACGACCTGCACATCGGTCACGGCATCGGCCCCGTGCATCACTTCCACGCCGTCTGGCCCAAGGATTGAGGTGCCGGGGCGGTAAGGCGGTAAGGCGCCAACCTGCCAACGCGTCAAAGTGCAAATCAGATCGACGGTGCGCCGTCGTCGACGCTTCTCGCCAGCGCACGACGCGCCGCCGCTTCCGCCCGCTCGCTCAACTCCTCAATGCGATGCCGGGCGCGCGGCGCCCAGTAATCCGGCACGATAAATCCACGCTCGCACTCGAACCAATCGCCCTCGCCCGTGCGGCGCGTCAACGAGACGATCAGCAATGGCTCCGCGACACCGCGTTCGCGCCAGTGTGTCTCGATGCGCGCATGCATGGCCGCGAGCGATAACGCCGCCGAGTCCTCCACGCGCGCCGGCGCAAGCCAACGAGCCCGCGGCAGCATGGCCCAGCGCCGCTCTCCCGGCGCCACCGGCTCGTGAAGCACCGACTGCGCGTGCGCCCACCATTCATCGAGCGTCGCCCACCACCCCCGACCGTGCGACTCAGACGCGACCTGCGGCACTTGTCCGCGTTGCGTGAGCGGATGGAACAACCAGCCCTTGAGATAGACCTGCGGCAACCATGGCCCGGGCGCCGGCAATGCGCTGCGCGCAGCTTCGAGTGTCGTCAGACGCAGTTGATGGCCCACCAGCCGCGCCACCTTGTCGGCCAGACTGTCGGCCAGATTCGGACCCAGCCAATGAAACTGCGCGGCGCGTTCGTCAAGCACCGACTCGGGAAGCGCCGGCGGCACGAACAAGTACAGCTTCACCGCCAGTTCCCAATGCAGCAATTGATGGTCGGCGCGACGCGTCAGCAGGAAATCGCACTCGCCAAGCGTCATATTGCCCCGCCGGGGATCACGCACCTGCAAGCCCGCGGCAAGCAGATCGAACCGGGGACTGTGCAGCAGCGCGAAATGCAGCAACTGCTCCGCGTAACGGCCCAGCCGGGTGCTTTCGCCGCGCGAGAGAAACTCGCGCAACGGCTCGGGATCGGCGTCGCAAGCCAGCAACCAGTCGTGCAGGAGTCGGGAATGGAAGACAGGCTCCGCCACGCCGGGATGCGCCCCCGGCAAAACGCCGGAGCGCGCAGCGGCAGGATCGGGGGCCACATCGGCCGCCGCCTGCACGCTATCGAAGTGTGCCAGTGGCGCCGGGAAGCGCGCGGCACTCAGGAGATCGGCGGACAGCAACAGCCACGCGAGGTCGCGCACCGGCGCCTCGCGTAGCGTTTCGATCAGTTCGCCGTAGGCTTGTTGGCCGGAATCGATTCGCACACTGCCTCGTAGGTGGCCCGCGCCAGGCACCAATCCGTCCAGGCTTTGGCCTTGTCAGGCAGACTGCGTAACAGATAGGCCGGATGGTACGTCACGATCACCGGCACCCCTTCATACTCATGCACACGCCCGCGCAGGCTGGCAATGCTCGCCTGCGTGCGCAGGATACTTTGCGCCGCGAAGCGCCCCATCACCACGATCACACGCGGCTTGAGCAGCGCGACCTGACGCTTCAGGTAAGGCTCGCAATTCGCCACTTCATCCGGTTCCGGGTCGCGATTGTTGGGCGGGCGGCACTTGAGCACATTCGCGATATAGACGTTCTCGCCACGCCGCAACGCCGAGGCGCGCAGCATGTTGTCGAGCAACTTGCCGGCCTGACCGACGAACGGCTCGCCCTGCAAATCCTCCTGCTGGCCCGGCGCTTCGCCCACGAGCAACCAGTCGGCCTCGCGATCGCCCACACCGAAAACCGTCTGCGTACGCTTCTCGCACAGACCGCACAGCCGGCAGTTGGCGACGCGCTCGGTGAGCGCCTCCCAGTCCAGCGTCTCGACGCCCGGCAACGCGGGACGCGTCGGCGCGTCCACCCCGCCCCCGTCGCGCATGATCGACCACAACGCAGCGTCGGCGGCCGCATCACCGTCGCCGTTGCCGTCGCTATCGAGCCACATCGGAATATCGTCAGGCGGCATATCGGCAATATCGGCCATGCGACGATTGCCACCACCGCTCGGCGCGGATGCCTGCCCCGCTTCGCGAGCTTCACGAGCTTCACGCCTGACTGGCGCGATGGGCGCAACCGGCGCCTCATCCACGACCGCCGCACGCGCAGCAGGACGCGCGGCAACCGGTGCAACGGACGGCGTCACATCCCACGGCGGCAAATCGTCGCTCGAAACGCCGCCCTGAGGGGGCACCGGTTCGGCCAGGGTCGCCACGTCACCGTCTTGCGCAGATGCTACCGACGCCACCGACGCCTTGGCCACGGCCTCGTGCGACATCCACACCGGCCACAGCCCGAACTCTTCCAGAATTGCTTTAGGCCACGGCACGATCGGTCTCCCACGACAGGCGCATCACGATGGCGTCTTCACGACGCCCGCTCGCCGGATAATATCCCTTGCGCCGGCCGATCTGCTCGAAACCGAAGCGCTCATAGATGCGCAACGCGCGCATGTTCGACGGACGCACTTCCAGCAGCACCCCGCCCATTCCCTGCGCGCGCGACACGCGCACCACTTCCTCCAGCAACTGCACGCCCAGGCCATTGCCCTGCATTTCCGGTGCAACGCATACGTTGAGCAAATGCGACTCGTCGACGACCGGCATCAGCAGGAAATAGCCCAGCAACGAGCCATCGACCGCGCGCAGGCAGACGCCCACGTGCCCGGCGTCCAGCGAATCGGCGAAATTCTGGCGCGTCCACGGAAACGGGTACGCACGCACTTCGATGGCCACGACCTCATCGAGATCGGCCAGTGTCATCGGTGAATAATGGTTCGGACCGGTCTGACGCATCAGGGCGCCTCCTGGCCGCGGCCCTGTGCGGCGGCAGCCTGCTTGATCGCCTCGCGCTCGGCCGTCGTCTGCGCCACCTTGTTGCGGATGTAGACCGGCATGGCCTGATCGGCGGGAATCGCCTCGCCTCGCGCGAAAGCACGCGCCGCCAGTGCGGCGACGTAACGGGCACGCGGCATAGCGTCGGCCAGCACGGCCTGCGCCTGCACACTCGCTTGCAAGCGCTCTGCGAACGCCAGCACGGCGTTCCCGGCGACGACGAACGCCGTATCGGGGGCACGCACCTGTTCGGCCGCGTCGAGCGACGGCGACTGCACTTCGCGCCAGTCACCGGCGGCGGCATCCCAGGCGTAATCGGCCCAGTAAGCCTCGTTCATGCGCGCGTCGAGGGCGACGAGAACGCGCTGCGTGTCGGCACGTAATGCGCGCGCCGCCTCGGCACACGCGAGCAGCGTGCCCACCGGCACCACGGGCAGCCTGGCACCGAAGGCCAGCCCCTGCGCAACGCCGCATGCCGTGCGAAGCCCGGTAAACGAGCCGGGGCCCGCGCCAAAGGCAATCGCATCGCATTCGGCGAGCGCGAGCCCCGCTTCGCGAAGCACCTCGCGCGCGGCAGGAAGAATATGGGTACTGGAGACGGGGCCGGTATCGAGGTGGCGCTCGAGCACAAGCGCCGGTGCCCCACTGGCGGGATCGTGACGATACAGGGCGACCGAACAGAACTCAGTCGAGGTATCGAGGGCGAGAAGCGTAATCGAAGACATGACGCTATTGTAATCGGGCGCGCGACGAGCAACCTAGCGGGATCGATGGCAACCCGCGCCGAACCTGACGCTACCCCGCCGCGCGCGCCCACCTGCGCCCCCTTGATAAGCCCACCCGGGACGCCCTCGCCACCCGGTGCAAATCCGAACGTGCACTTTTCTCAAAATAAAGGTATAATCCGCGCTTCGCTTCGCGGGGTCCTATGAAATACCCCGTCAAGTGACGAAAAACTGCGTTTTGCCCCAATCCTGTGATAAGCCGCTGTAGTTCTGCCGGTACTGGCGTTCCTGATGGAACGACCCGCCACCGTCCCCCCGGCTTACGATACGGATTTCGATCCGCTTTCTGCCCCATCCGCGATTTGCTTCCTGCTTGCGACGAATTGGGTTTGCCGATTGGCGCCAACGCCCCGACATAACCTTATCAATCCGCAAGAGGATTCATGGAACAGACTTCCAAGCTGTCTGCGCTCGCGCAGACGTATTTCCCTTCGTCCGAAGAAAACGCCGACAGCAATGGTGACAATGCGCCGGCAATCGACACGCCGCTGGTGGCCGACAACGACGGTCAGCCCACGTTCGCCGAACTCGGCCTGAACCCGGCGATTCTGACGGCACTTACCACCGCCGGCTACACCAGCCCGACGCCGGTTCAGCAGCGCGCGATTCCCGCTGCGCTCGCCGGTCGCGATCTGCTCGTGTCGAGCCCGACGGGTTCGGGCAAGACGGCCGCCTTCATGCTGCCCGCCATCCACCGCTTCGCAGAAATGCAAGCGAGCGGCGAACTGGGCAGCCGTGCCCCCGCCGCCCACCCGCGCAACCAGCCGGCCGAACCGGGCGAAAAGCCCCGCAAGGGCCAGCGCGTGCGCCGCGTGGCCGCGCAACCGCTGCTGCTCGTGCTCACGCCGACGCGTGAACTGGCACAACAGGTCTCGACCGCAGCCGATACGTACGGCAAGCAACTGCGCCGTCTGCGTACCGTCAGCATTCTGGGTGGCATGCCCTACCCGCGTCAGCTCGAAATGCTGGCCAAGCAGCCCGAAATCATCGTGGCAACGCCGGGCCGTCTGCTCGACCACATCTCGAGCGGCAAGATCGATCTGTCGCAACTGATGATGCTGGTGCTCGACGAAGCCGACCGCATGCTCGACATGGGCTTCATCGACGATATTCAGACCATCGTCGACGCCACGCCCGAGTCGCGCCAGACGCTGCTGTTCTCGGCAACGATCGACGGCCGCCTGAGCGAAATCACGCGTCGTCTGCTGCGCAATCCGGAAACCATCGAGATCACGCGCGGCAGCGAACAACGCACCAACGCCAACATCGAGCAAACGCTCCACTATGTGGACGACCGCGCCCACAAGGATCGCCTGCTCACGCACCTGCTCGGCAACGACGCACTCGATCAAGCCATCGTGTTCACGTCGACCAAGCGCGACGCCGACCTGATCGCTGACCAGCTTGAACAAGCCGGTTTCGACAGCGCCGCACTGCACGGCGACATGCCGCAAGGCGTGCGTAACCGTACGCTGCGCGCACTGCGCGAGCGTCGTGTGCGAGTGCTGGTGGCAACCGACGTGGCCGCACGCGGCATCGACGTGCCGGGCATCACGCACGTGTTCAACTACGATCTGCCGAAGTTTGCGGAAGATTACGTCCACCGTATCGGCCGTACGGGCCGTGCCGGTCGCAGTGGCGTGGCCGTGAGCCTCGCCGCACACGGTGAAGTCGGCGCCGTTCGCCGCATCGAACGCTACACGCGTGAGCCGCTGCCGGTCAACGTTGTGGCCGGTTTCGAGCCGCGTCGCTCGCCGCCGAAGGCGGGTGCCGGTGGCAGCGGCAAGCGTCCGGGCCAGGGTCGTGGCGGTCCGCGTCATGGTCAAGGCGGCGGCAGCGGTCGCTGGAGCAACAGCAGCGCCCCGCGTCACGGCAACAACAGCGGTAATGGCGGCAGCGGCGGCTATCAGGGCGGTCAACGCTTCGGCAGCAGCAAGCCGGCCGGCGCCCCGTTCGAGCGTCGTGAAAGCAGCGGCTTCCAAGGCAGCTACCAGCGCAGCGAAGGTGGCAATGCTGGCAACGGCGGCAATGGCTTCTCGACCGGCAGCGCAACCGACCGCTTCGAGCGTCGCGCACCGCGTCCGGTTGACGGCAACCGTCAGGACCGTGGTGGCCGCAGCTTCGACGCACCGCGTCAGGACCGTGGCTTCGGTAGCCGCAACGGCAGCAACGGCGGCGGCTTCAGCAAGCGTCGCAGCGGCTGATTCGCCTGAGGCAAACGGGACCGGTCACACACCGGTCCGGTACGAATGTCTGAAAACCCCGGATGTCGATCCATCGTCGACGCCGGGGTTTTCGCTTTTCTGCGCTGACAAACGCGTTTTATCGACGGATCGCCAACCTCTGACATCGTCGAGGCCATCGCTGCGCCGTTGCGCCAACGTGGCATCGCGCCATCAGGCCGACGCAAACCGGTCCGTCGCCTCGATCAGCCAATGCAGGATGGTGGGCTCGCTGAATGCATGCCCGGCATCTGAGGCCCAATAGAAATCCGCCTCCGGCCACGCCTTGTGCAACTCCCACGCCGTACGCGCGGGAGTCGCCATGTCATAGCGCCCCTGTACGATCACCCCCGGAACGTCGCGCAAGCGGTGTGCACCGTCGATCAATTGATTCGGTGTGAGAAAACCGTCGTGCACGAAGTAGTGATTTTCGATGCGGGCAAACGCAATCGCGTAGTGCGGATCGCCGAAGGCTTCGGCGAGCTGGTCGTCCGGCAGCAGCGTGATGGTGCTGCCCTCCCACATACTCCACGCACGAGCCGCTTCGATTCTGACCGCCTCATCCGGATGGGTCAGCCGCTTCCGGTAGGCGCGCATCAGATCGCCGCGCTCTTCGAGCGGAATCGGCGCCAGAAACTTCTCCCAGCGATCCGGAAACAGCCACGACGCGCCCGATTGGTAGTACCAGTGCAGTTCTTCGCGGCGCACGGTAAAAACGCCCCGCACGATCAGTTCGCTCACGCGCTCGACATGCGCCTGCGCGTAGGCCAGCGCCAGCGTACTGCCCCAAGAGCCGCCAAACACCAGCCATCGGTCGTATCCGAATCGGGTTCGCAATCGCTCGATGTCTTCGACCAGATCCCACGTGGTGTTGTGCTCCAGACTCGCGTGCGGCACCGACCGTCCGCAGCCGCGCTGATCGAACAGCGTGATGCAATACCTGGCCGGATCGAACAACCGCCGATGCTCCGGTGAGCAGCCGCCCCCCGGTCCGCCATGCAGAAACACGGCGGGTTTGCCACTCGGATTCCCGCACCGCTCCCAGTAAATGCTGTGCCCGTTGCCAACGTCGAGCATCCCGCTCTCGAAAGGCTCGACAGGCGGATACAACTCGCGAAACCTCTCCGGGCGGGCTTCTATGACCTTACCAGGTCGGCGCTGCGGCGCGGGTGTCTGCGCGTTCGGATCGCTCCGCACTTGATGGGCGGCATCATCGGGAAAATCGGCTGACATCGGCATCCTCACGTGAACAATGGCCAGTGCGTCATCAACGTTTCGGGCGGGGGCACAACACAATGCCACGCCACGCAAACGGTGAAAAAACCTGGACGAGTAGGACGGAGACAAATACAGCAAAGTTCAGTGTAGCGCGGCGCCTCAAACAAGACAAAGCACACGCGCAAAATGCAATGGGACGATGTCGCCATCGTCCCATCTGTCCTGCGTCACACGCATCGCGTATCACGCGACGCGTGAGTGCGAGTCTCTCAACTCGCGTCAGACCTCTTCATACAGCGGCAACGTGAGGAAGTCGACGAAGTCTTCGCTCGTGCTCATCTGCTCGAAGATGACCGCCGCGCGATCGTACGTCGGCGCCACCTGCCCCACGAGTTCCTTGACGTTGGCCAGTTCCTGCGCAATCAGCTCGCGCACCAGCTCGGCAGTGACCTTGCGGCCGTCTTCGAGCCTGCCCTTCGGCGAACGAATCCACTGCCATACCTGCGAGCGCGAGATCTCGGCCGTGGCAGCGTCTTCCATCAGATTGTGAATCGGCACGCAGCCATTGCCCGCGAGCCACGCGCCCAGATAGTGAATGCCGACGTTGATGTTGTTGCGCAGGCCAGCTTCGGTGATCGGCGCTTCGGGCTTGAACGCCAGCAAGTCGCTGCCCTTGACGTTCACATCGTCGCGCTGCCGGTCGATCTGGTTCGGGCGCTCGCCCAGCACCTTCACGAACTCTTCCATCGCCACCGGCACGAGCCCCGGGTGCGCCACCCAGCCGCCGTCGTAACCGTCGGTGGCGTCACGTGCCTTGTCGCCACGAATGCCGGCCATCGCCTTCTCGTTGGCTTGCGGATCGTTCTTGATCGGAATCAGCGCGCTCATGCCACCGATGGCGGGCGCCTGGCGACGATGACACGTCTTGAGCAGCAAGAGCGCGTACGCGCGCATGAACGGCACCGTCATGTTGATGCGGCTGCGATCGGCCAGACAGAAGTCGGCGTCGACCTTGAACTTCTTGATGCACGAGAAGATATAGTCCCAGCGCCCGGCGTTCAGGCCCGAGCTATGCTCGCGCAACTCGTACAGGATCTCGTCCATTTCGAACGCGGCGAGGATGGTCTCGACCAGCACCGTCGCCTTGATCGTGCCTTGCGCCACGCCCAGTTCGTTCTGCGCGAGCACGAACACGTCGTTCCACAGACGCGCTTCGAGATGGCTCTCCAGCTTCGGGAGGTAGTAATAAGGCCCGAAGCCGCGTTCGAGCGACGCCTTGGCGTTATGGAAGAAGTGCAGACCGAAGTCGAAAAGGCTGCCCGACATGCGCACGCCGTCAACGCTCACGTGCTTCTCGTCGAGATGCCACCCGCGCGGACGCACGATCAGCGTGGCGACCTTGTCGTTCAGTTTGTAGTGCTTGCCATTCTGCTCAAGGCTGATGGTGCCTCGCACGGCGTCGCGCACGTTGATGTGACCTTGCAACTGGTTGTGCCAGTTCGGCGCGTTCGAGTCTTCGAAGTCGGTCATGTAGCTGTCCGCCCCCGAGTTCAGCGCGTTGATAATCATCTTGCGCTCGACCGGCCCCGTGATTTCCACACGACGGCAGTGCAGCGCCGCCGGCAGCGGTGCGATACGCCAGTCGGCGTCGCGGATCGCCTGGGTCTCGGGCAGGAAGTCCGGCACTTCGCCGGCGTCGAGTCGTGCAGCGCGTGCCGTGCGGGCGTCGAGCAATGCCTGACGGCGCGGCTCGAACGCGCGGTGCAGTTTGGCGAGGAATGCGAGCGCCTCGGGGGTCAGGATCGCTTCGTACTCGGGATGCATCTCGGAGGCATCGACATGCAGCGCCATGCCAGGGGGCAACGCAAGGGAAACGGAGGATACAGGGGAAACGGGGGCCATGCGGGACATCAGGGATCTCCAACTATCTTGATTTATATAAGGGAGTGCGCCGCAAGGAAGAACTTCAGGGGCTTTGCACAAGGCCTCACGTCGCGATGGGCGTCAGGCGCGCGCTCCCGTCACTGCCTCGACGAACCGCTGCAAGTCGCGCATGTCGCGCCCCATCCCTTGCGGCGTTACGCCGAGTTGTTCGACCGGCAGCCCGGCCCGGTTGACCCAGAACGTCGGGTAACCGAACCAGGTGGCACCGGCCGCGTCCCAGCCGTTGCTGGAGACGAAAACGATGGCGTCGGCAGGCAAGCCGAACGCATCCGGTCCAAGTTGATAGGCCTCGGGGGCCGTCTTGTATTTGCGCACGACGTCGACCGACAGCACATGGTCGAACAATTCCTTGATGCCGCCGCTCTTCAGGCCGACGGCCAGCATCCGGGGATCGCCGTTCGAGAGCACTCCCAGCCCGAGTCCCATGGCACGCAACGCGCGCAGCACCGGCGGGTTTTCCGGGAAGACCGACAGGCAGGTGTATTCGTCCATCAGACGCTTCTCGGCCACCGGTGAGAGCGTGAGATTCAAACGCGCCGCCGCGTAGCGCAACGCATCGACGGTGATGTCCCAGAACGGACGGTAGCGTTCGCCATGTGGGCCCGAGAGCGTACGCAGTTGTGTGTACTCGATCTGCTTCACGCGCCACAACTCGGCGAGCGCCGCCCCGCGGCCGGGGAATTGCTGCTCGGCCGCCGCCGCGACGGAATACACGTCGAACAGCGTGCCGTAGGCATCGAAGATCACTGCCTGAATACGGGAAGTCATGGTCTGGGTCTCCCTTGGCGTTCCTTGGCGTGTTCCGCCATGTTCGCCGATATTGCGCGGCATGGCGCGGTAGCACTTGTCATTGCCCGTCGATTGTATTATTGATATCTGGCGCCATAAAAGTGCACAGAAATCACTTTATCTTTGACTTTTTAGTACATAATCCGCCCCGTGGACCGCTTCAAACAAATCGAAACGTTCGTCGCCGTCGCCGGCAAGGGAAGCCTGTCGGCGGCGGCGGCGCTCGAAGGCGTGGCACCTGCCGTGATCGGGCGCCGCATCGACGCCCTGGAGTCCCGTCTTGGCGTGAAGCTGCTCGTGCGCACCACCCGGCGCGTCACGCTCACGTTCGAGGGTTCGGCGTTTCTGGAGGACTGCCAACGCATTCTCAACGAGATGCATAACGCCGAGGCCACCGTGTCGGCGGGTGGCGTCAAGGCGAGCGGCCATCTGCGGCTGTCGGCGCCCGCCGGATTCGGGCGGCGTCACGTCGCCCCGCTGCTGCCCGTGTTCATCGAATCGCACCCGGACGTCACCGTCACGCTCGACCTCTCTGACCGCCTCGTCGATCTGGTCAACGAAGGGTTCGACTGCGCGATCCGGCTGGGCGAGTTGCCCGACTCAAGTCTCGTGTCGCTGCGATTGGGGGAGAACCGGCGCGTCTGCGTGGCATCGCCCGACTATCTCGCGCGGCACGGACGCCCTGAATCCCTCGATGCCCTCGCCGGTCACAACTGCCTCGCCTTCGGATCGACCGCCAATCAGCAACGCGGCTGGACATTCGCGCAGGACGACAAGGTCGTCACCATCCGCGTGAACGGCAACATGGAATGCACCGACGGCGCCGTGCTGCACGACTGGTGTCTGGACGGCCATGGCCTCGCATGGCGCTCGTGGTGGGAAGTCGGCGACGACATTCGCGCCGGCAGGCTCGTCACCGTGCTCGACGACTTTGCTGCGCCGCCCATCGGCATTCACGCCGTGTTCCCCCAACGTCGCCATCTGCCGTTGCGCGTGCGCCTGTTCATCGATCACCTCAAGCACCACTACAGCCGTTCGGCCTACTGGCAAGACGACGCCCCGCAGAGCACACCGCAAACCACCGCAAAGCGAGTCGATCGGACACAAGGGGCTGGATGAACGTTTATTGCGTATATCCCGTCTCACTACCGGGTTTGCCCCCGTTGTTGCGTCGCGCCAAAGCCATAGAATCGAATCGAAGCGTTTGCTGACGATGCCGGTTTCGGTGCAGGAAAGGGCATCGAAACCATTGAGACGGCAAACTGGGGGCAAGACCGTGTAATACCTGCGCGAGCCTGTGAACGCGTGTTCAGCAACGCCAACTGCGGGAGGTCATATGTTGTTTACCCACATCCTCATTCCGACCGACGGCTCGGAGCTATCCGAAAAAGCCGTCACTGGCGGACTCGAATTGGCGCGTGCGCTGGGGGCGAGAGTGACCGGCTATTGTTGCCTCGCCGAATATCCCTATTCCCCCTTCAGTGAGTACGTACTGGAAGCGCCCGCCACGTTCAGCGAGCGCATTGCCGAAGAGGCGTGCTCGCATCTCGACAGACTGGCGCAAGCCGCAGCGACGGCAGGCGTGCCGTTCGACCGTGACAGCTCCACCTTCCCTGCACCCTATCTGGGCATCATCGACGCCGCAGAACGTCACGGGTGCGACGTCATCCTGATGGCCTCGCACGGGCGGCGGGGTCTCACCAGCCTGTTGCTGGGCAGCGAGACGCAGCGTGTGCTCGTGCACTCGAAGATCCCGGTACTCGTCTACCGCTGATCGGCCCCGGCCAATTCGGCAGTCCATGAAAAAAGGCCCGTGAGCGGGATAAGCTCACGGGCCTCTTCTCGTTCAGGCGTGCATTGCCGCCCTGACCGCGACGGGACCGCAGTCAGGGCCGCCCCGGCCGGATAGGCCGGACGCGCGGTCCTCGGTCATGACGCAGCGACGTTCCACCCGCGACGATGTGCCCCCACGCGCATCGTCGCTGGCGGGCGCGCCGCGCCCTCCCTCAGCCCTGTCAGGCTACCTTGACCTGCGCCTTCTTTTCGTCGAAGAACTGTTCGTCCTCCGTCGAACCCTTCAGGGCCGTGGTCGATGCATCGCGCTCAATCGTCTGCGTGACGGCATCGAAGTAGCCCGTGCCCACCTCGCGCTGGTGCTTGACCGCCGTGAAGCCCTTGTCGGCAGCGGCGAATTCGGCTTCCTGCAACTCGACGAAGGCACTCATCTGACGGCGCGCATAGCCGTGCGCCAGATTGAACATCGAGTAGTTCAGGCTGTGGAAGCCGGCCAGCGTGATGAACTGGAACTTGTAGCCCATGGCGCCGAGTTCCTTCTGGAACTTGGCGATGGTCGCGTCGTCGAGGTTCTTCTTCCAGTTGAACGACGGCGAGCAGTTGTACGAAAGCATCTTGCCCGGGAAGTGCTTGTGGATGCCCTCGGCAAACTGCTTGGCGAATTCGAGATCCGGCTTGCCCGTCTCGCACCACACCAGATCGGCGAACGGGGCGTAGGCCAGACCACGCGCAATCGCCTGATCGAGGCCATTACGCGTGCGATAGAAGCCCTCGACCGTGCGCTCGCCCGTGCAGAACGGCTGGTCGGTCGGATCGACGTCGGCGGTGATCAGATCGGCCGCTTCGGCATCGGTACGCGCGATCAGCACGGTCGGCACGCCGAGCACGTCGGCGGCCAGACGCGCCGCCACCAGCTTGGCCACGGCTTCGCGCGTCGGCACGAGCACCTTGCCGCCCATGTGACCGCACTTCTTGACCGAAGCGAGCTGATCTTCGAAGTGCACGCCGCCGGCGCCCGCTTCGATCATCGCCTTCATCAGTTCGAAGGCGTTGAGCACGCCGCCGAAACCCGCTTCCGCATCGGCCACGATCGGTGCGAAGTAATCGATATAGCCTTCATCGCCCGGGTTCTTGCCTTCCGACCATTGAATCTGGTCGGCACGCGTGAAGGTGTTGTTGATGCGGCGCACGACCTGCGGCACCGAATTGGCGGGATACAGCGACTGGTCGGGATACATCTCACCGGCCAGGTTCGCGTCGCCGGCAACCTGCCAGCCCGACAGATAAATGGCCTTGAGGCCGGCCTTGACCTGCTGCATGGCCTGATTGCCGGTCAGCGCGCCGAGCGCGTTCACGAACGGCTCTTCGTTGATCATGCTCCACAGGCGCTCCGCACCGCGACGGGCCAGCGTTTGCTCCGGCTGGATCGAACCGCGCAGACGCACCACGTCTTCGGCCGAGTAGCCTCGCTTGATGCCCTTCCAGCGCGGGTTGTTCGCCCAGTCCTGCTCGAGTTGCTTCACTTGCTCTTGGCGGGTCGTCATGATGATCTCTCCTGGTTTCTCGATACAAATAAAAGAGGGGTGATGCTTTGCTGCCGCGTCGTCGCCCGGATTGCGGTTGACCGCTTTCGGCGTATCAAAATCGGCAGGTCTTGTATAAGAGTTTAGGGATTTCTCATGCGATGCAACAGAACGAATCAGTGCCTTATCGAATATTTTTAATTCATATAAATCATATACATAACAAAATAATTTCTTGATGTGAAACGATGTTTTCCTTCCTGAAATCACATCGTTGTGCCAAGCAGCGCAAATTTTTACGCACCGCAAAGGCATTCCACATCATGAAAAAAGCCGGTAACGACAGTTATCGGCTTCGATCGAGCTTGCCTGTGACCGGGCGAATTCACCCGGCGGCGGTCATGACACCGCGCGACGGGTGGCCGGCACGACCTTCGGCGGCTTGCACACGAGCCACACGGCGAGCGCGATGAAACAGCCACCGAAGAAGTGAGCCATCGTGACGGCTTCGTTCAGGAACAAGGCGCCCCACAGCACGCCGAACGGCGGAATGAGAAACGTGACGGTGAGCGAGCGCAGCGGGCCGAGATCCGCGATCAGACGGAAGAACAACATATAGGCCACCGCACTGCACAGGAAGCCGAGCGCGAGCATCGCCGCCCACACACCGCCAGTGGCCGGGCCGGGAACGCCGGACGTCGCCGACACGTAACCGAAGAAGGGCAGCAGCACGAGGGCGGCGCCCAGTTGACTGCCGAACGCCACGAGCTTGGCGTCGAGACCGCCGCGCTCGGTGATCCAGCGCCTGGTGAGATAGCCCGCCAGACCGTAGCAGGACGTGGCGACGAGACACGCCAACGCCCCCATGAGCACCGGCGCCGACATCGAGACCGGTCCGGTTCGCGTCAGTACGGCGACACCGGCCAGGCCGAGCAACACGCCTAGCCCCTTGGCGCCGGTCAGACGCTCCCGAAAGAACAGCGCGCCGATGATCACGCCCATGAGCGGCGTGGTCGCGTTGAAGATGGCGGAGTAACCAGCCGGCAGCACACGTGCGGCGAGACAGTACATCACGAACGGAATGCCCGAATTGATCACGCCGAGCACCATCGAAGCGCCGAGCAGCCCCTTGAACTCCCATCGCACGCGCAACACCAGAAGGATGACGGCCAGACCGATGGCACCGAGCGTCACGCGCAGGAACGCCGTGGGCAGTGGCCCAAGCGACGGAACGATGATGCGCATGAAAAGAAAGCTCGCGCCCCAGATGGCGGAGAGCGTCAATAGACGAGCGATGTCGGACGAGCGCATGGTCGGAGGGGCGGCACGCGTGGCCGCCATAAGCATGGGAATACACGAATCGTCCCATATCGACACCCGGCATGCTGGTCATAATCGGACATGACGGCACAAGCACGATTCAGCCCATCGTCAAACCCCATGGCGCGATATTCCGGACGCCCCACACCTCGTTTTCAGAATCGACGCATTGAACAAGTGAGACATCGCGCGATATGGTGATCGACCGACCCATCGGACATTTCACAACCCATGACGCATCGCGCTTCGATCTCCGATTCGATCTCCGACTCGATCTCCGCTTCGATCTCCGATTCGCTTCCTGATTCGTTTCCTAACCCGCTCCCTGATTCGCTCTCCAAACCGTACACCGATTCGTACACCGATTCACCCGCCTCATCCGCGCTCGCCGGATGCCATCCGCCAGCGGCGTCGCCAACGAGCCACGCCAACAGCATCCGTCCGCTTCGCCGCGTGCGCTTGCCGCATCGAACGCTCTCGCCTGATGTGTCGTCTGGTGCGTCATCTGATGCATCGCCAGTTTTGACACCGCGAGGCTACGACCTCTGGAATCACTATGAAGTCGCGTGGCTCGACATGCACGAGCGGCCGCAGATCGCTGTGCTGGAACTCATCATTCCGTGCGACTCCCCGTACACGCTGGAGATGTCGGACGCGCATCGCTATTTCCTCACGTTGCGCGAGCAGCGCTTTGAATCCACCGATTCGCTTGAAGCTCACGTGGCGGGCGAACTGTCCCGTCACCTGCAAGCTTATGTTCTCGTGCGCACCACACCCGTGAGGCAAGCCGTGCGCACGACCGCCGCGTGCGGGCCCGACGCGCAGAGTCTCGACCTGGCGCCGGTGAGCGTCGTGCGCGGCGGCGTACAGGCGAGTCTGCTTCGTCATGCCCGTCACACCGACGCGTCGCCTGCATCGCCCGTCCGTGAATGCCTGACCTCCGACCTGTTGAGCGTGCGATGCCCACTGACCGGTGGCGTCGATTACGGCACGGTATGGTTTGAGTACACGGGCGACCCCATCTGTCGGCATTCGCTGCTGGCCTACGTGCTGTCGTATCGCGATAGCGCGATGTTCATCGAACAATGTGTCGAAAGCCTCTTCGCCGACGTGCTCGCAAGATGCGCCCCAACGCGGCTGGCGGTCGGCGCACGCTTTACCCGACGCCACGGCATCGACATCAACCCCGTGCGCTCCACGCATGCGATTGCCATCACCAACATCCGCACCGTCCGCCAATGACTGCCATGACCGCCATGACTGATCTCGCCGCCTCCACACCGCCCCCGTCTCCCGCCAACCCTTCGCGTCAGGCCACACGCATCACCCCGGCGGTGATCGTGCTCGCGATCGCCTTCGTGAGCTTCCTGCTGATCTCCAACGCGCTCGGCGCTCGCGTGTGTGAAGTCACGCTGCCCTGGTCGACCGGGGGTGAACCGTTCCGGC
>NZ_JAELTP010000399.1 GCF_016428915.1 Pandoraea sp. ASV26
GCATCCGCAGCGTCCAAACCCGCAAGCAACTCGGCTTCCTGCTCATCCGTCAACTCCTCAATTCCCTCCAAATCCGCCAACGACTCATCACCCAGCGTAAACGACCCTGCCACCGCAGCACGCAGCTCATCCAAAGTTCTGCGACTGCGCAAGCTCAACGGGCCGGGCGTAGCGCGATCAAGCGCATACTGAACAATGTCATCGCGGTTCTCCACCTCAACAGGCTGCATGCCGAGCGCAACCCTCTCCTCATTGAAGCGGCGCTGGACAGCCTGCGACTGCATGAGCAGCCAGCGAAGGTTCCAGCCTCCCGTGCCAAGCTCGCGGAGCCGCGCCGGCTTGCTCTTGAGCAGGTAATTCTCCAGGCCGTCCTCGCGGCGAATCGTCTTGAGCACGCGCAGCGTCAGGCGGGTCTTGATGCGGGCGTCGAGCGACGGGAGGTAGAAGGCTTTGACG
>NZ_JAELTP010000400.1 GCF_016428915.1 Pandoraea sp. ASV26
GGCTGGGAAGGCAGCTGCTGCGGCGTCTACCGCCCTCACGGCATTCTTTTCAGTTGCATCTGCGGCCGACCAGCAGGTCTCGCCTGTATAAGGGCTGACGACGTCAAAAGTCGCAGCGCCAATCTCCTCCTGGCCGGCTATGAGCACCGGGACAACTTGTTGCGTAGATGTGCCCATTTTTTTTTGTTCTCGCCAGAAACGGACTATAATCGAGTTAGACATGCATTTCAAGACAGCGGACCCTGCATTTTAAAAGCTGCCACATGGCACACACAGTCCAGGGGTACCGTACTACTTAACGCTCTTTACGGACATATGTCCCACTACCCCCCCTGCAACCTGGTGGTTCGGGAAGCACAGCGGCAAACCGCAGGCCCAGATCAGTCCATGGGTGTCTAGGTAAGCGTGGAGAAGACTACACTGAAACAATTCAACGACGGTAGGCCACGGCCTATC
>NZ_JAELTP010000401.1 GCF_016428915.1 Pandoraea sp. ASV26
CAATAACCGAGGCCGTGGAGGCGGAAACTCCTAAAATCGTCGTAGGTTGCGCATTAGATGTACTTTGAGGCACAAGGAAGTCGTCAAACCTCCAATGTGTAGTGTTGGCCATGGCAATGGGCAGCTTTTCGAGGTAGGATTATGCGTAGACAATGCAAAGCACCCAATGGTCAAGCTAGCTAGGTGAGCTGTTTCTTTGACCATGGTAGGTTTCGTCAAAATATAGAGGAGTGCCCCCAATTACGCCTTCTTTTCGCTCCAATATGGTGTTCTCTCATCCCTGGGCAGTGGTGCCCAGTGTGATGCTAATTGTTCGGTGTGCGGGTTCCGGTCACCGTCTTACACACCATCAACGTGCATATGCAGCATACATGGTTGCAGTTTCCACGAAATGAGGCTACGCAGCGGAAGAAATGAACGATCCTCTCGGAGACTTCTGATAAGGCTGGCTGTGGC
>NZ_JAELTP010000402.1 GCF_016428915.1 Pandoraea sp. ASV26
AGGTTGGCCCCTCTTCCCCCTTCTACTCACCAGGTGGCTTGGGTCTCTCGCTTCGTGATGTTGGTATGATTATGGCCGTCAACGGTGGTATTGCTCTATTCGTGCAGGCCGTCATCTTCCCTCTGGCTGCCGAAAGAGTCGGTGTGTACAAGCTCTTCCTCATTGTTACGGTGTTGCATCCCATTATTTCTGCCATCGTCCCTTTCCTCCTCCACGTCCCGGAGTCCCTCATCTTCCCTGCCATTTATGCCTGCTTGGCTGTCCGAAATGCCCTGTCAATCACCCTCTACCCTCTCCTTCTCATCCTTATCAAGGAGGCCACCCCAACTTGGGGCGCCCTGGGCAAGGTCAATGGCCTGGCTGCAAGCGCCGGTGCGGCATGCCGCATGATTGCCCCGCCCGTCGCCGGTTACCTCTACACTGCCGGCAGCAAGATGGATTGCACTGCACTTGCT
>NZ_JAELTP010000403.1 GCF_016428915.1 Pandoraea sp. ASV26
CCCCCCCCCCCCCCCCCCCCCCCCCCCACCACAACACACCACACGGTTCGTCGGCAGCGTCAGATGTGTATAAGAGACAGGCAGAGTAGCGCATCTACGACGTAGCTACTCGTAGGTAGGTCAAGCCTTGTGAGATTCGGGCAACGAAGCCTGGTACCGGTCTGGATTCTCTCTGCGACCCAATGACGACTTGCAGCGCAACATCACAGCTCTCGACAAATTGATCAGCGTTTATTTCGACGTGTCTGCTTTCCCTCACTCTTCAGCCCCTGCGAAGAGCTTTTTTCCGCAGTCCAATAGGAGCAAAGCACCGCCCTGCGGCTGCGTCGGATAGCATACGAGAGAACGTCCCTTTTGCGAAACCACGCACGTGTCATCCTGTTTTCGGGGCATTTCTTAGCTGGCTGGACCTGAGCGCCAGCCAACAGGGCCATTCGGAGCCTCAAGCCCTGCGC
>NZ_JAELTP010000404.1 GCF_016428915.1 Pandoraea sp. ASV26
CCTCGCGACATAGCGATCGCAAAAAGGTCCTCATCACGCGTCTCTTTCCGGTCAACCTCGCATCCGAGGATGTTGAGCCTACCGTGACGCCTCAAAATCGAGTTTCAGAGGACCCTACAGGTTTCCCCTTCCCACCCACGAGCGACGATGCAGCCACTCGCAAAAAGAAGCCGCAGCCTAAGCAGAGGCGGACTCCAATGTATGCAGTGGTCCTCGTCATACAGCTCCCACCTGCTACGTCGCGAATGTCTTCAGCTGTGCCCGGCAAGTCAACATTCAGAGAACCTGGTTCCTATAATGAGCAGGAGGCATACTCCTCCTCTTATAGCTCTGTAAAAGCCGCTGGCTGGAACATGTCTGGCTCCGGCGTCATTGGAGACCCATCAGAGTCGCCTTTCGCCTTTGACGTCGAAGACCGAATCGACTCGTTGACTCAGCACTGGGACATCATCATG
>NZ_JAELTP010000405.1 GCF_016428915.1 Pandoraea sp. ASV26
ATATAGGTTCATCGTAGATTTTCCGGAGTGTTAGGTGGGCACGTGTGACGAAATATGCCTGCGCCCGATTTGGCGATGGCCCAAATTTAGCTTCGTCCGCGGCCGTAGTCTCGGCAGCTAGGAACTAGCTTAGGGATCATTTATTACGCCAAGTAACAAAGACAAATAGTCTCAATCAATATTTTGTCTACCTAGTAGTGTCTCGAATATCTTGGTATTATTCTCTACCAAACAAAACTATTAAACCACAGCGCCGTTCCAGAACAACAGTAGGACCAACTTTCGGCTACATCACGCAGATCATCGCAAAAGATACATGTGGATACCGTATTATCTTTATTCTGGGATCAAGTATCTCCTAGACTGCTCTGGATCTGAGACCACCACTCCCTGATCCCTGCAACATCACACCATGTCATGTCCAACGGGTTCTCAAACCACCATTGCTGCTGACT
>NZ_JAELTP010000406.1 GCF_016428915.1 Pandoraea sp. ASV26
GCTTAGATCAGCTAGCAACCACAAGAAATCGAATACATATATTCTTAGCGAGATTTGGAACAGCAGGTTGCTGACTGTGTTGCTGACTTCTATGATATAGCAAGGGGTCTTAATAGACCACTTCTTCTTCGCGATGGAACCAGGTTAGACTAGCAGGAAGCCTCCTACGCCTGAGGCAGTTTGCTTTTACTACTGTGTGAGCAGCATTCGTGGTGCGTTGGTGTTAGGGACGTAAATCTGATATGATGAATGCTATGCCATCTCCGCCACATCGCGCATACATTGCAAAGGAGATGAGGCATAAAAAGGTAGGAGCTTTTGTCTATTATTATGAATAGGATCGGCAGCCTGAGTTTTAATCGGCGTAGCTTATTGGATAATTGCAAGTCATATATCAAGACATAGTATCGTAGGTCTTAGAAGTTCACCTCTTGTGTGGCACGGACTCTTCAGC
>NZ_JAELTP010000407.1 GCF_016428915.1 Pandoraea sp. ASV26
GGAGTTGCCGTTGAAACAGAAGACCTTCTCGTTGGCGATGAGACTGGGACCGTGTATTATTACTTGATTGAATGGCCAATGGCTTGGGAGGTATCAAGAGATAATTGGCCGGGATCAATGACGCTTGTGGCAAAAGTGACGACACACAACCAACAAATATGCGGCTTGGCCTGGTCCCTTGACGGCAGGCTTTTTGCGTCAGGGGGCAACGACAACATATGCTGCCTCTTTGATGTCGACGATGTTCTGGGAGAGATGCATATGGGCAGGTACGGATTCCATGTTCCAGGGATCAATTCGCGGCGCCATCTATGGAGTGGCAATCCGCGACGCGGATCAATTCCATTTGATTTCAGCACTACTTCCATTGAGGGCAATGTTGAAGTGAACAGAGTACGGACGTCCCCAATAACTTTACGAAACCTCTCTTCCGGGTGTGAAAAGCATCGGTAGG
>NZ_JAELTP010000408.1 GCF_016428915.1 Pandoraea sp. ASV26
GGTTGGCATCTGGACTTTATCACTTGCTGTGCACGCTCTATTTATGGGCATGGCAGGCAACGTCGTATAAGGCATTATTTGATACTTTTATCAAGCAATCACAAACGCAAAGAAGAACACTCTGCATAGCATCGTGTGCTGTACCAATTTGCTTTATTTCATATTTCATTTGGAGCGACTGTTTAGTTTTATTGTTTTGGACGGATTGGGCAATACGGCTTTTGTCATGGAGCTTTCGGTACAGCATATTAAAACAAGAGAAATCTCTTCAAGAAGACGTTTTATGTTGTCGTTGGGATTTAACGGCGTTATGAGATGTATTCTTTTTAACGGGTTTTATTTGCCATGAAAGCGACGCGGGGGCTACTTTGTGCATTTCCTGCCCTATCTTTTTAATGTTATCTTCTTGTTCCGTGTAGTGTAGTGTACCTTATACACTCCCCTGTCAGGGCC
>NZ_JAELTP010000041.1 GCF_016428915.1 Pandoraea sp. ASV26
CGCCATGATCGTGCCCATGCGCCGAGCGTGCGCAGCAGCACTCCCATCGCTCCCGTCACGGCCAGCAGAGCGAACGCGATGACCGACGCCATCGAGAAATCGGCGGCCGTGCTGACCTGTTGTGCGATGAGGTTCGACAGCATGACGTCGCTAAGCCCCCCGAGCGACATCGGAATGATGTAGAAGCCGATCGAAACGATGAAAACCAGCGTGCATCCGCTGCGGATTCCCGGCATCGTCTGCGGCAAATAGATCGTCCAGAACGTGCGCAGCGCACCCGCCCCCAGCGATCTTGCGCCGCGCATCAGCATCGGATCGACCTTCTGCATATTGGCGTAAAGCGGCAGCACCATCATCGGGAGCATTACGTGCACCATGCCGATCATCATGCCCACGCGACTGTAGAGCAGCGGCAACGGACCGTCGATCAGCCCCAACCATGTCAGCGCCTGATTGATCGGACCCTGATCGTTGAGCAGGATGACCCACGCGTAGGTTCGCACCAGCAAGCTCGTGAGGTAAGGAACCAGCACGCAACCCAGCAAAAGGTTGCGATAGCGCGGCGCCGCAAACGCGAGGCTGGCCGCTGCGGGATAGGCCATCAATAGTGTCAAGCCCGTCACGGCGAGGCCAATGAGCAGCGTTCGCCACGCGATCTGGACATAAGACGGCTCGTTGATGAACGCCGTGAAGTACGCCCCGCTCAAATGCGGCCATCCCACGCTCAGCGAGGCGATATGCAGGAGCGGCAAAAAGAAGAAAACGGCTAGCAGTGCGCCCGCAGGCAGGCACGCGAGCCAAATGAGTCGATGCGGTGCTGAGAATTGCATGATGATTTCTCTACCAGAACGATGCGAGTCAGTCGCGCACGAAGACGACACTGCCCGGCAACACCTCCAGGCTCACGACATCGCCCGGCGCAATGCCGGCCGTCGTGCCAGACGCTCGCGCGGCCTTCACATCGATCGTCATGCCGCGCCACTGGAGCTGGTAGCGATGCGCGTCGCCACAGAAAACGGCCTTGAGCACGGTGGCGACCGGATTGGCCGATACAGCGCTTCTTCCCGGCACGCCCCGGCTGAGCCTGATCGCCTCTGGCCTGAGGACCGCAACTGCCGCTTCTCCGCTGGCGATACCGTTCGGATTGAGGCCGGCAATCGTCCAACCGTCGGGCGACGTCAGTTGCCAGGTGCCGTGACTGCCGCACTCGACGATACCGGGTACGAAATTGGCGTCGCCCATAAAGCCCGCGACAAAACGATTGACCGGATGGTCGTAAATCTGTGGCGCCGAGCCAATCTGAACGAGCCGCCCCTCCCGCAACACTGCAATTCGGTCGGACATTACCATTGCCTCTTCCTGATCGTGAGTGACGTACACGATGGTCTTGCCGAGTGTCTTGTGCAAATCGATCAACTCGAGCTGCATCTCCTGACGCAGTTTGCGATCAAGGGCAGAGAGCGACTCGTCCATCAGGATCAGCGGCGGATCAAAGGCAATCGCGCGCGCGAGTGCGACGCGTTGCTGCTGTCCGCCGCTGAGCTGGCTCGGGTTTCGTGCCGCGAGATGCCCCATTCGGACCGTGTCGAGTGCATGTGCCACGAGCCGTTTTTGCTCAGCGTGCGACACACCGCGCGCCTTGAGCGGATAGGCGACGTTTTCCGCGACCGACATGTGGGGAAACAGGGCATAGCTCTGGAACACGATGCCCTGATTGCGCCGATGTGCCGGCACGTTGCGTATGCTCTTGCCATCGACCCGAATGTCTCCACGTCCCGCTTGCTCGAAGCCCGCGAGCAACATCAGGAGTGTCGATTTTCCGGAACCGCTCGGACCAAGCAGCGAAATGAATTCGCCAGGACGAATAGCAAGGTTGACGTCGTGAAGCGCGATGGCTTCGCCGTACGTCTTGCAAACACCGTCGAATTCGACGCAGGCCCCGGTGTTGGACTTGCCTGGCGCCGGGAGAGGCGTTCGATCGACATCGCGCGCAGGTACAGCAAAAAGAGATTGAGGCATAGATCGTTATTCCGAGACACTGCTATGAGCGCCGGCAAGCGATCTGCCGGCGCATTCGGTACATCAAGTCACTTCAGAATCCACTGATTCCAGCGCTCTACCAGACGCTGCGCATTGGTTTTCCCATCTGCCCCCACTGCCGCATACCACTCCGCGTCGACGATGTAGGCATGCTTCATGTTGGCGGGGAAGCTGATCAGTTTGGTGGCGAGGGTCTTGTCGATGAACTGGAACGCGCGCTGGTTGGTCGGCGCGTAATTGGTCAGGCGCGCCACCTCGGCCTGTTGCTTCGGCCGCATGGCAAACTCGACGAATTGCTGTGCCAGCCTGGCGTGCGGCGCGCTCTTCGGAATGACCCAGAACAAGCCGTTGACCTTGGCGCCGTCGTAGTTCATCTGCACCGGCTTGCCTGCCGCTTGCAGGCTGAGGGCGCGGCCGTCGGGAATCATGCCCATCGCAACCTGACCGTCGAACAGTTGCATCGCCTCGCTACCGACCGTCCACCAGCGCCGCACCGAAGGCTTGATGCGGTCCAGGCTTCGGAATACCCGCTCTATGTCGAGCGGATAGAGCTTGTCGACGGGCACGCCATCGGCAAGCAACGCCTCTTCCCACGGGCCTTCGTCGCCATACTGGCCCGATTGCAGAGTGCGAACGCCGGGGAAGCGCTTGGTGTCCCATACGTCTCGCCAATCGTTCGGCCGGGCCGCCGGCGAGGCCAACTTTCTGGTATCGACACCAAGCACCGACGCGAAATAGAAGTGCTCGATGCCCCAGGGCTTGCGCGCGCGCGGATCGATCGCGCCCAAATCGTTCTTGTCGTAAATCGAATAATCGATATCGGCCAGATAGCCGGCTCGCGTTGCCGCGATGCCATTGGCGCCAGAGACCGACATGACGTCGACGGTTTGCGACTTCGATGTCTCGGCAAGCTTGAGCTGCGCGAGCGAAATCTGGTCTTTGACGATCACGACCTTGTTTCCGGTCTCTTTCTCGAATGGCTCGACAAGCGCTTTGATTTGCCCCTCCCCTAGCAGCCCGCCGCCGACGACCACTGTCAGCGTACCGGCGGCCAGCGCTGGCACTGCAAGGCTGGTGAGGCACGCCGCAACCATGCTTTTGATCAGACTAAGTCTCATTTTGATATCGCTCTCAGGGAATCAGAACCGTGTGTTGAAGCCCAAAACTGCCGCCGTGAGGTTCTTGCCTGGCGACACGGTGATGCCGCCGTTACTCACGCCGCTGACCCCGAAGCCCACCGAGGCGCCGTTTCGCACTTCGCTCACGCCGGCGTAGACGGCGCTGCGCTTGGAAAGCCGGTAGTCGTAGCGAATGCCATACGAGGTCGAACGTCCATTGGAGTCGCCAAGCACCTTGTAGCCGCCATAGCTGAGCATCAACGAGCCACCGGCGACGTTTGGCACGAGCATGGAGATTTCGTAGATGTCATTGTTCGGATTCGCGTAGTTACTGGAGTTGACCGCAGTCACGCCAGTCGCGCCGCGATGCATCGCGAATAGGCCGCCCGCCTTGAAGATGCCGAAGTCGTAGGAGAGACCCATGAACTCGTAATTGCCCATCGCGGTCGAGGTGGATGCCGTGACGGCGCCGCTTGCCGGATTGGCAAACGACTGCTGCAAATAAGTGAGATCCGCCGAGAACGGGCCGTGGCGATAGCTCAGGCCGAGCGATGCGGTGTTGCCCAGCGTGCGAGGCAGCGTCGAACTTCCGTTGGCTCCCAGTGCGTAAAACGCACGCGCGCTCAGGCCGAAGAATTCCGGAGACGTGTATCGCACCGAGTTCGGCATGCGATCCCACGGTACAAAGAGGTAGTTGTTGGCCGCGTTGCCCCAGGCGAGATTGTTCAATTCGCCGAGCGAGTACGTGACCATGCTGAGCATGAACGGCGTATAGTTCAGACCGATTTGCACACGCCCGAACTCGCCCGTCGCGCCCACCCAGGCTTCGCGGCCGAACAGTGCGCCGTTGTTGGTGCTCTGACCCGTACTCAGATTCAAACCGCCCTCGAGCTTGTAGATTACCTTCGTACCGCCTCCGATATCCTCCTGTCCCGTAAAACCGAAGGCCGACGCCAGCGCATTGCCGCTGTCGATTCGGGTTGAGGTTACCCCGCCAGAATTCCCCCATTGAACCGATTCATCCAACGTGCCATACAGGGTCGCACTACTCTGTGCATAGGCGGAACAGCAGGGCAATGCGGCGAGAAGCAGCCATCGTTTCATTTTCATATTTCCCCAGAATTGTCGTCTCGGTAGCGGTGCGGGCAAGCCCGATCGGGCGCGCCGCAGCAGCGCGCGTCAATCAAGCGGCAGCACTTTGATCTTCTGTAATTCGCCACCGGTGGCGACAGCAGTGAGCAACGGATTGAAGAACTCGCGGAAGTGTTTGATCTTCGCGTTCTCGAGCTTGAAGTGCATGACGTAGTGGTTGGCATAGCCGCGCGCCTCGGCGTCGGGTGTCGGCTTCCACGTGCCGCCGCCATGGCACTCGACGAAAAATTGAGCCGGGTCTTGCGTATCGAAGATCGACACGTCGCGCCACGACCAGTCGGTGTACACGATGGCATTGCGCAGGAAGTTCTCCCGCAAAGCGGCTCGGCCCTCGAGCAAACGGGGCTTGCCGTCCGTCGACCAAAACGGAATCTCCTTGATTCCATCGTCGGCAAAAAGCGCCAGACGCGCCTCCCCATGAGACTCGAAGTACTTGCGCACGACTTCGCGATTGGTATCGCGTTCGGTTGAATGACTCACCACACACACCCGTTCAGTTAAGGTTGAAAGACAAACAATCGGATCCGTATTTTTAATTTCGGATCCTAAAATGTATTTCTGGATCCAAGATTAAATGATTGGATCCAAAAAGAACAAGAGAAAAAAATGTCCCCTTGTGTCGGTGCGGTCGCGAAAACAACCAGGAAAGGATCGGGAAAACGGGACGAAACCGGCTGTGAAATATGGGGGACGAAGCGAACGGAATCCTTGTGCGGCGGGACATCCGGACCGAAGCGGTCTATGCGGAAGGTTGGGTGTTTTCGTCTGCATAGGGGGCACGACTCATATGCAGTATCATGGTTAACGATAGGATCCAAGACGTCCGTTTCGGATCCAAAATCCAACACCTCGGATCCGGGGTATACACGCATAAACGTGCACAAACGCGCATAGACGCGCGGTTTGCGCAGGCTGCTACCGATGGGCGGCGGCCGTGCGAATTCAAAAGACTAGGCGAGCAAGTTCATGTCAGAGAACGAACGAAGCAAATCGATGGCGGAGGTGATCCGTGACCAGCTCAGGGAAGACATCCGCAACGGAGTACTCCCCGCCGGGTCGATCCTGAGGCAGGACGCGCTGGCCGCGCGCTTTTCCGTCAGTCGCCTTCCGGTGCGCGAGGCACTCAGGCAGTTGGAGTCGGAGGGGCTGATCTCGAATGAACCGCGCAAGGGCGCGGAAGTCATCGGGATGTCTGTGGCCCAGGTGTGTGATTTGATGGAAGTGCTGGTAGCGCTCGAGGCACGTGCCGCACGGCTTGCCGTGCCGAACATGTCCGAGCGCGACCTCGCGCTTCTGGAGGAGATTTTGCAGGCCTACGACGCCGCGCAGACCGACGCAGCGTGGGCGCTGGAAGATCGGCGCTTTCACGCCGCGCTCATGGCTGCCTCGAACAACGAGCCATTGCACAGGATGGCGATAAGCGTCGCAATGAAGATCGAACCTTACTTGCATTCGAAGCTTGGCGTGGCCAAGTCACGCAACCGCTCTCGCAAGGATCACCGCGCCATTCTTGATGCGTGCCGCGCGGGCGACGGTGAAGCCGTCGCGAAACTTGTCGAGAACCACGTGCTGGAAGCCAAGAAAAACTATCTGGCGTCAAAGCGAGTCGATATTGCCCGTTGAGGGCCAGGCGTGCAGACGCGCACCCGGCGTCTCCTCACCATTGCCTCACGAAAGACCGAAAAAAGCCAATAGCGCCGGACGTTTGCATGGCAACGTCCGGCGTCCTTTGACCCGTTGTCGAGCGCTCAACGAGACATGGGGTGTCCTGCCACGTCCGGCTTGATGGCGATACTCGGCGACGCACCTCCCGGATTCAACCCGACCGATGCGATTTCCGGTTTGCCCAGCGAGATGATGGCAGCGGCGAGCGCGAGCGCGACGGCGAAGATGCCAAACGTGTAGCCGGTGCCCGGGGCGTACGACGCGACCAGTCCGACGATCATCGGCCCCATGATGCCGCCTACGCGGTTAAGGCCCACGGCCACCCCCATCCCGGTGCCACGCACCTCCGTGCGATAGCACATCACCTGGTAGTTGTTCAGCACCGCTTGCGCGCCGAAGATGAAGAAGCCCAGCGCTGCGACGAACGGCGGCGCCCACAGGTTGCCCAGCGCAATGCCGACCGACACCATCGACACCGATGCCAGCGCATAGCCGATGATCATCGCGCGGATGCGGCTGCGCAGCTTGTCGGCCAGCCAGCCCATGCCGATGCCGCCGAACACGGACGCCAGCATCACCAGCGTGCCGTACGCGAATGCCGACGACACGCCGCCACCGCTCGCCACCACCAGCGACGGCAGCCAGCCGGTCAGCCCGTGAATGCAGAACAGACTCAGGAAGCCGACCCCCCAGTGCACGATCGTGTTGCGGCGATACAGCGGCGAGAGCAACTCGGCGATCGAGCCGATCTTCGCGGGCTTGTGCATCGGCGCGAACGCGGCGTCGCGATAGAGCGCGGCCCGCTCGGGACGCAGCTTGCTCAGCAGTGCGCGCACTTCCGTCTCGCGACCGCGCAGCATCAGGTATTGGATCGACTCCGGCAACCACAGCGTGGCGGCGATCACCACGATGAACGACAGGGCGCCCACGTAGTACAGCGACTCCCACCCATAGCGCGCCGTCAGCGACAGCCCCGCAATGCCCGCGAAGATGCCCCCGGCCGAGAAGCCCAGTTGGAACACCCATGTCGCGAACGTGTTGGCATGCTTCGCCGGCGCCCATTCGTTGATGCAGGTCAGCGCCAGCGGCGTCACCATGCCCAGCGCGGTGCCCATGATGAGTCGAAAGACGGCGAACGGCAGCGGGCCGTGCACGACGGTGGCCAGCAGCGCGCTGGAGATCGTGAGCATCCACAGCGCGACCAGCATGATGCGGCGGCGGCCGAAGCGGTCAGAGAGCAGCCCTTGCAGCACCGAGCCGATCGACAGGCCGATGATGCCGCTAGACAGCATGAAGCCGATCATGCCCGGCGACGGCTGCCAGGTCTTGCGAACGAGAGGAATGACATAGGCCGCGTTGAACAGATCGTAGCCATCGAAGAACATGATGGCCGTGAGCAGCACGGCGAACTTGAAGTGGAACTCGCCAAAGCGAGCCTGCGCGATTTCTTCGCGCGCGGTAATGGTGGTCGTCACGGTTGTCTCCTGAGCGGGGCGAACGTGCGCCTGCCGGTCTGCTGCCGGTTGCGCTGCTTTGTCGTATCAACGACGACGGCGTGCCGCGTCCTCCCCCCGAGGACGCGGCGCCGTGACTTCAACCCAGCGCGCCGATAAGTGCGCCGAGCTTCGCTGCAAGCGTCGCGTTGTCCGCCGCGACACCCCACACGTAATGGTCCGGGCGCACGATCGCCGCGTGGCATCCGTGACGCGCGAACCAGCCTGCCAATACGCCTTCGCGCTCGGCCACGACAGCGGGCTTGCCCGTCGAGTCCGTCGCTGCTGCGCTGGCATGCTGCGTCAGCACGATGGCGCGCGCGCCAAGATCGCGCACCGCCGCCGACACGCCGCCGTCGAGCAGCGCGGCGTCATCCACGACCACACGCCAGCCGCCGCCGACTACCTCGTCGAGCAGCGCGCTGCCGTCGGTGGCGCTCGCCACCAGCGGCTGCGGGAACAGTGTGCCGTTCACGCTCGCGCCGTCGCCGTCCAGCAGCCCGCTTTGCAGCGGCGGTACGATTTCCTGACGCGTGATGGTCTTGACCACGCCGCCAGCCTCGGCCAGCAAGCGTGCATCGCGTGCCGCTGCGGCTGCTTCATCGCGCTCGCAGATCACGCGGCCGATTTCCTTGATGCGCGTGGTGAGCATCGTGACGTGCGCCTTGCGCTCGACCTGATAGGTATCGAGCAGTGCGTCGGCAGCGCCGCCGCGCATCACGCGAGCGAGCTTCCAGACGAGGTTGACTACGTCGCGCACCCCCTGGCACATGCCTTGCCCGATGAACGGCGGTTGCTGGTGCGCGGCATCGCCCGCGATGAACACGCGACCGCGCCGCCATTCGCTCGCGACCAGCGCGTGAAAGCGATAGCTGGCCGCGCGCCACATCTGGCCGTCTTCCGGCGTGAGCCAGCGCGAGAGCAGTTGCCACACGTTGGCTTCCTTCTGCATCTCGAGCGGGTCTTCGTCCGGCGACAACATGATTTCCCAGCGGCGATGGCCACCCGGCCCGACGATGTACGTGCACGGACGCTTCGGCTCGCAGTACTGGATGGCCGTCTTCGGCAGCTTCGCCAGCCCCTGTTCGTTGACCATCACGTCGACGACCACCCACGGTTCGTCGAACACGAGGTCTTCCAGCGCGATGCCCAACTTCGTGCGCACGAAGCTCGATGCACCGTCGGCGGCGATCAGGTACTTCGCCGTCACGCTGCGCTCGGCGCCGGTGTCGTCACGCAGTCGCGCGCTCACCTGCTCGCCATCGTCGTGGAAGTCGATCAGCTCCGTGCCGAGCGCCACGCTGATGCAGTCATACGACTCGGCCTGTGCGCGCAATTCGCGCTCCACCGGCGGCTGCGTGAACGTCATCGTCGGCGTGTAGCCCAGCGGATAGGGCTTCGGCACCGTATCGATGCGCTTGATCAACTGACCTTGCGTGCCGTAGTACTCCGACGCCGGAAACACGTCGACATACGGGGCGATGCGCTGCGCCAGACCGAGGTCCTGGAAGATGCGCATGATCTCGTGGTCGAGCGCGATGGCACGCGGCTTGTCGTAAACCTCACGTGCACGGTCCACGCACAGCGTGCGCACGCCGAGCTTGCCGAGCAGGTTCGCGGCGACGGCCCCCGAAGGACCGAAGCCGGATATGAGAACGTCGAAAGACTCGCTCATGACGCTCACTTGCCCTCGACTTCGTCTTGCACGAGATTCGACAGCACGCCGATGCGCTCGATGTCCACTTCGACACGGTCGCCGTCCTTCATCCACACCGGCGGGGTGCGGGCGAAGCCGACACCGGCCGGCGTGCCCATGGCGATCACGTCGCCCGGTTCCAGCGTCAGGCATTCCGAGAGCAGTTCAATGGTCTCGGCAACGCCCCAGATCATGTCCGACGTGTTGGTCTTCTGCATCACCTGACCGTTCAGGCGCAGTTCCATCTTCAGGTCGGTGGCGCCGGCCGGCACGTCTTCCGGCGTCACGATCCACGGACCGAACGCGCCGGTGCCGTCGAAGTTCTTGCCGATGGTCCATTGCGACGTGCGCTTCTGGAAGTCGCGCACCGACACGTCGTTAAAACAGGCGTAGCCGAACACGTGCTCCAGCGCGTTTTCGCGTTTGATGTGACGGCCGCCCTTGCCGATCACCACGGCGAGTTCGGCTTCGTAATCGAGCTTCTCCGACACGTACGGACGGATCACCGGATCGCCGTGCGCAATCAGCGACGTGGCGCCGCGAAAGAAGATCAGCGGATAGACGGGCTTGAGGTTGCCGCCTTCCTTGGCGTGGTCGTAGAAGTTGTGGCCCAGGCACACGATCTTGCCCGGACGCGGCACGGCCGGGGCGAGTGTCACGTCCGAGACGCGCACGCGATGGCTGCTGCGCGCATCGATCGCACGGCGCGCGGCGGCGAGCACGTCCACGCCCTGCTCCAGCGCTTCGCGCAGGTCGGCGGGCACGCCTTCGGCGGCGGCCAGATCGATCACGTCGTCACCGTCGATCACGCCCAGGCGGTTCTGCGATGCTTGCTTGAAGGTTACGAATTTCACTGTCTGTCTCCGTGTGTGTGGCAAACGCGGCACGCGTGCCGCGGGCCTCTCGTGAGGCACCGCCGACAGGTCCCGCAAAGGTTCGTCATGCGTTGTTGATGGATTGAAAACGGATGGTCTTTTGCGCGGCCTTCAGTTGCGGCGACGGCGACACGCCGATGCCCCACTGGTCGATGCGTCCCGGCGGCCACTTCCAGTCGTCGGGACCGCCCGTGCGATAGGTGTCGTCCACTTGCAGCACGTCGGCGGTGTACTCGATGACGAAATCGAACGGGCCGAGGAAGTACGCGAACACGTTGTTGCCCGGACCGTGGCGGCCCACGCCCCACTGGATCGGATAGCCGGCGTCGTTCATGCGACCGCCGCCGCGCATCACCGAATCGATGTCCGGCATGACAAAGGCGATGTGGTTGAGGCTGTTCTCTTCGGCGTCGGCCAGCGCGATGCTGTGGTGATCGCTGCCGCAACGCATGAAGGCCATGATGCGCGTGCGGTCCGACAGACGAAAGCCGAGCGCGTCTTCGAAGAAGCGCTGCGCGACGGCCACGTTCTCGCTGTTCATCACCACATGCGTGATCTTGACCGGACGGTCGGCACGCGCCTCGGTATCCTGCCAGCGGATGTCGCCAACGATGAACCGCAGCACACGGCCCTGCGGGTCCTGCGCGATCAACTCGGTTCCGCCGCCCGGCTCGGTCACGGCTTGCGGACCGGCGACGATACGGCCGCCGTTGGCGGGAATCGCTTCGACCAACTGGTCGAGCGATGCCCGCGACGGCACGTTGAAATCGACGCTGCGCACATCGGCACGATCGCTCCGGTGCAGGGCGAGCACGTGATGCGCTTCGCCCGTACCGCGCAGATAGACGGCGTCATCGGTGCGGGCGACGACGGCGAGATGCCACGTCTCGGTGTAGAAGGTTTCGGCGAGTGCGAGATCCGGCACGCCGATCGCAATGCCGCGCAGCGCGCTGACGGGCGATGACTTCATGCATGACTCCTGGAAGCGATGCCGAGGAAGCGCTCGGCATTCAGATGAACGAGATGCGCGCGCACGTCGGCGTCGGCGCAGGCCTGCGTGAGACGCGCCACCGGGGCGTGCTCGCGAAAGGCGAACGGATAGTCGGTGCCCAGCATCAGTTGTGTGTGCCCGAACTGGTGAATCAGATGCGCGAGGGTGTCGTCGTCGAACACCAGCGTGTCGTAGAACAGGCGGCGCGCCTGCTCGCGCGGCGCCACCTCCATCGTTTCGGCCAGCGGCGCGAAAACCTGGTGTGCCTGCTGCAAGCGCGGCAGCAGCGACGCCAGCGTGCCGCCCCCGTGACTGAACGCAATGCGCAGACGCGCACGACGCACGATCAGGTTGCTGGTCAGCACGGACGCGGCAGCAAGACCGACGTCCGTCGGATAGCCCAGCGCCTGCAACAGCGGCTTCGGCCCGATCAGTCGCTCCTTGCCGGCAGGACGCAATGCGTGCACGAAGATCGCGGCACCCAAAGCTTCGGCGGCTTCGAAGAAGGCGTCGAACTGCGGCGCGCCGACCGGCGCACCGTTGATGTTGCTGCCCAGCTCCACACCCGCGAAGGCGCCGGTGTTCATGAGTCGTTCAAGCTCGGCGATGGCCAGATCGAGATCCTGCATCGGTACCGCACCGAGGCCGATGAAGCGCGACGGCGCGCTCGCCACCATGGCCTCGATCTCGTCGTTCAGGAAGCGGTTCAGATGGGCGCCATCCTGCGCGGGCAGCCAGTAGCCGAGCAGTTCGGGCATCGGCGAAAGCGCCTGCACGCCAACCTGTTGCGCGGCCATGTCTTCGAGGCGTTTGCCGGCATCCCAGCAGCGCTCCGACACCGTGCGATACAGCCCGCCGTCGATCATCACGTGGCGATGGCATTCGTGCGCCGGCGCCATCGACGGCCAGCCGGCCGGCGGCACGCCCAGCGCCGCCGGGAAATGCCCGGGCACGATATGACAGTGCACGTCGATGCCCGGCATGCCGGGGCACCCGCAGGCGCGCACCATGCTGGCGCTCGCGCCGTCACTCATGACGCAGCCCCGCAGCGACCACGCCCGCGATGCAGATGGCTTCGTCCTCGTCGCCGGTGCCGCCAGAAGCGCCCACTGCACCGACGATCGTGCCGTCGGCATCGCGAATCGGGACGGCGCCGGTTTGCGGAATGAACTTGCCGCCGTGCGTGACCGCCAGCGACTGGAAGAACACCGGGTTGTCCTGCGCGCGCTGCCAAAGTGCGCGGCTCGATGCGCCCATGCTCACGCAGCCCCACGCCTTGCCCGTGGCGATGTCGACGCGCGACATTGAAGCGCCGTCCTCACGCTGCACGGCTTTCAGATGACCGGCGGCATCGACCACCACCACGGCCATTGCCTTGTAGTTTTTAGCGCGCGCGGCTTCGAGGGCGGCGGCGATGATCCGGTTGGCCTGGGCCAACGTCAGGACGGATGCCATGCGGCTTTGTCTCCATGTTGTCGCCCGAGTCTGCCCGGGCAATCCGTGCGAAAAATTATATATACAAAAATATTGATTTCCAATTTTTGTACACAAATTATCGTAAACACCTAGCTTTTGGCAAACTCGCTGACAGAAGGTGCTTTCAGATATACTTGCGCCAGATTTCCCGGCAACTCGTGCCCATTCCAGAGACTTCACTGTGTCCCGCGCCATGTCCCGTCTTTCCGAAATGACGTCCGCCGCCCAGCCTGCGGGCCAAGCCGGCTCGACCGTCACGCTGGCGACGAACCTGTATGACCGACTGCGCGCCGACCTGCTACAGGGCAAGCTGGAGCCGGGTCGAAAGTTGCAGATCGAATTCCTTTGCGAGCAATATCAGGCGGGGCAGACGCCCGTGCGCGAAGCGCTCAACCGCCTCACGTCGGACGGTCTCGTCGAGCGCCGCGACCAGCGGGGCTTTGCGGTGGCCGGCATCAGCGCCGCCGATCTGCGCGAGATCACGCGTACGCGCGTGTGGCTGGAAGAAGTGGCCCTGCGCGAAGCCTTTGCCGCCGACGCTCCCGAGTGGGAAGAAGCGCTCGTGCTCGCGTATCACCGTCTGTCCAAGGTGCCGCGCTCGCTGTCGGAGACCGAGTACAAGGAAAATCCGGAGTGGGAGCGCCTGCATCGCGCGTTCCACCGCACGCTCATCGGCGGCTGCCAGTCGCGCTGGCTGCTGGGCTTCTGCGAGCAGCTCTCCGACCAGCTCTATCGCTACCGTCAGTTGTCGGTGCGCCGCATCTATCCGAATCGTCATGAGCGCGAAGAGCACAAGGCCATGCTCGATGCCGTGATCGAGCGCGACGCCCCGCGCGCCATCGCGCTGATGAGAACGCACTACGAAACCACGGCCGACATCATCCTGGCCGACGCCAAGCTCTTCCCCAACGAGTAAGTCCCCCGGGCACGGCGCCTTGCTGCGCGCCGCCCGCCTCGCGGTTTCCTGCCCTTTCGTCCCCTGACGCTCAGCCACACCGGCCATCGCCGGCATGATGCGCTTGCGCGCAATCCGCTACGGCGCGTCGCTGTGCCACATCGCGATGGCTCGTGCGGCACCGCATCGCCGCGCGAAATCACACCATCGCCGGAAAATGTATACAAAAATTACGATACAAGACTTTTATATCCGATGCCCGTCGATTTCCTGATAGGAGGTATCGCGAAACACACGAGCATCGAAAAAGGGCTGTCCCTAGAATTTTCGTCAGCATGTCGACAGAACATGCCACCGAACGAAAAGATGGAGACAGTCACATGAAGCTTCCCCGCACGCAGGCGGCGGCGTTGATCGTGGCGCACGTGGTCGGCATGATCGACCTCGTGGCCCTGCCGCTCTGGATCGGCGCCCTGATGAACCGTTTCGGCTGGAATCCGGCCGAGGCAGGCTTTCAGGTCACCGCGTACCTCACCTGTGCCGTGCTCGCGAGCGCCTGGCTCGCCCCGCGCAGCCCCCGCATTCGCGGCCGTCGCGCCGCCACCCTGAGTTATCTCGTTGCCGCAGCCGCCTTCGGTGGTCTTGCCGTCGCCCCGTCGTTTGCGCTCGTCGCCGCGCTGCACGTGCTGGCAGGCGCCGGTGTCGGTTGCGGCCTGTCGTTGGCGCACGGCGCGATCGCCCGCACCGCCAACCCGCACCGCCTGTTCGCCTGCGCCCACCTGGGGCTGGGCCTGTTCGGCATCGCCTTCT
This sequence comes from Pandoraea sp. ASV26, assembly GCF_016428915.1. Taxonomy (GTDB): domain Bacteria; phylum Pseudomonadota; class Gammaproteobacteria; order Burkholderiales; family Burkholderiaceae; genus Pandoraea. The sequence continues at coordinate 14,212 of NZ_JAELTP010000041.1, forward strand.
TCGCGCTCACGCCGCTGGCTATCGAACAGTTCGGCCCGGCCGCGCTGTTCCAGATCTTCTGCGGCTTGTGCCTGTTGGCCGCCGTGGTGAATGCCGTGGCGTTCCCCGTCGCCGACGATCGTGCGACGCCGGCGCATGCTGCGCCCGACGCACGCCAGCCGCTCGACAAACGCTGCGGGTGGATCATCGGCGGCATCGTGCTGATGGCGCTCAATCAAGCGCTGGTGTTCAGCTTCGTCGAACGCATCGGCGTGGCGCGCGGCTTCGCCCAGTCGCACGTGAATGCCGTGCTGGTCGCGTGCGGCTTCGTCAACCTGCTCCCGCCGCTGGCCGCCGCCCTGTTGCAGCGCCGCCTGCGCGCCACCACCGTGGCCGTCGCGGGCCCGGTCGCGCAGATCGTGCTGGCGCTCGTCATCAGCCAGTCGGCCGATTTCGCACCGTATGCGCTCGCCACCGCCTGCTGGGTGTTCGCGATGATCTTCACGCACACGTTCCTCTTTGGCCTGCTGGCGCGCCTCGACCCGACCGGCCGTGCGAATGCGTCCACGCCCGCGATGCTGATGTCGGGGTCCGCCATCGGTCCGCTGCTCGGCGGTCTGCTGATCGTGCGTTTCGGCTTCGGTGCGCTCGGCGTCGCCGCCACGGTCATCGGCCTGGCCTGCGTGATGCTGATGCGCCGGGTCCGCGACAGCGATGCATCGTTAGACGCCACAGGCGCCGGCGCGGCACAGTCGCCCGGGCAGGCCTGAACAAGAGCGCTCGCTCCCGGCATCAATCCCGGCTTCATTCACGTTTCCCCTGTCGTTTCACGCGCCGAGTCGGCGCCAGCCCGCACGCCGGTGTGCGTGCCGGGCGCCTGCACACCATGAGGTAAGCACATGTCTGGAATGGTCTTTGAAGATATCCGCGTATTCGATGGCAGCGCCAGCCTGCCCTTCCCCGCGCAAGTGCGCGTCGAGGGCAACCGCATTACGGCTGTGGCCGCCGCAGGCACGCCGTCGCTCGCGCATCCCGGCGACACCGTCTATGCGTGCGGCGGCGCCACGCTGATGCCCGGCCTCGTCGAGGCCCACGCGCACCTGTCGTGGCCCAGCTCGGTCGAGCGCTTCGTGCCGGGCATGTCGCTGCCCACCGAGGAACTCGTGCTGACCACGGCGCGCAATGCCCGCATCCTGCTCGATCACGGCTTCACCAGCGCGTACTCGGCCGGGGCGCTCAACAAGCGCGTGGAAGTCGCGCTGGCGGAGCAGATCAATTCGGGCGGCATGCCCGGACCGCGTCTGGTGGCCTCATCGATCGAGCGGACCCCGCCCGTGGCCGAAGACGAACAGGCACTCAGCGCAGGCGAAGTCGACGAGCATGGCAAAGGCCCGGACGCGGTCCGCGCCTTCGTGCGCGGCTGCGCCGCGATGGGCGCGCGCTCGGTCAAGTTCCTTCTGTCTGGCGAAGATGCGCTGCAACCCGGCGCTTCGCAATTGCTGCTCTACACGGAAGCGGAAGCCCGGGCCGCCGGCGATGCCGCGCGCGAACACGGCGTCTGGCTGGCGGCGCACGCGCAAGCGGCCGAAGCGGTGAAGATGGCGCTGCGCAACGGCTTCCGCGTGCTGTATCACTGCACGTACGCCGACGACGAAGCGCTCGACATGCTCGCCGCCGCGCGCGACGACATCTTCGTGGCACCGGCCATCGGCATCATTCAGGCGACGCTCGAAGCCAACCCGCCGCCGCACTTCGACATGAGCCACATGAAGCGCAGCGCCGCCGAGGTGAAGGCGCTCCAGCAAAAGCTGATCCCGGCCCTTCGTGCACGCGGCGTGCGCATCCTGCCGGGCGGCGACTACGGCTTCCCGTTCAATCCGAACGGACGCAACGCGCGCGACCTCGCGTTGTTCGTCGAACTGTTCGGCTATTCGCCGGCCGAGGCACTGCACGCCGCCACCGCACTGGGCGGCGAACTGATGGGCATGGGGCATGAACTCGGCCGCATCGCGACCGGTTATCTGGCCGACCTGCTGATCGTCGATGGCGATCCGTGTCAGGACGTGACGCTGTTGCAGGACAAGCAGCGACTGCTCGGCATCATGAAGGACGGCCGCTTCCACAAGACGCCGGCCGGCTTCTTGCAAGCTGTCGCGGCGTGAGGAAAGCCATGCCGACACCTTCTCGCATTTTCGAGACGGATCGCCTGTTGCTCGACACGCGCATCCGCGAACTCGGCGCCGTGATCGATCCGCCTCGCGTCAAAGCGTGGTATGCCCCCTATGCCGAGCAACAGGAGACGAGTGGCGTCGACGTGCGGCGCGATGTGGCTTACGGCACCGACGAGCGTCATCAACTCGACGTGTACACGCCGTCGCGGGGCAGCGACACGAAGCGCGCTGCCCTGATCTTCGTGCACGGCGGCGGCTTCATTCGCGGCGACAAGCGCGATCGCGCCAATTTCGGCTGGTACTTCGCGCGACGCAACGTGGTCACGATCTTGCCGAACTACCGGCTCGGCCCGAAGGGCACGTGGCCCGCAGGTGCGCTCGACGTCGCCGCCGTGTGGGCGTGGGTGCATGCGAATGCGGATTCGCTCGGCATCGATCCTGCGCGCATCTCGCTCGGCGGCGAATCGGCAGGCGCGGCGCACGTGGCCGCGGCCACGCTGATCCATACGATGCAAAGCGACGCGCTGCCGCCGCCGGCGTCGGTCGCGCTGATCTCGGGCGTCTACAACGTCGAGCTGGAGCGGCGCTGCCGCGAGCAGTTCGGTGTGTCGACGCCTGACCCGCGCAACGATGCCTACTTCGGCACCGACGCGTCGCGCATGCGCGCGATGTCGACCGTGCGCCTCGTCGATGTCGCGCCGTTCCCGCTGCTCGTCAGCTACGCCGAACTCGATCCGCCGCAGATGCAGGTGCAGGCCGGCGAGCTGTTCGCACGCCTCGTGTGCGATCACGGTTTCGCGCCGCAGATCAAGTGCATTGCCCATCACAACCATCTGTCGCAGGTCGAGGCGGTCAACACCGTCGACGACACCGTGGCGGAGCTGATTCTGCAACACATGACGTGACCTCGCGCGTCGCGCACCGACGCATCAGGAGGAGACAACAAGACCGGCCCCACGGGGCACGGTCGTCCGATTCATTCGCAGCGGGCCCACCCGCCAAGATCAAAAGCCATAACGAAGACATTGGAGACAACATGCTGCATCCGCATTCGCAATTCCCCCGTGCCCTGCCTTGGCGCCAGCGTGCGCAAGTGCCCGGTCTGCGCAAAAAACGCGCGGCCTTGCTCGCGGCGTGCGCCGCTACGGCGCTCGGCACCTGCGCCAACGCGCACGCCCAGTCGGGCGTCACCATCTACGGCATTCTCGACGCCGGCGTGACGTACTTCAGCAACCAGGGCGGCGCAGCGAACTGGTCGCAATCGAACGGCGTCGATTTCCCGACGACGATCGGCATGGTCGGGCGCGAAGATCTCGGCGGCGGCCTGGCCGCCATCTTCCGGCTCGAGACCGCATTCAAGATGAACAACGGCATGTCGCTCGAAGCGAGCCAGATGTTCAACAAGCAGGCGTCCGTTGGCTTGCAGGATCGCACCCTTGGCACGGTACAGATCGGCCGCCTGCACGAGTTCACCGTGGAGATGGCGCAGTATGTCGCCGCGCACGGCGGCATCTTCGGCTTCCACCCGGGCAATTACGACCAGATCGTCCAGTCGTACCTGAACAATGCCGTGATGTACGAAACGCCGGTGTGGAGCGGGGCCCAGTTCGGCGCGATGTACGCCTTCGGGTCGAGCGCCACGCCGGCGACCAACACCGGGCGCGCCTACGGCTTCAAAGCGGCCTACGCCAACGGCCCGCTGCAAGCGATGGTGACGATGCAGAGCATCAACGGCACCACCATCAACCCCGGCTCGATCGGCCTGCCGTACGCCTTCGGCCAAAGCACGGCGAGCACTCTGTCCAGCGGCATTGCGCTGCAAAACCTCACCACCGTCGTGAGCGATGTGAGCTATCGCCTCGGCGACCTCGACCTGATCGGCGTGTATTCGTACACCCGCATGCAGGCGCATGACGCTGTCGAGAAACTGGGCACGGGCGAGTTGGAGGCCGTCTATCACTTCAGCCCCGCGTGGAGCGTGGGCGGTGGCTACACCTACTCGGTCGGCATGGGTGGACGCTGGCACATTTACAACCTGAGCACGCACTACATGCTGTCCAAGCGCACCACGCTGTATCTCGACGGCGAGTTCCAGCACGTTACCGGTGCGGGACAAAAGGCCGCGCTGCTCTTCAGTCAGCCATCGTCCACGACCAGCCAACTGGCCGTGACCGCCGGCATCAAGCATACGTTCTGAACGACCGCAGCATCCCAAGGAGACACGACATGAAGGGATTCACCGGCGCCGCACGGCGTCGACTGCACATCGCCGCCGCCAGCGCCATCGCACTCTCGGTCTTCGCGAGTGCACCGGCGCCTGCCGTCGATACCCCCGCCGCACTGACGTGGACCACGCTCGGCACGGCGGCCGGGCCGGTGCTGTACGCGCAACGCTCGCAACCGGCCAACCTGTTGAGCGTCGACGGCCGTGCGTGGCTGATCGATTGCGGCGATGGTGCGCTCGAACGCCTCGCGGCCTTGCATGTCCGCGCGGCGCAGGTCGATACCGTCGTCATCAGTCACCTGCACATGGATCACATCGGCGGCCTGCAAGGGCTGCTCGGTCTGCGCTGGATGCAGGGCGCCAGGCAAAAGCTGACGATCTACGGGCCGCCGGGCACCGACGCGGTCGTCGCCGGCCTCGTCGCATCGCTCAAACCGGTTGCCGCAATCGATGGCGAGCAGGCCGGGCACGACGACCCCGCCGCGCTGGTCGAGGTCGTCACACTGCGCGACGGCGCCGACATCGACGTGCAGGGCGTTCGCCTGCGCGCGGTGCGCAACTCGCACTTCGACGTCACACCGGGGCACCCGCTCGAGAACGGCACGCAGTCGCTGTCGCTGCGCTTCGACTACAAGGGCCGGTCGATCGGCTATACGGGCGACACCGGCCCGAGCGACGCCGTCGCGCGCCTGGAACAGAACGTCGATGTGCTCGTGAGCGAAGTGATCGACATCGAGCCGACCATTGCCGGCATCGCGCGCGCCATGGGACAGATGTCGCCGCAGGCCCGCGAGCACCTGATCGATCACCTCAAGACGCAGCACCTGACGCCCCGCGAAGCCGGCGCGCTCGCCGCAAAAGCCAACGCCAGGCAGTTGGTATTCACCCATCTGGCGATCGCCGGCCCTACCGATGACTCGCGCGACACGCTGATCAACGGCGCGAAGGAAGCCTTCAACGGCCCCATCGCCGTCGCCCACGACCTCGACCGCTTCTGATTGCAAAGCACAAGGACACACGCATGCCTACCCGCCTTCATACCGTCGGCGCCTGTCTGGCGCTTCTCGCTGGCACCGCCCTCGCTGCCCCCAACGCAACGCCGGGCGCAACACCGGACTCAACGCTTGATGCAGCCCCGCACGCGGCTGTCGTCGACGCCACCCCGCAATGGATCACGCTGGGCACTGGCGGCGGTCCGCTGATCCGGCGCGATCGCTCGGAGCCGGCCAACGCGCTGGTCATCGGCCGCGACGTCTATCTCTTCGATGTCGGCTCGGGCGTGGAGCGCCAGATGGTGGGCGCCCACATTCCGATGGCCAGGGTGCGCGCCATCTTCATCTCGCACCACCACATCGACCACAATGCCGATCTCGGCCAGGTGATGGCGAGCCGCTGGATGTTCAACCAGTACACGCCGATGCCCGTGATCGGCCCGCCTGGCACCGAAGCCATGGTCGATCATCTGAGCGAGGCCATGCGCGCGGTCGAACTGGCGCCGATCGGTGCGGGTGCCGGCGGCAAGAAACCGATTCGGCAGACCGTCGCCCCGAAGGATCTGGCACTGGACATGGACACGCCGACCGAGATCTACAAGGACGGCAACATCCGCGTGCTCGCGATCACCAACACGCACTATCACTTCGCCCCCGGTTCCAAGGAAGCGCAGACGGCGCGCTCCTACGCCTTTCGCGTCGAGACGAAGGACCGCACGTTCGTGTACACGGGCGACACCGGTCCGTCACGACATGTGGAACAGCTCGCGCAGGGGGCCGATGTGCTCATCAGCGAAGTCATTGACATCCCCGCCATCCGCGCCGAGTTGTTGAAGGCGCCGCCGTCGATCCTGCCGCGCGACCAGTTGCCCGAGATGATCAAGCACATGGAAGAAGACCATCTCACACCCGTCGAAATCGGCAAGCTCGCCGCTGCGGCCAAGGTGAAGTCCGTAGTGCTGACCCACCTCGCGCCGGGTTCCGACGGCGAGACCGACCTGAGCGGCTATACGAACGGCATTGCGCCCACGTATGGCGGCCCGGTCACGGTTGCAAAGGACTTGCAGCGCTTCTGAGGATCCTCTGCGCGCGTTGGGCGGGCGCGGCGCAAGGCGCCGTCCCGCTCACGCGTTCGCCGCAGGCAGCTTTGCCGCGACGTTCGCCATGACGCCGCGCAGCCAGCGATGGCAGGGATCGGCATCGAGGTAGTGATGCCATTGCAGGCATTCGCGCACACGCGGCACGGGCAGCGGCACCGGCACGATGCGCAACGGCAGGTGCTGCGCCGCGAGACGCGCCAGACGCGCGTGCATCGTTGCCACCATGCGCGTGCCGACCACCACCGAGGCCGCACTCAGGAAGTCAGATGCCTGCACTCGCACCTTGCGGCGAATACCGCGATCGTCGAGAAAGCGGCTCTCGAATGTCGGCGTGCGCGGCCAGCCCAGCAGCACCGACACGTGTTCGAGCCGCTCATAGCACGCGAGATCGAACGCGCCGTCGGCGACCGGGTTGTCCTTCGCGATCACACACACATATTCGTCCTGAAACAGCGGCACGAACGGCTGATCGTCGGCAATGAAGGGCTCGGGGATAATCAGGAAGTCGTAATCGCCACGGCGCAACTTCTCCGCCGAGTCCTCCACCTGCGGCAGGAACTCCAGCGTGATGTTCGGCGCCGACGTCTCGATCTCGACCATGACGTGACGCAACAGCACGTGCACCACATAGTCCGACGTGGCAATGCGGAAGTGCCGGCGCGCGGTCTGCGGCGTGAAGGCAGGCGTGATCGACGCCACCGTCTGCGCGTGCAGCAGCACGTTACGCACCGGCTCGACCAGCTCCTGCGCCAGCGGGGTCAGCACCATGGAGCGGCCAACCGGCGTGAGCAGCTTGTCGTCGAAATACTCTCGCAGCCGCGACAGCATGCCGCTGATGGCCGACTGGCTAAGGCTAAGCTTTTCCGCTGCCCGCGTAATATTTCGCTCTTCCAATAGCGCATCCAAGGCTACGAGCAAGTTCAAATCTAGCCGCTGAAACCGCACGTTCGAGTCTCCAGAGTCTGCATAGTTCTATGCTTCGCAGATAGGCAAGCTGCCCCACGGCGAGTGCAGATACCTCCACCGGTTGAAGGGTCCGGAATTCAGCTATCCCGCGCGTGATGGGAATTCGTGAGTCTACTCGGTTCGCGCGTGACGAGTGCGCGCAAACACCGTTGGCATTGGGATGCTGCGCGGAATTGACGAGCATGCGGGGTGAGGTTTTCGCAAGCGCCACGCCCAGTAAGTTCATCGATCTTGGCGAATGATCTCGCGCCGGCCTGACGGCTCCCAGGAATATGCAGGCCATTCGTGGTGAGCCCGCAGGTCGTCTATCCAGAGATTCGCGGCTCTTGAGTCGTCTTGCCTGTTCACGAACCCGCATTTGCAATGCCCCGCGCGAGGACAGTTCCACGGACAAGCGCCCAACAGGAGCCGACTCGACGTGTCGAGCCCAGAGGAATCCGGTCAGCCCCTGCTCTCCGACGGCATTTGCGATGCTCGCCGCGTCTGAACTTTCCAAGATCAGCGCTTGAAGCTTGCCGTGGGATGACATGCTGCCCAAGGGCTCGGCGTGAGAAAGTGCAACGCGAACCGTCGTGGCGCGGGAGTCGGCGCGGAGCAACTCAATTTAACCTCCGAGACCGCTCGCTGGTGCCGGAAGCTCCTCTCTGCGCTGCTGACGCGCAAGTCTCCTTGCCTACGACGATTTCGACGTAATTCCTGACCCGGCTTTGTAGAAACGAACAGGTGCCTCTTGTGCCGGACTCGCACATTGAGACGACGCGCAAGACCCGCACCCGGCAGCACATCCCGAGGCGGTGGAAATCCCGGCGCGCCACTGGCTCGGGATCGGGACACCTCGCCGTACCAGTGCGTCGAGAAAACGCTGCGTCAACGCGCGCGTCAGTCGCGGAAACAGATGCCGGAGCACGGCCAGCATGCTGACGGTGACGATGACGCCGATAACAACGTATTGAACGGTATGGGACATGGCAACGGTTCCTTCACCTCAAAGCAGCCACAGCGCGAGACGATAAGTGACGAACGACACGAGGTAAGCGAGGCCGAACATATAACCGAACGAAATCAGCACATAGCGCCAGGACTGCGTTTCACGCCGGATCACTGCGAGCGTCGACATGCACTGCGGCGCGAAGGCGAACCATGCCAGCAGCGAGAGCGCCGTGGCCACGGAGAAGTTCGACGACAACGCCGCCGCCAGCCCTGCCGCGTCCTCTGCGCCACCCGCGACCGAATAGACCGTCGCAAGTGCTGTCACCGCCGTCTCTCGCGCAGCGAACGCGGGCACCAACGAAATACTGATCTGCCAGTTGAAGCCGAGCGGTGCAAAGATGACTTCGAGCGCCCGGCCGATGTAGCCCGCGAACGAGTAATCGATGGCAGGCCCCGTGGCACCGGCGGGGGCTGACGGGAACGTCGAGATGAACCACATGACGACCGTCAGCGCGAGAATCACGCCGGTGAGTCGCCGCACGAAAATCCAGCCTCGCTCCCACAGGCCAAGCGCCAGATTGCGCGCCTTCGGCATCCGGTACGAAGGTAACTCCATCAGCAGCGGCGGTTGTGAGCGCGTACCGCGCAGGCGCTTGGAGATCCAGCCGACCGCCATGGCGCCCAGAATCCCCGCGACATACATGGCGAAGAGCACCAGCCCCGGGAGTTTGAATACGCCCAACACGGGTCTATCCGGAATAAACGCACCGATCAACAAGGCATATACGGGCAGACGAGCCGAGCACGTCATGAGCGGCGCAACCAGAATCGTGGTGAGTCGCTGACGCGGATCAGCAATGCTGCGCGTACCCATGATGCCGGGAATCGCACACGCGAAGCTCGAGAGCAGCGGAATGAAGGAGCGCCCTGTCAGACCGACCTTGACCATCATACGATCGAGCAGGAACGCGGCACGCGGCAGATAGCCGGACTCTTCCAGCACGAGAATAAAGAAGAACAGCACCAGAATTTCGGGGAGGAAACCCAGCACGGTACCCAGACCACCGAAGATGCCGTCGACGACCAGGCTACGCAGCGGGCCGTCGGGCAACCATGTGCCGGCCTGCTCACCGAGCCAGCCGAAGCCGTCGCCGATGGCATCCGTCATCGGCTTGCCGATGAAGTACACGGCCTGGAAGATCAGGAACATCACGACGGTGAGCACGATCATTCCGATGACCGGATGCAATGCGATCCGATCCAAATGCTCGTCGAGCGTGTCGGTGGCCGCCGGTGCGCTGACCGAAGCGGCCATGACGCGCCGCACCTCCTCGTGAAGGTCGCGACCGGCAAGCCGCCCTGCATCACCGCTTGCGCGCACAGTGCTGCCGGACGAGGAGACACCGTCCAGCAGGTCGATGAGCGCACGCACACCGGTGCGCGCAATCGCCACCGTCTCGACGACAGGGATGCCCAATTCACGCGACAGCGCAGGCACGTCGATGTCGATCCCGCGACGGCGAGCGGCGTCCATCATATTCAACGCCAGCACGGTCGGGCGTCCCAGCGAAAGCACTTCGAGCACGAAACGCAAATGCAAGCGCAGGTTGGTGGCATCGACCACGCAGACGATCAGCTCGGGCACCGGCTCTCCAGCGTAGACGCCGCGCAGCACATCGTGAGTGACCTTCTCGTCCAGGCTAGTGGCTGAAAGACTGTAGGTGCCGGGCAGGTCAAGGACACGAATCGTTTTTCCCGTCGGGGAAACGAACGCGCCCTCCTTCCTTTCGACCGTAACGCCGGCATAGTTCGCGACTTTCTGACGCGCACCGGTCAATTGGTTGAAAAGGGCAGTTTTGCCGCAGTTGGGGTTGCCGACAAGGGCGACTCTCATACTCGTTGATTCCATCGAACTACCCTTGTTGAACCTGAACGCGCGCCGCCTCGTCACGCCTGAGCGCGAACCGGGTGGCGCCAACCTGCACGACCATGGGATTTCCGCCCCACGGCGCCAGCGCCACGACACGTACGGGCTCACCCGCGACGAAACCTAATTCACGAAGACGACGCGCAACCGCGTCGGGCTGTGCGAGATCGACGACCGACACCACCGTCGCAATACCGCCCTTTTTCAACTCCGACAACTGCATGGCAAGCCAAAGATGGGAATGATAATGATTTGCAGTATAAGTAGATGACAACGCGGCCCCAAGATTTGCTGACGACCTCGGTAGAGAAATTGTTGCCCTCGCCCCCCCTGGCTTCAGCCCTGCTGCGGGATTGAGCGCCGAAGCACCCGAAATCCTGCGTCGAAATGCCGCACCTCTCAATGCGCAACCATAGGCCGATAGCCCTTAAATTTGCGTTCTGCCCGTCGCAAAACACTGCGATGTCGGCAACTCCCCCAACTTCGTCCGTCTCGCATGCTTCGTTCGCGGCATCGCCGTCTCCTCGCCTGGCTTGGCCTTTTCGCCATGGCCTTGGTGCTCATTGCACCAAGTGTCAGTCAATGGCGACAGGCCCAGCGCGCGTTGGTCGACGACGCGCTGGCGTCGGCGATATGCGTTGCGAGTCGCGCGCAGACACCCGCGCATGGCCATTCGCACGATCACGGGTTGTTGTCGCAGGCGTGCGGATATTGTTCGGTTGCCGCGCATCTTTCACCGACGCCGGGCATCGCCGGTCCAGTCCCCCCCCAGCGTGTTTTGCTGGCGCTCTCGCGCGTCGTTGCACAGTCAACGCCGCTCACGGAAGCGTTCCCGCCTTCTCCTCTACCAAGGGCCCCACCTCGTTTCGCCTGATCAACCGCTCCCACTTCCCGTCCCCCTTGGGCGCCGGGTGTTTTGGTTGTTTCTCGAAACGCGCATGAATCCAACACCAAGCTCACTGTTACGGAGCCGGACACGCGCTCGCGCGTACGGTACCGCCGCGTTGTCGCCCCCCCACCGGACCCATGGCGAAGCCCCCGCCGGTGGCCTGTCCCAACTGCGAGACATCGGCTTTCGCCACGTCGGGTATTGGTCGCTGTGCGGCGATCAGCTGCATTTGGCGTTGCACGTTCGCACCGAGCATCGCAACGTGATGTACGCGTTCGTCGAAGGCGACAAAGTGCACTACGTTGCAAAGACCGCCATGCCCCTGGAGGGACGCCTCTATCTTTACCGACGCGCGTCTCTCACGTCGGCGCGCGAGACACGTTGTCATGCGCAACTCATTGCACGACTGCGGCAAGTGCCCAGCATCGACATCTATGTCTTTACCGGGGAACCGCGGCCCCTGCATGGCGTGTTCGCGATCAATCTCATCGACGGATTGATGGACAGCATCGTTGGCACGCTGATGCCCGCATGGAATAGGGCTTCGTTTCAAGGCACCGACGAAGTGGCATACAACCCCTTGCCCGTCATTGCACTTGTTCTGCGACCGTCCTATCGAGACAACGGCTTCTTTAACATTCCGGCAGGCGACTTGAATCGCCATTTCGGTCCCAACCGGCAAAGAGTGGAAATCTGGCTGGGAGATAGCGCTGAGCCCTTGGAGTCGGTCGTCAATCGCACGTCCAACCTGAGCGGTGCTTGCCGATTTTATGGAGGCGCGAGGCTCAAGCGCTGGTTTCACGACATCCCGGCAGGAACGCACTTGCAACTCGAGATCCTCGCCCCCGATCGCCTGCGTCTGACGCTCGCCCCGGCATTCTCGGAGCCCCGACGATGACGCTACGCAACATTGGGCATGAGTCGACTGCCGGTTCGCACGCTGGCGTGCAGTTATTAATTCCGCAACCGCTTCACGACGAGTTGTCGCTCGCGGCGAAGTGGATCGCCCAACGCGAGGGCTTGTTGCAGGACATCGACTTGCGAGCCTCGGCACGCAAACGTGTCTTCGGGACATTCCAGTTGCTGTCGCTAGAACACTTTGAAGGATTGTTGGCGCTCGTGTCCGAGGCGGCTTACGCCCCGGCGTGCTCGATCTACAAGGCGCAGTTCGATGCCTTCACCCGAGGCGCCTGGTATCGGCGATGTGCCACTGACGCTCAGGTCCTTGGTTTTCTGCGCGCAGAACAACGCCCACCGTCATTTGCAGCGATTTCGCGAGATCTCAGCGATAGCGGTCTTTGGGGCGACCGCGCGACGAAGTTGGCGGTTATGTCTTTTCAGACGAGCCTGTGTGACGTCAGCCATGGAGGGCGGCAGGAGGTGCTCTCTCGAATCAAGGCCGACCGGCTAGACGACGCACATCTGCTGCCCAGTATTGCGAAACTCGTTCGTTCAGGCGCTTACCTCTCAATGCTTGCTTGCCGGGAAATTGTCGACAGCGGGAAAAACGAACGTCAGATGATCCGTTTGCGCAACGCGTTCGATGCACTTTATCGCCCCGCCCCCAAGCGCCGGGCAAGGCGCGTACGACGGCACATTGCGGACGCGTTCGCGTGAGCACTGACACAATGTCACGTTTGCGGGCGCTCGGTTGTTTCTATTGGAAAACCGCACACATCTCGACGTACCGAGCGCGTAACGCGCCTAAGGCGCAAGTGATACGATCCGGGCAAAATTTCCGCTCTGGCCACGCCGGACGACAGAATTCGTCTTTCAATATGCTCACTCGCTCACGCAAACGCTTCAGCGCATGGCTTGGCTTGACCGCCATGTGCCTTGCGCTTTGCGTGCCGGCCGTGAGCCAGTGGTTGTCGGCGCATCGCGCGAGCGCCTCCCAGATCGAAGCCACTTTGTGCTCTGTCGACGGTTTGACACGATCGCTGGCGCTGGCCGTGGCTTCGGATGCTTCGCACGCGGATCTTCACGCGGCTCAGACAACTGACCACGGCGGGCATGGTGATGCCTGCGGCTACTGCTCGCTGCTCGCGAACCATCCACCGCTCGTGATGCCGCCACAGGCGAGCAGCGTTTCGTTCGTCTGGATCGCCCGCGCAGGGCCCGCGGTCGTCGCACCCGCCCCCACCCTCACGCTCGCCTATATCCCGCCCGTCCGGGCACCGCCGTTCTTTTCCTGATGCCATCGCGTCCGGCAAGCCATTGCGTTGCAATGGCCCGCCGGTATTCATTTGCCCATCGCAGTCAGGAAACCTCATGCTTAACCTTTTCGCGCGCAAGACACCGCTGGCGCTCGCGCTGGCCGCCATGCTGCCGGCCTTCGCTCAAGCCGCAGATAACAATGATCCGGCAACGACCGCTTCGACGGTCGAACTCGCCCCGACCTCCGTGACGGCTTCCTCCGAGCGCCTGCCCAGGCGCGTGCTCGATCCGAATCTGCCGTCCTCCAGCGCGACCGTCACCGCAAATCAGTTGCAGTACCAGAACGTCGAGACGACCGAGGACGCTCTGCGTTATGTTCCCGGCATGGCCGTGCGGCGCCGTTTCATCGGCGATCTGAATTCGACCATCGCAGTGCGGGGCACGAGCAACGCGCAAACGGCTCGCGGCCTTGTCTACGCCGACGGCTTGCTCCTGAGCAATTTCCTTGGCAACACATGGACATTCGCGCCGCGCTGGTCAATGGTGTTCCCGGAAGAAATCGATCAAGTCGATGTCATCTACGGACCGTTCTCCGCGCTGTATCCGGGCAACTCGATCGGTGCGACGGTGCTCATCACGACCCGCATGCCTGACAAGTTCGTGACAGACGCAAAGGTCCAGGGCTTCACGCAACACTTCGATCTGTTCGGCGTGAATCGCAGCTTCAACGGCAGTAACGTCAGCGCGAGCGTTGGCGACAAGTTCGGCGACCTTTCGCTGCTCGTTGGTGTCGACCACATGGAGAACACGGGGCAACCGCTCCAGTTCTATACGGCCTCACAATCGACGACCCCCGCCAAAGCGAGCGATACGGTCGTGAGCGGCGCGTACAACTATCGCGACCAGAACGGCGCACCGGGCGTTGTGATGGGGGTGAACGGGGAAGGCATCGAGCGTGTCACGCAAGATCAGCTCAAGCTCAAGGCCACCTACGATTTCACACCGACGCTGCAAGGCGGCTTCAGCTTCGGCTATTGGCATCAGAACTACAACAGTCAGACCAGCACGTTCCTGCGGGATGCGAATGGCAACCCCGTCTACTCGGGCACGGTCAACATCAATGGCTACCAGTACGTCATTCCGGCATCGGCATTCGCGCCGAGCCAGGGCGTGAGCGAGAACCTGCTTTACGGCCTCTCGCTCAAGACCCGCAACAAGACCGGCTGGAACTGGGAAGCGATCGCCTCGTATTTCGACATCTCCCAGAGCGAGGCCCGCACCGCCAGTTCCGGGGCGCCGGGCAACGGCCCGGGCACCGTGACCTATGGCGACGGCACGGGCTGGAAGTCGATCGATCTGCGCAACACCTATACACCCGCGCAACAGGGCGCCGGCGCGCACTGGCTGGCGTTCGGCTATCACTTCGACACCTATTTCCTCGATAACCGCACATTCAATACGGCGGCGTGGGTCGACGGTAACGGCACGTCGCTTGCCAACGCGTTCGGCGGTAACACGCTGACGCAGGCGCTCTACGCCCAGGACACCTGGCAGTTCCTTCCTCGCTGGAAACTCACAACCGGCCTGCGCTACGAGGACTGGCGCGCCTATTCGGGGGCACGCACGCTAGGTGGTGTGACAGTGCCCTATGCAGGATCGTCGGATAGCCACTTCTCACCCAAGCTCTCGCTCGCGTTCGCGGCCACGCAGGACCTGACGCTACGTGCTTCCATTGCGCGGGCCTATCGCTTCCCGACTGTGTCCGAGCTGTTTCAGGGGTCGATTACCGGCACGAACATCGTCAACAACAACCCGGGACTGCGCCCCGAAGACGATATTGCGAAAGAGTTGAGCGCCGAGTGGCAACTGGAGACAGGCAAAGTCCGGGTCTCTCTGTTCCAGGACGACGTGAAGAACACGATCTTCAGCCAGACGAACACGACCGTCTTCCCCAACGTCACGAACTTCCAGAACATCGACAAGGTGCGCTCGCGCGGTATCGATACCGCCTTCGACGGCCAGGATGTGGTCTTCCAGGGGCTCGATATCGCGGCGGGTGTGACGTACACGCAGTCGAAGATCATGGCCAATGCGAACAATCCGGCATCGGTCGGCAAGTACTTTTACCGAATTCCGCTATGGCGCGCGAATCTGGCGGCGACCTACCGTTTCGACGCAAAGACCGCCGTCACCGGTGCGATTCGGTACTCGGGACGCCAGTACAACACGCTGACCAACACCGATAACAATCCGAATACCTTTGGTGGCACCAGTACATACACCGTCGTCGATGCGAAGTTCACCTACAAGCCGACCGCACGCACCCAGATCGGCATCGGCGTGGACAACCTCTTCGACACACGCTACTTCGTCTATCACCCGTACGCTGGCCGCACCTTCTTCATCGAAGGCAAGTTCGCGATCTGACGCCCGGAGCGAGGAGATTAAGAAGTACGGAAATATCACAAACGCCGGCCGTTCGCATTCACGACGCAAACAATGCGACGTGCCGCGCCATTGAATGCAGAAATTCGGTCTGCCGCAGGTGACATGACGGAAAAATCGAAGTGGTCGCTTACGTTTAAAGGCTTTGAATTCCGTGATCTATCCGTGATAGCGCTGCTTTTGATGCCGAAATAATATGCATAGGTATGCGACAAATTGCCGCCTTTTTGGCATGACCTGCTCCCAGTAGCCTCTGGGGTTCGATGCAAAGTACCCCGGGGACTCAGTGAAAAAAACTAGAACACACGCATGCGCGGCGCGTATTGCCGTGAAGTCAACCATGGCGTGCTCGCTAGCCGTCGGTCACGTCAACGCAGCCTTGGCTGCCGAAGCAGTTCAGCTCACGCCGACAGAAGTCAGCGCGTCGCGTGATAACGGCTATGTCGTGGAATCAAGCAGCGCGGCGACGCGCACCGATACGCCCATCGAGAACATTCCGCAATCGATCATCACGGTGCCTCGCGCGATGATCGACGATCAGGGATCCAAAACGGTCTCGGATGCGCTGCGCAACGTCAGCAACGTGAACGCCATCGATTCGCGTGACGCCAACAACACGGTGTTCAATATTCGTGGATTTCATTCCGGCACGGTGGTCGACGGCGTCGCGATGAAAGGCAACTTTACGGATCAGGAAAGCCTTGTCAATGTGGACCGCATCGATGTCATCAAAGGTCCGGCGGGCGCGCTTTTTGGCGCTCAGGGCGTGGGTGCCTACGACACGGCCGGAGGCACCATCGCGATCACCACGCTTGAGCCGACAACACTCGAGACGGTGCGAAAGGTCGGCTTCAAGGCAGGCTCCTACGGCGAAAAGGGCATCGACTTCGACATCAACCAGCCCTTGAACGCCGCATGGGCGTTCCGGGTTACGGGAGAGGCCTCGAACAGCGACAGCGAAACGGATCGCGTCTTCTTCAGGAAGCGCGCGTTGTTCCCGAGCCTGTCCTGGACGCCGAACGCCGATACCAAAATCGTGCTCAGAGCCCGCTATCTCGATACCACCACGCTCGACTACAGCGGGTTGCCGGTGAACGGCACGCTGAACACGTCGATCTTCACGCTGCCAAGGCAGACCAATATTGCGGCCGCCGGACAACCGAATACGACCAACACTTCGAAGGGGGTCAATTTGCAATGGACTCAACGACTGACGGATGTCTGGAGCTTCTCACTGTTGAGCGCCTATAACGAAGTGCGGCTCGATCAGCGAGGAACCTGGTTGGTCGACTCGGAAAGCTCGATGGGCTGTGGCGACTTCGGGAGTGCAACGCCGTACAACAACATAATGTGCGGCGTGCGGATGTGGACGCGCCTGAAAACCACCACGCTCTCGCCGAGCCTGACCGGCAAGTTCACGACCGGCGCATTCAAGCACACACTGAACGTCGGGGTGGACTACGAGTACACGCGTGACGACGAATTCATGGTCTATTCGAATGGGCTCGGCCCTGTCTCGTATGACAACGTGAACCTGACCCATCCGGTGTATCCGGCCTGGACGGAGCCTGTCGCACCGGCGACGCCGGATCAGCAAAACCGCTATATCTCGACGGTCGCCTATTTGCAGGACCAGATCGACGTCGGACGCTGGCATTTCCTGGGTGGCGTTCGCTACTCCGACATCAGGATCACCGACAACAACTATGCTTATGGGATCTACAACGTCAGCAGCAATTCCAAGGTCTCGCCGCGCATTGGCGCTGTCTACGAAATCACGCCGAAAATATCGGCTTTCGCAGGTTACGGCGAAGGCATCAGAGTGCCGGCGTTCTATCTGTTCGCTTCACCACCAAAACCGGAGGAGTACAACCAGAAGGAAATTGGCCTGCGTCTTAAAGACCTTGCCGGGATCACAGCAACGGTGGCCCTGTTCGACCTGAATCGCAAGAACGTTGCCGTGGCGGATCCGGCCAACGCGGGCTATTACATTCAGGCAGGCAAGCAGCGCTCGCGAGGCATTGATGTCGACGTGCGTTGGCAGGCTACGCCGTCGTGGACCTGGATTGCCGCGTACGCTCAGCAGACCGCCAAAATTGTGGACGATGGCAACGCCGCATTGGTCGACAAGCAGTTGTTCAACGTGCCGAAGCAAACGCTTCGACTGGCTACGCGTTACGACATTCGTACGGGGGTACTCGCCGGTCTCGGGCTGGGTCTCGGCATGACATTCAACTCGGCGCTCCCGGGCAACTCGACCAACACGTTCTTCACGCCGGCAACCACCGTATGGGACGCGCAAGCGTCCTACACCCTCGGAAGGGCGCGGTACGGGCTGAATATCTTCAATCTGACGAACAAGAAGTACTTCGTCCCCTCCACCTACTTCCTCGGCGGTCAGGTCATTGCGGCGCTGCCGCGAACGGTGACGGTCACAGCAGCGTTCTCGTTCTGAGATCCGGTAAGCCGCCGGAGCGACCTCGTGCGTCAATCGGAGGTCTTCCGGCGCGTCGAGGCTGAAAGCACGCGCCCGTCCCCCTGCTGTTTGAACGTGCAAAACGCGCTTCGCCGACGTTCGGGATCTTTGCCGACATTCACGTCGATCACGCGGTTAGCGCCTATTCTTTTACAAGCGATTACAGCCGTAACATCGAAGACGGCGAGCGGCTGCACGCCAGTCGCCCGCCACCGCACGTGACAAGCATTTTTCGTCTTGAAATCGAGCGTTCGCTGGCGTAATCGATGCGCGTTGCGATGATGCGACGAAGCGCTATATGAGCGCAACGACCGGTGCTAGACTTTTTGCCGCTCGCACACAGATCACCATGACACAGCGCAACCAAAAGCGACTCACGGTTTGGCTTGGCCTCATCGCCGTGTGGCTACTTGTCGTCGCGCCTCTGGTCAGTCACTTTCTGGTGGCCACGCGCGCGAGTGCCACGACCGATATTCTTTGCTCGGCGACGTTGCAACCGGAGAATCGCGACTACGGCAATGTCGATGGCAACCCGCAGCATCCCTCCGCACCTCACAGCGACGCATGCGGCTATTGCAGCGTGCTCGAGCATCACGGCATCGCCCCGGGTGCGCCGCTCGTCACGATCTATCTCTCCTGTGTCGTGGTGGCGTTCTCGGTCGTCACGCTCGTGCTCGGCTTTACGCCGGTCGGCGCGTTTCCTGCCGCGCGGCCACGCGCCCCTCCTTTGACGCTCTGAACCTGACAACACACACACCCGTGGCATCCGATGTCACGGGGGCTCCGCCATGGGGCCGTCTACTCAGAACATTCAGAACACTCAGAGGGAAGCCATGTCATCGGTATTGACACGTCTGGCGGGAACAGCGGCTGTCTGCGCTGTCGGCCTGCTCACATCCAATGCGGCGCAAGCGTGCGCCACCTGCGGTTGCTCGTTGAGCACCGACGCGGCCATGGGCTACTCGGCACTGCCCGGATGGCGCATCAGCTTCGACTACAGTTTCATCAATCAAAGCCAACTGCGCAGCGGCACGGGCGCCGTCTCGCCATCGCAAGCCGCAGCGGTCAACGACGCGGGCGGCAGCCAGGAAGTCGAGAAGCAAACGATCAACCGCTACTACAACCTTGGGCTGAGCTACAGTCCGAACAGCAGTTGGAATTTCAGCGCCATCGTGCCGTTCATCGATCGCAGCCACACGACCTATGGAAATGCCGGTGCCAGTCAGCTCACGCCGGACAATATCAGCGGCGCCACGAGCAGCGGACTGGGCGACATCAAGCTGATCGCCAATTTTCAAGGCTTTCTGCCGACGCACAACCTCGGTGTGCAGCTCGGCGTGAAACTGCCCACGGGCGCCTATGGCGGCCAGAACGTCGTGACAGGCGCCACCGTCGGGCATCCGGTGTTCTTCTCGAGCGGACCGAATGCCGCAGGCGGTCAGGCACTCGACACCAGTCTGCAACCCGGCACCGGCAGCACGGACATCATCCTCGGGGCTTACTATTACCAGCCGGTGAGTCAGGATTTCGACGCGTTCGTGAACGTGCAGTTTCAATCGGCCGTGATGGAAAAACTCAATCAGGTGAACGCAGACTATCGCCCGGGCAATCTCACTACGGTAAGCGCCGGCATACGTTACGAAGCGAATCCGACGATCGTGCCGCAACTTCAGATCAACTTCACCCGCAAGAGTGCGGATCAGGGCGCGCTCGCCGACACGACGGACACCGGCGGCACCGTGGCGTATCTGAGTCCCGGCGTCACCGTTGCCGTCACGCATAACCTGCACGTCTACGGCTTCGTACAAAAGGCCATCTACAGCAAGCTCGATGGCTATCAATTGTTCCCTCGCTGGACCGGCAACGTCGGGGTTTCGTATGCATTCTGACAAGGTCGACCCGACGGCGCGTACTTCGCAGACTTCGCTGGCGCGTCGTCACTGGCTGCGTACTGCGGGCGGGCTTATCGCAGGTGCCGGTCTCTCGGGATGGCTGCCACAGGCACGCGCGAACAGTCTGACGGTGGGCGAACCGGCGCCGCCTTTGGTGCTTCGCACACTCGACGGACGCGAGATCGCGACGCAAGCCCTGCGCGGTCAGGTTGTCATTCTCACGTTCTGGGCAACGTGGTGCGATCCGTGCCACGAGGAATTGCCGCTGCTGTCCGCCTATGCCGAGCGACACGCGCGCGACGGACTTCAGATCCTCGGCTTCAGCCTCGACGCGCCTGAGAATCTGCCCATGGTGCACAAGGTCGCCGCCAGCCTGAGCTTTCCCGTGGGGTTGCTCGGGAGTGCTTACGCTGGCGGATATGGGCGAATCTGGCGCATTCCCGTGAACTTCGCGATCGACCGTTCGGGCACGCTGGCACACAACGGATGGGACGACCCTGCGCCACCGGCGTGGACCGCAGAGCGCCTCGAAAAATTCGTGACCCCGCTATTGCACGCCGCGAAGTAGCGCTAGCCGTCGCCGCGTTGGCCGGGCGCAGCCAAGCGGGCTGCGCCCTCCTCGCCCCCCCCTCGTCGTCCTCGCCGTGCATTGGGTTCGTGCGCGACGAGCGCCATACCGGGGAACGCCGAACAAGCGTCCTCGATGACATCCGACGCGTCGCATCGATACCCACTCGAACGAGTGTTCCGAGCGCATCGGGCGATGGCTCACCTGGCCGGCTCAATGCGACGACACATAGGTGGCGTCGGCAAATGCCGTCGGAATGGCGAAGCTCTCGCGCATACGCTTCGATTCTGCTGCGGGCGTCGCGCCGAACAGCCGCTTGAACTCCCGGCTGAACTGCGACGGGCTCGTGTAACCCACGGCGTGGCTCGCCGCCTCGGCGCTCAGGCCCTGGCGCACCATCAGCAGTCGCGCCTGGTGAAGACGCGTCGACTTCACGTACTGCATGGGTGAGACCTGTGTGATTGCCTTGAAATGGCTGTGGAAGCTCGGCACGCTCATGCCCGCCTCCTCAGCGAGTTGCGTGACGTCGAGCGACTGCGCGTAGCTGGCGTGAATCAGCCGTAGCGATCTGCCGATCTTGCCGAACTGTCCTCGCATCGCCAGCGCTTCTCGCATCGCACCGCCCTGAGCCCCGGTCAGCACCCGGAAATACAACTCGCGCAGCAGGCTTGGGCCTAACACGGAAGCCTCGAGTGGCCGGGTCATCGCTTCAAGAAAGCGCAATACCGACGTTTGCATCGCGTCGTCCATCGGCGTCGACATCAGGCTTTTTGGCGCTTGTACACGATCCGCCATGCCTTCCCGGTCGATCTGCGCGGCCAGTTCCGCGGCCAGCACGAAATCGAGGTGCAAATACAGCGCCAGCAGCGGCCGTTCGGCCGTTGCGTCCGTCTCCATGCTGAAGGGAACGGGAACCGAAACGGCCAGATAGTGATGCTCGTCGTAAAGATAAAGCTCGTCGCCGAAGTATCCCCGTTTGCTTCCCTGGCAGACGATCACAATGCCGGGGTCGTACAGTACAGGCGTGCGCGAGAGCGCGCGGTCGGAGCGCAATATCCGCACGCTCGGGATGGCCGTCAGGTTGTATCCCTCCTCCGGCGCCAACGCGCGCAGCAGGGCGACCGTGCGGGCGCGCGTTGGCGACAGCTCGTGCGTTCGATGAGGGCCAACCATCTTTTTTCTCATAGTTTTATGCAAGGAAATTAGCGCAATTCGGCTTAATTACGTTATTTCAGAAGACTAGTATGCATTCTCAGCACAACGTTTGGGAGAAGCTGACATGGCATCCAGCAAAATTCTGCTCATCACTGGCGTTAGCAGCGGCTTCGGCCGCGCGCTCGCGCAAGAAGCGCTGGCCGCGGGCCACAAAGTCGTTGGTACGGTGAGAAGCGCGCAGGCAAAGCGTGAGTTCGAGGCGCTCTCAGAGACCGCCGCCTTTGGACGCGTGCTCGACATCACCGACTTCGACGTCATTGACGAGGTCGTATCGGACATCGAGGCGAGCGTGGGCCCCGTCGATGTCCTCGTCAACAATGCCGGTTATGGACACGAAGGCATCATGGAAGAATCGCCGCTGTCCGAGATGCGTCGACAGTTCGACGTGAATGTCTTTGGCGCAGTCGCGATGATGAAAGCGGTGTTGCCCTTCATGCGCAAGCGCCGGCGCGGTCACATTCTGAATATCACGTCGATGGGCGGTCACATCACGATGCCGGGCATCGCCTACTATTGCGGCAGCAAATTCGCGCTCGAGGGAATATCGGAGAGCCTCGGCAAAGAGGTCAAGCCCTTTGGCATTGCGGTGACGGCCGTGGCCCCCGGGTCGTTCCGCACGGACTGGGCTGGACGTTCGATGACACGCACGCCCCGCTCGATCTCTGACTACGACGCGATCTTCGACCCCATCCGGAAGGCGCGTGAGGAGAAAAGCGGCAAACAACTGGGAGATCCCGTGAAAGCAGCGCGGGCAATGCTGGCCGTGATAGCGTCAGATCACCCCCCGGCCCATCTTTTGCTCGGCAGCGACGCACTGCAACTGGTGCGAAACCACCTGTCCGCCATGGAGGATGAGTTCCGTGCATGGGAGTCGCTCACGGTGTCGACGGACGGTTGAAGTTTGCTAATCTTCGATTTCCATGGGACTTCGTCATACGGCCATGAAAGTTGAAGTCACCGAAGTGAGAAATGAGCGGGATGACGCCTTCGTTTCTGCGCAACTCAGCGCTTACAACGCGGCGTTCACGCAAAGGGATTTCAAACCGCTGCGCGTGTACGTGCGAGAGGCGGACGGCAGCGTCATCGGTGGTTTGATGGCCCGACCGCTTGCCACGCCCCGAGCCATGCGTGCTTCGACTATCGTTGAATCCGAGCGCCCTGCATCGCCCTCACGAGGTCGGCCACTTCACCGACGTGGCATTTCACTGCCGCTTTTCCCGCCTGTGTCCACGCCTCGAATGAGGTCGTCCCGCTCACCATGCCGATAAATCCGGTGCCCGCCCGCGCTGCGGCTTGTGCATCGACAGCGTGATCGCCGACGTAAATCGCTTGTTCCGCGGGTATCCCGAGTTGTCCGAGCGCTCGCGTGATCCCTTCAGGGTCGGGCTTGTGCTGCTGCACATCTTCGCCGCCGACGAGCACGTCGACTTGCGAGCGCAAGCCAGCCAAAGTCAGAATCGCATCGATCCGGTGACGGAACTTGGTCGACACGATGGCAACGGCCAGCCCTTCATTGCGCAACTCAGCCAACAGGCCGGGCACTTCCGGATAGATCCGCGTCGACTGCACCATGATGTCATCGGCGCGCCTCACGAAATGCTGCACGAACGCCGAGGCGCGGGCCGGATCGGTGTCTGCGCTCAACGTCCGGAACATGACCTGAAGGGGAAGTCCGATCACCGAGCGAATCTGCGCTGGCGTCGCGCTCGGGCAGTCGAGATGCGTCAATGCGTATTGGGTGCATTCGACGATGGCCTCGGAGGAGTCGGCCAGCGTCAGGTCGAAGTCGAAAATAATCGCCTGAATCGGTTGAGTCGTCATACGTTGCGTAGTTGTCGTGTCTTGTTGTGAGGCTGCACTGTCTGTCATTCCGGCTTGTCGTGATCGGCCGCCTCGAATCCGGCCGGGTCTCGCGCAGCCCACTGCCGCGACCAGCTCAGCAGCGGTTGCAAGGCGGTTTCCAGTCGACGCCCCTCGGCACTCAGGCGATAGCCGCCTTCGCCATGCTCGACCAGCCCCGACGCTTTCAACTCCGTCAGCCGTGTATTGAGCAAGCGCGCATTCGTCTCACACGCATCTTGCAGCGCCCGAAACGTCATCGGCTCACCGCGCAGCTCCCAGAGGATTCGCAATGCGGTGCGCCGCCCAAGCAAGTCCAGCACGACCATGATGGGTCGTCCGGTCTTCGAGCCACGTACGGGTTTTCCGATTTTTGGTGTCGTCATGCTTTACAAAGTAAAGCGCCTTGCCTAAGCTGTCAATCGTTGCGAGCCATGTGCGCC
Source organism: Pandoraea sp. ASV26 (assembly GCF_016428915.1). Lineage (GTDB taxonomy): Bacteria > Pseudomonadota > Gammaproteobacteria > Burkholderiales > Burkholderiaceae > Pandoraea. Next base: position 38,425 of record NZ_JAELTP010000041.1, read on the forward strand.
TACGTCTCTATGCAATCACTTCCTTCACTTCACGCTGCGGGCTTGTTGACCAGTCCGATGAGTGCACTGGCGCGCGGCATGTCGAGGTGGCGTCAATGAAGTGCCTGAAAAGCCCGCCAGACGGCAGGGACCGTCTCGAACCCGATGCCCGGTGCCTGCGGCACATCGGTATGGCCACCCACTACGCGCATGCCCTCGGCCAGTCCCGAGAACGGCGCAAAAGCGAATGGCGTGACCTCTGCGCCGCCCAGTCCCAGCGCTGCACAAAGATGCAGCGAGAACAGATGCCCGCCGTGCGGCCAGAATGCACCGCGCGACCACCCGGCCGCCGTCATCGTCTCGATGATGCGCAAGTAGCCGGGCAAGCCGTAGCAATGAACCGGATCGAAGACGAGGACATCGCGCCCGGGTGCCAGCCCGCCATGACGCGCCAGCAAGGCGGCTTCGGCTTGAGAGAACAGCGCCTCGCCCGCCGCGATAGCCCCGCCATAAGCCGAGGCAATCTCGGTTTGCGTCGCAAAGTCGAGCGGGTCGCAAACGTCCTCGAACCAGTGGAGCGCATATCCGGCGAGCGCCTTTGCGGCCTTCACACCGGTATCGAGATCGAACCGGTTCATGGCGTCGACGGCCAGATGACTCGCACTCGCCAAGGGGTGCGCAGCCGCGTCGATGCGACGCAAATCCTGATCCAGCGTATCGCTGCCGATTTTGATCTTTGCGTGCGTAAAACCAAGATCGACAACGCGCCGTATCTCGTCGGACAGCCGCGTCAGATCGTCGTGGGGATACCGATAGCCGCCACCGGCATAGACGGCAACGCGCGGCGACGCCGCCACCTCGCGTCCCAGCTTGTCGGAAAGAAAGCGATACAGCGGCAAGTCCGCGATTTTCGCGGCGGCGTCCCATATCGCCATATCCAGCGCACCCACAGCCACGCACCGTTCGCCATGACCGCCCGGCTTCTCACCGGCCATCATCACGTGCCAAGCCCGAAACGGGTCCAGCGTGATGCCTGCGTCGTCGACAAGGTCGCGCTCTGCCGCTGCCAGCAGACGCGGCGCAAATCGCTCGCGAATCAAGCCGCCCTGACCAAAGCGCCCGATGGACGCGTAGCCATAACCGATCACCGGTTTGCCCGCGCGCATCACGTCAGTGGTCACGGCGACCAGACTGGTCGTCAGACCGCCCGAAGCAATGGCGGGATCGTCATAGCGGGAGACAGAAATGGTGTGCTCGCGAATCGCGGTAATGCGCATGAACGGCCTCACAGTGTCGGCAGGAACAAACGTGTCGCCCATACTAACGACGAACACGTCAACCTGCACGGCACGACGACCGGCCTGATGATTGCCCCCACCCGCACGCGCGCACCGACGAGAAAATCCAAAATGCCTCATCATGTGAGCCTCGAAAAGGACGGCGAAGACTTACCGTCGGTGCCTCACCAGCCTCGACAGCCTCGCCGTCCCCATGACACTTCGTTCTGAGACGACGAAACGCATGCGCATCACGCATCGGCGCCCCATTGCGGCGCTTCAAACGGCCATCGATCGCTACTGGGGATGGGACACCCGCGGTGCCGCCGGTGGGCGTGCCGCATCGGCCGTGCGTCTTATGCCGCTCCTGCCGGGTCCCGGCGGCATGGAGATCTTCTTCCACTTCGGCGAGTCGTTCACGACCGGCACAGGCACGCGCCTGCCGGACGTGCACGTCACCTGTCTTCGCGGCGCGCCCGCCTCGCTCGACGCGTCTGTTGCCCTCGACTTCATCGCGGTCCGAATCAAGTCCGGCGAAATTCCGTCGCTCACCGACGTGCCCGTCTGCGACTTCACCGATACGTTTATTGCCGCCACGGAACTGTGGGGCGCGGCAATCCATGAACTGCACGAGCGCATGGCGCACGCCAACACGTTCGACGCCCGCGCCGCACTCCTCGACCGCTTCTTTCTCAAGCAACGCCGGCGTCCCCTGCCCGGCCGCGACATTCGCCCGGCGATTGCCCGACTGCACAGTGACCAGACCCGCATTGAAGACCTGTGCACGCTCACCGGCCTGAGCCGCCGGCAACTGGAGATTCGTTTCCGGCAAGCCACCGGTTCGTCGCCCGTGCGATTCCGGCGTTTGGCGCGATTGCGTCGATCGTTGCGTGAACTGCTGCTTGCGCCGCCATCCTGCACGCTCACGCAATTGCTCGACCCGGGCTACGTCGATCAGGCGCAGCAAGTTCACGAGTTTCGCGCGCTGACGGGACACACGCCATCGCAGTTGCGGTGCGCTGCGCTCGCCGGCGATGCGCATTTCTACAATCGCTCATGGCAGCCGCATCCGATACTGGATGCCCCTTCCTCCATGAACGGAGCTCGACGATGAACGCCACGCTTCAGGCTGCCGGCCAAACTACCGAATCAACCGCCAAACAAAGCGCCAAACCTAGCGCCGATAGCCGAGCCTCATCGACGCCATACGCTGAGCCGGCAGCCGCCGAGCGCCTTGCGCACCGTTGCGCGCAAATCGGCGAACGTGCCTTTACCGCGAGCGACTATGGTGCCGTCCCGATTCGCCATATTGTGCTGCTGCGATTTTCGAACGACGTGCCAACGGACAAGCGTCAGCATATGATTGAGCGCTTTGTCGGTTTGAAAGACGACTGCCTGCGCGATGGACGGCCGTATATTCGAGGCATCGAGCATGGCCGGCAGGAGAGCGGCGAAGACAGCGGGCTCGGATTCGAACATGCCTTCCTCATGACGTTCGCTTCCGAAGGTGACCGCAACTTCTATGTTGGGGAGCCGATCGTTCACGACGCCGCTTGCTACGACCTCGTCCATCATGCTTTCAAAGCGGCGATTGGCCCGATGCTTGCGCCGCAAGGTGCGCTCGTTTTTGATTTTTTCCCCGGTGCGCGATGATGCACCGGCCTGCTTAACCCGGAGTCGATGATGAATAGGCTGTTCCAACTCGCTCACTTGTTCGCACTCGCGAGCGCCCTCTTCCTGTCGACGGCGCGTGTCGCACACGCCGAAGAGATTTCCGTCACCCAATGGGGCAGCAGCCTGTACGGACTGCCCTACGCCGTGGCAATGGACAAAGGACTTTTCAAGAAGGCGGGGGTCGACATTACCGGCATTCTCAGCTCGGGCGGGGGCGGCACCACGGTGCGCAACATCCTGGCGAGCAAGACGCCGTACGGCGAAGTGGCCGTGTCCGCCGCGCTCGCCGCAGCCCGTCAGGGACTGGACATCGTGATCGTGAACGTTGGCACACGCAGCGTTGCCGAGGCGTCGATGGTCACGATGCCCGGCAGCCCCATCCGTACCCTCGACGATCTCGTCGGCAAGAAGGTCGCCATCACCGCGCCCAAGAGCGTGTCGGAGATGCTCTTTCTGATGGTCTTGCGCGAGAAGGGCATCGACGCCTCGAAGGTCACGCGTGTGGCCTCGGGCGGCTATGTCAATGGCATGACGATGCTCGAACAGGGCGCCGTCGCCGGCGCGGTCGCCATCGAGCCGCTGTCGATTCTGCGCAAGTCGCGCTATCACACGCTCTATCGCGCCGGCGACGCGCTCAAGCCAATGACCACGTCGGTCGGCATTACCACGCGCGCGTTCGCGCAGTCGCATCCCGGCACGTTGCGCGCGATCATTGCCGGGCGCCGGGCCGGCGTGGATGCCACCTATGCCGATCCGGCCGGCGCAGCGAAACTGCTCGCGACGCAGTTCAAGCTGTCGCCGGAGGTCGCCACGGAAGCGGTCGACAACATGGTGCGCTCGCACATGTGGAGCCAGGGACAATTCGACCGCGCGGAACTGGATCGCGTGGCGAGCGGGCTCAAGCTCATTGGCGAGATCAAGGACGATGTCGACTGGTCCAGGCTGGTCGATTCGCGCTTCCTGCCCGCCGACGTTCGCGCGAAGGGCCAGCTATGACTTCGCAGTGCCCGAGCCCGCATCTTCATCTGGTCGATGGCAGCGACACGCCACCGGCCAGTATTGAGCCGCACGTCGTGCTCTCGGGCGTAACAAAGAACTTCGATACTCCCGGCGAAAAGACGGCCCGGAAGACGCGGATGCAGGCGCTCGGCCCCGTCGATCTGACGCTGCGCCACGGGGAATTTTTCTCCGTGGTCGGTCCGTCCGGCTGCGGTAAGTCGACGTTGCTGGAGGTGATCGCCGGTCTCACCGCGCCAAGCGCGGGGACCGTGCAATTCGAGGGCCGGCCGGTCAGCGGTGTGCCCGATGGGGTCGGCGTGGTCTTTCAGGAAGACGCCTCGTTCCCATGGCTTACCGTGCGCGAGAATATCGGCTTCGGCCTTCGTATGGCGGGCGTCGACGGTGCCGAGGTCGCGCGTCGCGTCGGTTACGCCCTCGGCTTCATGGGGCTACGCGACTTCGCCAATGCGTATCCGGCGCAACTCTCCGGCGGAATGCGCCAGCGCATGTGCATTGCACGCACGCTGGTGATCGCCCCGCGCCTGATTCTTCTCGACGAGCCGTTCGGCGCGCTCGATCAGCAGACCCGCATGCTCATGGGCGACGAGTTGCTCCGGCTCTGGCGAGAAACGTCCGCGACCGTGCTCCTGATTACCCATGCGCTCGACGAGGCGGCCGTGCTGTCGGACCGCGTGGGCGTGATGTCGTCCCGACCGGGGCGTTTCATCGACATCATCGAGACGGGCTGGCAGCGCGATCGCAGCAGCCAGAGCGTGACGACGCCGCGTTTCGGCGAAATCACCGCACGCCTGTGGGAGACGCTGCGTACCGAGTCGCTCAAAGCCATGCAGGCCGATGAGCGGCCCGGCAACGGCGGCGAGATGAGTCGTCCACACGTTCGCGGCCGCTGATCGAACGGCACGAAGACATCGTCATGATTCGCACCGAACACTATATTCGTCTGGGCATTGTCGTCGGCCTCGTGCTGCTGATCGAAGGGCTTTGCCGGACCGGCACGATCCCGGCATCCGTCATGATTGCGCCGAGTGCGATGGCTGTGCACGCCATCGAGATCCTGCGCGAAGGGCGCTTCACGCACGATATCGTCGCGAGCTTCACCAGTATCGCCGTCGCTGCGGCCTGCGCCGTGGGCTTCGGCTTTGCCGCCGGGCTCGCGATACACGCCATGCCGGGGGTTCGCCGCGCGCTGGAGCCGCTCATCGCGAGCTACTACGCCGTGCCGACGTTCGCCTTCTACCCCGTCTTCATCGTATTGTTTGGCGTCGGGTCGTTGCCGATCATCGCCATTGCCACATTGCTCGCAATCGTCTCGATGATTACCGCGACGATGACCGGGCTCGATCGCATTCCACACGCGTTCTCGAAAACCGCCCGCGTGATGCGACTCGGTCGCTGGCAAACCGTATGGCACGTCAAGCTGCCCGCGGCCTTGCCGCATCTCTTTAGCGGTGTGCGGCTCGCGGTATCGCATGCGTTCATCGGTGTCATTGCGTCCGAGTTCATTTTGTCGGGTTCGGGTATCGGTTACGCCATCAGTTATGCGTACAACAATTTCGAGAACGCCGACATGTACGCGCTGATGCTTTTGGTGCTGGTCTCCGTCACGCTGATCAACAGTGCACTGAATCACGTCGATGCGCGCTTTCAGGCGCGTCGCCGTCGCTGATCGGGTTCACGTCTCATGGAAACGAAAAAACCCAATCCGCTCGGCACGATTGCCGTCGTGCTGGTGTTGATCGGCCTCTGGCAAACGGTGCACCTGCTGGGCGGTGCCGCTATCGGGTCTCCCGTTGCGACCGTGCACGGGCTTTGGCAGATGATGGGCACGGCATCGTTCTGGGAGGATGCCGCAGAGACAGGCCGCGCGCTCGCCTACTCGCTGGTGATTGCAGTGGCAGGCGGTATTGCGTTGGGACTTGGCTTGGGTGCGAATCGTTTGGCAGCGAAGGTTGCCGAGCCGATGATGATGAATCTCTATTCGTTGCCCAAGGTGACGCTGTATCCGCTGGTGCTGCTGGTTTTCGGCTTGGGGATCGCCTCCAAGGTGGCCTTCGGTGTAATGCACGGCCTGATCCCGATTCTGATCTTTACGATGAACGGCGTGCGGCAGATCAAACCCGTCTATTTCCGCGCGGCTCATGCAATGCATTTGTCGCGCAATCAGATAGCATTACGTGTCGTGCTGCCAGCGGTCCTGCCCGAGGTGCTGTCGGGCGTTCGGCTGGGCTTCTCGCTGTCGCTACTCGGTGTGTTGATCGGCGAGATGTTCGCGTCGCAGAAGGGGTTGGGCCATCAACTGGCCAACGCAATGAATCTGGGGAATATCGACGCGCTCATGGCCGTCGCGCTTTTCCTGATGCTATTTGCGCTGGCCGGCAACGCACTTCTCATGACGTTAAGCCGACGCTATCGTGCCACGGGCGCGTGAGGGGGCCGGCTTAAAATTTGGCGTTCGCCGCAGAGACCCGTCAGCAAGTGGACGATTTCTATCGCGAAGCGCTGGAGGCGGGCGCCAACCGCTAGAATTGCGGTTTTAGCCCGGAACACGCCCATGTCTTTTGCCTCACTCGGCCTGATCGATCCGTTGCTGCGTAATTTGCAGGATCTCAACTACCAGACACCTACGCCGGTGCAGGCCGAAGCGATTCCGGCTGTGCTCAGTGGCAAGGACGTCATGGCTGCGGCCCAGACCGGCACGGGCAAAACGGCGGGTTTCGCGCTGCCGCTGTTGCAGCGGCTGGTGCAACACGGCCCGGCGGTGTCGAGCAACCGCGCGCGCGTTCTGGTGCTGGTGCCCACGCGTGAGCTGGCGGAACAAGTGCTGCAAAGCTTCATCGAGTACGGCAAGGGCCTCGACTTGCGATGTCTGGCCGCCTACGGTGGTGTGAGTATCAATCCGCAGATGATGAAGTTGCGCAAAGGCGTGGACGTGCTCGTGGCCACGCCGGGCCGTTTGCTCGATCTCCATCGCCAGAACGCCGTGCAGTTTGACCAAGTGCAAACGCTGGTGCTCGATGAAGCCGATCGCATGCTGGATCTGGGCTTTGCACGCGAACTCAACGCTGTCTTTGCGGCGCTGCCCGCCAAGCGCCAGACCCTGCTGTTCTCAGCCACGTTTACCGACGATATCCGCACCATGGCGGCGAGCATTCTGCGCAGCCCGGTCAATGTCAGCGTGAGCCCGCCCAATGCCACGGCCAGCAAGATCAAGCAGTGGGTGGTGCCG
>NZ_JAELTP010000409.1 GCF_016428915.1 Pandoraea sp. ASV26
GGCAAGATCTTGGCCGGGGTAGTTGCAGAGGCCGGTCAACACCTTGAACAGAGTAGTTCCTGAGAAAAGCAGGTATTGTGGAAACTTTGGCAAGTTTCGTGCAATAAACATGTCTAGGTATATTGTGTCTGTTGGCGCAAACTCTTCAGGGTTCATGACATCGAGCAGAATCGAAACAATGTATTGTCTGTTGATGGTTTGTCCGAAAAGTTGCTCTTCTGGCATGTCCATTCTCGCACGTCCGTTCATTTGTTTCTCCGGAGAGACGTTCAAGAATGAATCCTCGAATGCCTCGTTCAGTGCGCTCAAGAAGCTAGGTGCGTCGTACTTCAGCAGCAATCGAAGATACGGGAAGGACGGCTCCGATTCATCATCAGGCCTTGTTAAGAATTCCTTCCCGCTGCCCTTGGGCCAAGATATAGTCTGACCCGAGAAGAAGAACCAGTATATCTC
>NZ_JAELTP010000410.1 GCF_016428915.1 Pandoraea sp. ASV26
CCCCCCCCCCCCACACCACACGGTTCGTCGGCAGCGTCAGATGTGTATAAGAGACAGGCTCTCGTCATCCTCCAGGCTCTCTTCATGAACGGCGCTGGTATGTGGGCATCCATTACAAACCTGCTCGAGATTTATAACTCGCCTGGTAAAATCAAGGGCTCGTTTACTTGCGCCGACAACTCCATCTTTTAGACCTGCATTTTTCAGAAATGGGACTTTGCATGCATTGGTTTCTCTTCACGCATATACCCTTTCTTTGCATAAACTATACTTTGCGGGCAACGCGGCGTTTTGTGGTGGCCACTTCAGATTCAACGTCCTATAGAAAAGTTGGTCACGTTATAAACTGTATATAATGAATTGATGTCACATATTTAAAACCTCCGTCTTTCATAGTCCACGTATGTAATTTGCTGCAATATTTCGTGAGTTTTCACTATCGTATCG
>NZ_JAELTP010000411.1 GCF_016428915.1 Pandoraea sp. ASV26
CGAGTACACTGCTGAGAAAATGCCGGAAAGGAGGCGGCTTTCAGAGCATGGGTCCCCTGCGTCCACCCACATTTCCTAATTAGGATGGACACAGAACGGGCCATCACGCAGCCACAATCACCGTAATCCAAGTGAGCAATGAATGCGGGTACATGCTACATGTGCTTAGCATACCCATCCCTTCCGCAGCCCTGCTCGTTGATCGTTGGCCATTGCGCACAAACTTCAGGCAGAATTGGTCTTTATTACTATTTGAGCCCGTGGATGGCAGGAGAAAACAACCCCCAGCAAAACGCATATTGAAACCCCAATCCAGAAAGAGATGCAATCTCTCAAAACAGGAGGAGCCTCTCTGTTGTTTTGACAGGTAAACGCCATCGAACCCTTTCACCGGATAGGTGACTGAAGGTTCTGGGTATGGCTAACGCCGAATCCAACCCTCAGCTTTAACT
>NZ_JAELTP010000412.1 GCF_016428915.1 Pandoraea sp. ASV26
GCCCTGGATTATGGCGTTGGTAAGAAATGGTGTATAAGTTATGGCGTTCCAGGGAGCTTCGTTGCCAATGGTTCCGTAGTATGCACTGGTGATGGATGGGTATGCAAGGCCAAGGATACCAACAGTCTCATTGTTTCCATGCCAATAAGTGTTGTTGGCAAGGCCAACCTGTTGCTTAGAGACGGTAATGCCACCACAGGCAATGTCGGAATAGCCCATGGGGCCCGAAATCTGTTCACCAGAGCCATACTTGAGGTAAAAGTGAAGATCGTCAATGGATCCTCCACCAAAATCATCAATTAAAGGAGTTCCGAAGCCGCAGCCAGCCTGTTCGCCAATGTCCCCGGTACTGTCGACGCACTCAAAGTCGGACTTTGCCGCCCAAGTGTCCGAGCTACCCGTGTCAAATAGCAGCCAAACAGGTTTGCCATCCCATCCGCACTGAATGGCAT
>NZ_JAELTP010000413.1 GCF_016428915.1 Pandoraea sp. ASV26
ACCTTGAGCCTCTCTTCAAGCAAGCTTGGCCCGAGTGCTGGGGCACCCACGAGGTGTGCAGCAAGAACTGGGTTGCCAGTGTCCAGTATCTCGAAATTATTGGCATCATGTTTGGTCAGGTCCTTGTTGGTGTAAGTTTTTCCTACTCTTCTCAATTGGCCCGGCCCTTTCTTTCAGGTCTTGTTCACTTATACTAACTTTCTGCTCAGGTCATTGGTGATTGGATTGGTCGCCGCTGGGGTCTCATTCAGGACGCCGTCATCATGTTTGTTGGTCTGCTCATGCTTACGGCTTCTTGGGGCTTGACTCTGAATGGCTGGGTCATTTGCTACGCTTGGTCTCTCTTTTTCTACAGTGTTGGTGTCGGCGGCGAATACCCCATCACTGCCACCTCCTCTCTTGAGAGCGCCGTCACTGCCGGCAAATTGTCCACTCGTGAAGATCGTCTGCAC
>NZ_JAELTP010000414.1 GCF_016428915.1 Pandoraea sp. ASV26
CTTTGAAACTGCCCGACCCAACATGTCCTTTTTTGACAGATTCAAGGATATTTACTTTCCATTCTTTAAGCCTTTCAATACGCGGCCTAGTGGTGCACGAAGAAGCATAACTCTTCGCAATGTGAGACGCCCTGCAACATGTTGGTAAGTATCATAGTATCTTGCTGCCGACAGGGGCGTTCTATGCATTTGAGTATAGTAAACAATGCTACAATTGGCGCAGCTGATGACAATAATGCGATTTCCTAGATCTATCACAGCTAAAGGCCATATCTTCTGTTTACCCTAGGCGGCCAATTAATGATCGATACTGATAGAGAGGTTAGCGTTAAGTACATTTGCATGTCAAGATGTACATACTCTTCCCACATTCTTCCCTGGACTGTCTGAAGTTCTTCCGCCGTGAGACGCTTGCCCGCAGTAAAGTAACCTAGTTGAATTAGGTGTAATCC
>NZ_JAELTP010000415.1 GCF_016428915.1 Pandoraea sp. ASV26
CTATAGGGTAGGACAAAATCAGCTTACCTAGCGCCACCACCGACGACCAGGGCCAGCACGCCGCCATAAGGCCTCTCTCGCAAAGCACGTAGGAGCCAGAGCGCCTGCTAACAGCCCTTTCGCTTCTACCTACCCGGCACCAGCCACAGGGGCCCCTCCCCCATAGGCCCTACATACTGCCTAGTACGCCATCCCCGCCACCCGACCCTCGTTGGCCACTTTTCGATTTCCCGCTAAAATACCCTACACCAGCCTCCCAGGCACGTCCAAACCAGCTTACCCTACACCACTCCAGGGTGTACCAGAATCAATCTACCCCTACGTCAAGGCCCGGGCCAGCTAGCACCAGCTTACCCTACACCTACGCCCTACAGGTTAGGCCCTGCCGCAAGGCAAAGTCGACCAGGCCTACCCTACACCACCACAGGAAGGCCAGGACCAGCCAGCAAGG
>NZ_JAELTP010000416.1 GCF_016428915.1 Pandoraea sp. ASV26
AGTCTATCCCCTGTGAAGCAATGATTTGTAGGCGATGAACTCGGCCAGAGGGAGCCTTGAACTTGAATGGGAAGGGGATATCGGCAGGAGCTTGCTCTGCCATGTCTTGATCAACCCCGACATGCGAAGCAGAGTCTCCGGGAGCAACACTATCCCCTAGGCGTTCGCGGCCAACGTCGGGAGAAGAAACCATGCGAGATCCGTGTGTAACGCTTTGATGATGCGTGTGGCTGCCTTCCCCAGACATCATAGACTCTGTTTCATGGTCAATTGAGAGCCAGAACTTGTTCCATGCGGGACCCTCGCCATCACCGGTGGACATGGAATTGATTTGCTCCAAAGTAGCATAGGTTAGTTTCAGAACATCAACCATGCCAACGATTTCTCCACCGTCGTTCATGACGGGAAGGTTGAGGTAATGACCATCTGTCGCTTATGGTTAGTCTTCCGG
>NZ_JAELTP010000042.1 GCF_016428915.1 Pandoraea sp. ASV26
GCACTGCCGCCTGATAGCCGCAGCCGGTGCCGATTTCCAGCACCTTCTCCAGCGGACGGCCGCCAGCGAGCAGCAATTCGATCATGCGCCCGACGACCGAAGGCTTCGAAATGGTCTGCCCATGGCCGATCGGCAATGCGGCGTCTTCATAAGCCTGATTCGCCAGCCCCGCATCGACGAACCCGTGGCGCGGCACCGTCGCCAGCGCGGCAAGCACGCCCGCGTGTTTGACGCCCGACGCGGCGACGCGTTCAGCCATCCGGATCCGTACGCGCTCCGAGGTCAATCCGATGCCGTCAGGCGGATTGACGACGCCCGAGGCTTTGGCGCGCGCGGCGCCACCAGACGAAACCTTCACAGGCGTCGCACCTTTCACTGCGCTCCTCGCTCCCCCGGCACCGACCTTCTGTGCGACACCCGAGCCCGACGCCTTCGGCGCGGGTCGAGGCGTGCTCTTCGCGGCATGCGGTGCGGGCTGCGCATGGGGGGCAGACGCCGGCCTTGCCAGCCCTTTCGGCGCGACCGCGTAAGGCGTGTGTGCGCCTGCGGGCCGGGCCGAGGCCCCCGCCATCGGCGTGGATGCGGCTCGCAGACTGTGATGCGTTGTGGGGGAAGCGCTACCGTTCGCCGGCGGTTTTCCATTCCCCTGACTCGTGGGCGCCGACCCGCGCGTCATCGCGGCGGGCGGTGCGCCTGCGGGACTCGCCCGCGACGCCTTGTCGAGCACCGGCGCCTTGCGTTGCCGGCGGGCCATCACTTCGGCCAGAGGAAGAGGAAAACGCTTCGGCGGTGTCGTCATCGTTGGGCCACCCCTGCGCTGGCCAGCCAATCGTGCACGACGCCAAGTCGTGCGGTATGCGTGAGATCCAGTTGCAAGGGGGTGACCGAGACGTAATCGTGCGCCACGGCATGGAAATCGGTGCCTTCGCTGCTATCGCGAGCATCGCCGGCCGGACCGATCCAGTAAATCGTTTCACCGCGCGGGTTCTCCTGACGGATCACCGGCTGCGATTGATGTCGTTTCCCAAGACGCGTCGCGAGCGAGCCCTTCAGACGGTCGTAAGGCAGATTGGGGATATTGACGTTCAAAAGGAAAGGCGCACCCAGCGGGCGCTCCATGTGGCGCTCGACGATCTCGCGCGCCACGCGCGCAGCGCTCTCAAGATGATCCCAGCCTTTGTTGACTTGCGAGAACGCGAACGAAGGGATACCGAAGAGGAAACCCTCGGTGGCCGCCGCCACGGTACCGGAGTACAGCGTGTCTTCGCCCATGTTCTGGCCGTTATTGATCCCGGAGACAACGATATCCGGCCGCTCGTCGAGCAGTCCGGTCAGCGCAACGTGTACGCAGTCGGTCGGCGTACCGTTGATGAACGTGAAGCCGTTGCCGCCCTTGAATACCGAGAGCGGTCGTTGCAGGGTCAGAGAATTGGACGCACCACTACAGTTCTGTTCGGGCGCCACCACGGTAACGTCGCCAAGCGGTGCCAGCGCTTCATACAGCGCGGCCAGGCCTGGTGCCTGATACCCATCGTCGTTGCTGAGCAGGATTCGCATGCAGCAATTGTAACCGAGGAAAGGTGCTCGGATATGACGCCATCGCGACGCCATAACAACGCCATTACGACGCCATCGCGGCATCGGTCGCGTCGTCGCCACGACACGGTGTCGGCAAAATTGCCACGGCAGTGCCGCACATTTGCCGCCTGTCGGGCACGTTCGCCTGCGGCAACGCCACCGGCGAACCGCCCGATCCCTATTCCCCCATCCCGATATGCCGTTACATCTTCTCCGTCTCTCCGGCCTGCGGCTGCCAGACCAGCAAACGCCGCTCCACCACGCCGACGAAGCCATCGAGCACGAGCGCAAACGCCGTGAGGATCAGCACCCCGGCGATGACCGCGTTGATGTCGAAGGTGCCTTCCGCTTGCAGGATGAGATAGCCCACACCGCGAGCCGAGCCGAGATACTCCCCGACCACCGCCCCGACGAACGCGAGCCCGACCGAATTGTGCAGACTCGAGAACACCCAACTGGTGGCACTCGGCAGATACACGCGGCGCAGCAACTGGCGTTGATTCGCCCCCAGCATGCGCGCGTTCGCCAGCACGACCGGGCTGACTTCCTTTACGCCCTGGTAGACGTTGAAGAACACGATGAAAAACACCAGCGTCACGCCCAGCGCAACCTTCGACCAGATACCGAGCCCGAACCACACGCCGAAAATGGGCGCGAGAATCACGCGAGGCATCGAGTTGGCCGCCTTGATGTACGGATCGAGCAGCGCGCCCGCGCTTGGCGAGAGGGCCAGCCACAGGCCTACGCCCAGCCCGAACACGGTACCAATCGCGAAAGCGAGCACCGTCTCGAGCAGCGTGACACCGAGGTGAAGATAGATCTCCCCGCCGGCGAACCACTGCCAGATCTGGAGCAGCACCTTCTGCGGCTCACCGAAGAAGAAAGCCGCCTTGTCGGGGCTGTCGAAATAAAACGCGGGCAGCAGCGTCGGGCTCGTAAGCACGTACCAGACAAGGAAACCCACCACCAGCAGCAGCCACTGCCACAAACGCAAGTGCCGCATGATCGAACGATTACGCATGACTAACGAATTCCGGGAAGAACAGACGAGCCATCAGACGATTCAGACGAGCCAATCGAGCAAACCGAAGCCATCCGGCAAACTGAACCATTCCATCCAGTCCAGCCAAGGCATCCAGCCGCACACGCTCATCAGAAAGCCCGCGATTTGCCACATGACGATTCAGACAGCTTTCAACTGTTGCGCGTAGCCCTTGAGCACTTCTTCACGCAACACGTCCCATATCTGTGCATGCAGTTCGGTAAAGCGTGGATGATTCCGGATTTCCGCCACGTCTCGCGGACGCGGCAGATCGATCCGGAACTCCCCGATGGGGTGCGTTCCCGGCCCCGCGGCAAGGACCACGACACGATCCGACAGCGCAATGGCCTCATCCAGATCGTGCGTGATGAAGAGCACTGCGCGGCGCTTGGCAGCCCACAACTCGAGCAACTCGTTTTCCATGAGCTGACGCGTCTGGATATCGAGTGCCGAGAAAGGCTCATCCATCAAGATAATGTCCGGATCGAGAATCAGCGTTTGCGCCATGGCGACACGCTTGCGCATGCCGCCCGAGAGCTGGTGCGGGTACCGGTCACCGAAGCCGCCCAGCCCCACACGCTTGAGCCACTCGTTGCCGCGCGCCGAGGCCTCCTCGGGCGCCACGCCGCGAAACTCCAGACCTGCGGTCACGTTGTCGATCGCGTTGCGCCAGGGCATCAGCGCTTCGGCCTGAAACATGTAGCCGGCGCGCGAATTGATACCCTTGAGCGTTTCGCCAAACACCTTGACGGTGCCGGACGACGGCGAAAGCAACCCGGCCGCGACGTTGAGCAACGTCGACTTGCCGCACCCTGTCGGGCCGACGACCGAGACGAACTCGCCCGGCGCAATGTCGAGCGACGTATCGGCTACCGCCGTGTAACGCTGGGCGCGATCGTCTCGCGCGACGAACGTACACGAAATACTGTCGAAACTAAGAGCCGGCGCAGTCATCATTTGTACTTGGCGTCGGCCTTTTTGGTGAACTCGTTCGTGAACGTCTTCGACAGGTCGATCGACTTGCCCTTGACCGTTTCGTCGAACGCCTGCAACGTGCGCAGCGCGGTGGCCGGGCCGTCGGCAGGAATCAGACCGTCCGGCGAAATGGCTTCCTTCACTCGGCTCCAGGCATCGAGATAGAGCGCGCGGTCACCCAACAGATACGCATCGGGCACGGTCTTGATGAGATCCGACGGACCCGCCGTCTGAAGCCAGCGCAACGCACGCACCATGGCATTGGTGAGCGCCTGTGTCGTGTTCGGATTCTTCTGGATGAACGATTCGTTCGTGTAGAGACACCCCGCCGGCATGTTTCCGCCGAATACCGAGACTGTTTCCTTGAGCGTACGCGTGTCGGAGATCACACGGATCTCCTTGTCGCGCTCGAGCATGGTGATGACCGGGTCGAGGTTGACGATGGCGTCGATATTGCCGGAACGAATTGCGGCGAGCGCACCGGACGACGCGCCGACACCGACAAATGCCACCTCATTGGGCTTGACGCCGCCCTTGGCAAGCACGAAGTTCGCCATGATGTTCGTTGACGACCCGGGGGCCGTCACGCCGATCTTCTTGCCGCGCAGATCGGCCAGCGACTTGTAGTTCGGCAGGGTCTTGTTCGACACGCCGAAGACGATCTGCGGCGCACGTCCTTGCAGAACGAACGCGCGGATGTATTGGTTCTTCGCTTGCAACAGGATCGTGTGCTCGTAAGCGCCCGAGACCACGTCGGCGCTCCCGCCCACGAGCGCTTGCAGCGCCTTGGACCCACCGGCGAAGTCGGAGATCTCGACGTCGAGCCCTTCGTCCTTGAAGTAATTCAGACGTTCGGCAATCGTGAGCGGCAGGTAATAGAACAGATTCTTGCCGCCGACGGCGATCGCGATCTTGGTCTTCTCGAGCCTGGCCTGTGCGAAGCCAGGGCGAATGCCCGCGCCGATCAGGCCAGTGGCGGCCAGTGCCGTGACGAACTGACGTCTTTGCATGGTGTTTGTCTCCGTGGTTGCAGCGTTCTTTCTTGGTATGACGTGCTTTTTATTCACGGTTCGCAGCAAGCGCCGCGCCCCGTGTTCCTGCGCAGGATCGTGTCAGCTCAAATGACGCCGCCCTCGCGCAGTGCTTTGATTTGCCCGGCATCATAACCCAGTTGCCCAAGCACTTCGTCAGTGTGAGCGCCAAGTTCCGGCCCGAGCCATTGGGTTTGTCCCGGCGTCTGCGAGAGCTTCGGTGTGACGTTCGGCAGATCGATAGGCGTGCCATCCGGGAACGTGTGTCGCTGGATCATCTGACGCGCGATGAACTGCGGATCCTTGAACATATCGGCAACGGTATAGATGCGGCTCGCCGGCACGTCTGCGCCTTGCAGTACGGCAAGCGCCTCGTCGATGGATCGCTCGCGTGTCCAGTTGCCGATTGCTTCGTCGATTTCCTGCGTGCGTGGCACACGCCCGTCGTTATGCGCCAGCGCGGGATCTTCCGCCAGATCGGATCGGCCGATGGCATGCATCAGGCGCTTGAAGATCGGGTCGCTATTGCCCCCCACGACAATCATGCCGTCGGCGCACGCATAGGTGTTCGACGGCACAATGCCGGGCAGCGACGCGCCCGTGCGCTCGCGCACCATACCGGCCACGCTGTACTCCGGCACCACGCTTTCCATCAGGTTGAAGACGGCTTCGTACAGCGCGACATCGACCACCTGCCCTCGCCCACCGTTCACGTTGCGGTGATGCAGCGCCATCATCGCGCCGATCACACCGTGCAGCGCCGCAATGGAATCGCCAATGGAGATGCCGATGCGCGGCGGCGGCAGATCCGGATAACCCGTGATATGACGCAGCCCGCCCATCGACTCGGCAATCGCGCCGAAGCCGGGCCGGTCGCGATAGGGCCCCGTCTGCCCATACCCCGACAGGCGCACCATCACGAGCCCCGGATTGTCGGCCGACAGTTGCTCATACCCCAACCCGAAGCGCTCGAGCAGGCCGGGACGAAAATTCTCGACCACGATGTCGGCCTGCGCGGCGAGCTTGCGCACGATCTCCTGCCCCTCGGGGGACTTGAGATTGATCGTCACCGATTTCTTGTTGCGGGCCTGGACAGCCCACCAGAGCGACGTGCCGCCGGCATCGGGATGCAGCTTGCGCCACTTGCGCAACGGATCGCCGTGCTGCGGATCCTCGATCTTGATCACCTCCGCGCCGAACTCACCGAGCATGCGTGCGGCAAACGGACCGGCAATGAGTGTGCCGAGTTCAAGGACCTTGACGCCCGCAAGCGCACCACGCGCCGGCAGACCGGCGCCACTGGCGGGATGCGATGCGGAAGATTCGGAAGCGGTGCCGGCAGCGGATGCCGTGGACGCCGCGGCAGGACCTTGCGGCGAGGCAGATTCGAACGGCTTGGACGACTTGGACAACGCGTAGACTCCTGTGCCTCGTCGACGGCCATCACCGTCGACTTCGAGACGCCGCCTGTGGCCAGCGCCCGTAAAAATGGGTGGCAAATGAAGTTCGTATAGTAATTCGACAGTCGGCTATCGGCCAACAACCTCGCAACATATCCCGGAAAGTTCCGAGTCAAATCGCTCCGAAGTCCGATTCAACTGCCCGACTTTCCAACGGTGCACCGGCGATCGCTTACGTCTCGAACAGATGGCGCGCGCCGCGCTGCGCCGCAATGTAGATCGCCTCGCCCCGATTGCGCGCGCCGAGCCGCCGGTACAGGGCAGAGACGTGCGTCTTGGCGGTCCCTTCGGAAATCACCAGTTGCTGGCAAATCGTTTTGATAGATAAACCGCGCGAGAGGAGTGCGAGAATTTCGTACTGCCGCTGGGAAATGCCGAGCAGCGCCGACTCGGCCAGTTGTGTCGCTTTGTCGCCCCCCAACGGGAACACCGGCAGACGCGCGAGTGGCAACGCCTCGCCCAGCGCTTCCTGCCGCCAAAGCACGAGCAGCGCCGAGAGGGCTTCCTCCGGAACGAATCGGCCGCCCGAGAACGCCAGATCGAAGACCGAACGAATGCGCGCGACCGAATTCGGCCACGGCAGACAGGCGGCAACGCCGGCCTGCAACCAGCGAATGATCTCATCGGGAAAACCCGCATCGCCAATCACGATGACAGGCACCGGCGGCACACATTCGGCCGCAATCGCGCACAGCGTGTCGACAGCCGGTGTGCGGGCCACGGCCTCTTCGAGCACGAGTGCGCGACGCGACGGCAATTCGCGTAACCAGATCCAGTCCTGCACCGTCACATCACCGACGTGGCGCAAGACGGGCGGTGTCGCGTTCGCCTCGGTTTGCAACGCGACTTGCAGGCCGCTCAGCCAGACGGCAGCCTCACCCACGACCAGCACACGCATGGTTTCCCCTGTCGTTCCAGTCGGCACGCTTGCGCCGCCGTCCCCCGCTTTTCTTGTTACGCCTGCCGCATTCTTTGTGTACCGGCCCGGAGAATATTACGGACTCCCGCGGCCAGGACGAGAACCGAAGAAATCATCGAGCTTTCGTCATAGTTTACGCATTAGGCGTCACCTTGCTTTCGACCCAGTTTACGCGCGAAGGCCGCGGCGGGGCGAACCCACCGCTCGGAGACACCGATCATTGTTGCCTCTGCGCGACAAACCGCAATCTGCGTAAATTATTTACTCATTTTTCAGAAATTCCGCTATTACTTTTTCCCTTTCATTTCTTGAAACGCGCAATAGAATACAAGCAGTGCTGAAGGACAGCATGCGGAGGCCGGGGGGCACGCCATGTTCAAGATCACCGTCAACACGACGCGCAGTGCCATGTTATGTCTGGCGACCGCGTGCTTCGCAAACACCGCTCAGGCCGACATTACCGGCATCCCGGGCGCCGTGAGCGACGCGCTACTCGCCAGCACACGTGCGGCAAACCTACAGCAAAGTGTCGTCGCCAATCTTTCCGGCGCGGCACCTGCCGGCATTGCCCCCGTCAACGCGACAAACCTTGCCTCCAGCAGCGTTCGCCTGTGGGACGAAGTCATCCCGCCTGCACCGGCACCGAAGCCCACTCAGGCATCGATGATTTCGCCGAATCAGCCGCGTACGACCGTTGCCACATCGGCCTACGCACCCTATTCGTCTAACGCATCGCCCGCTTTGGCGTCAGGCATGCAGACAACGAGTCTGAAGGCCAACGCGAGCGTGAGCCGCATGCCATCCGGTATGGCGCACTGACCCGTACTCCGGAAAGCGCCGCCATCGCTTCAACACCGTTCTGTGCTCGGCGCTTTCCGATTTCCCGATGTTTCTGTCTTGCGGCGCGTCCCCGAGTGAGGGGGCGCGCCGCCCTTCCATCTACCATCCCGCTTAGCTTCGCACCGGACACGTCATCAGAACGTGTACGGGAAGCGCAGACCGATCACGTAGTTCGGCGCATCCGGCGACATGCCGGCGTTGACGTAACCGTTGACGGTCCAGTGCTTGTTGATGGCGTAGTTGATACCGAAGTTGAGCGACGCCGCGTTCGTCGTACTGCCGGCCACCGTGGTGTAAGAACCGCCCAGCGGCGCCGTCTTCGTCGCACGCGAGATCGCCGTCGAGTACGAGATCGACAACGCCGTCTTGTCGTTGAGCGCCAGCGCCATCCCGGCTCCCACCTGAACGATGTCGCCCAGCTTGACCTTCGCGGGTTGCGTCGTGCCTTCGATCGTCGAGATGTCGTCGAACGTTCGGGCCATGTTGTACGTGTACGCCACGTTCGCGAACAGCACGATCGGATCGTAAGTGCGCAGGAACGACAGACCGGCCGTGAACGCCCAGATGCCGTTACCCGTGGGCAGGCGTGAGGGGGTCGTCAGATTGTTGTTGGTCGGGTCGGGCGTGCCTAGCTTGATGCCGAACGGTGACGTACCGGTCGGCGCCGTGACGCGGAACGACGCCACGATATCGGGCCAATTCGCGTTCTCCTTGACCAACTGGTAGTACAGGGACGCATTCACATCGCCGATGTTCGCCGAATTCTTGCTGATATCGCTGATCGACGACGACGCACCGCCGACCCCGCCCGAAATGAAGTCCGAGTTGCGGTAGAGATACGGCACGTCGAAGGCCACGCTCAGCCGGTCGCTGATCCCGTAGCGCGTGTTGACGTCGAACGTCCACACGTTGGCTTTGGTCTCGCCGAGGTTCAACTGACCGAGGAAAATGGCGTCCAACGCCAGAAAGCCGCTCAACACGAGCTGACGCCGGTCGTAGTAGCTGTAGCTGATACCGGCGTCGATGGTGAGCTTGCGATCGAACAGCGGTGCGTGCTGCGCCTGCACGACAGCCTCTTCGGCCGGCGTGCGCTGCGAGTCGCTCTCGCTCTTTTGCATCTGCTGCGTCTCACCAATCGGCGCGGCCGACGTCGGCCCCGCAGCACCGGCGGCGCCGCCGCCGGGTGTGCCTGCGGAGCCGGCTGCAGAGCCGTCGCCGGGCGAAACCTGCGCAATCTGCGCAGTGTCCCACGCAGTCAAACCGCGACCGCGTTGCGCCATCTCAATGTCAGTGAGGCGCTGTTTCAGAGAAGAAATTTCCCGCTGCTGCCGGTCGACCATGTCCATCAACATCTGGAGACGGTCGTCCGGCGATGGGTTCGTATGCTCCTGAGCCTGGGCCGATAGCGTGAAAAGCAGTACCCCCAACGGAATAGCGGCAACGGGAAAAAAGCGGTGAGTCTTCATGATCCCCCCCGGGTAAAGGTGCGGACGGGCGTCCGCGCGCAATCCAACAAACGCGTATTACCAACAACGTTGTCCTTGCTGCTCGACTGCGGGGTGATGCGTGCGAAACCCGTTGCCATTCACCTCGATGTGTCATGCCCGGGCCCTGCCGACATCACCTTCTTGTACGCCGCAGGTGCTTTTGCGGCGATGCCCCACTTCTAGTTTTCTTGGCGTCCGGTACCAAGTTGAATTACCGGACACTGCTACCGGCGTCGCACCGTTCATGCACGGCAGCGCAACGCCATCACTTCACTTGCGCTTCACTTCATCGACGCACGGCGATCATGTTCGCCATTGCGTTCTGAATGCCGACCTGACGCAGGGCATTCGACGTCAGCGGACTGGTCTGGAGGTTCAACTGCATGGTGTTCATCACCTGCTGAGCGTTACCCGCGACCTGCACGACCTGCATGATCTGGTTCATCGCCGCACCGGCGCCGCCGCCCACGCTCTGGCCCAAATTGCCGTTCGGCGTATTGAGCGCTATTTGCATGCCCGCCGACGTAATGGCCACGCTCGCGCTCAGATTGCCCAACGTGGTCTGCGAACCGTTCGCGCCCTGCCCGCTAACCGGTATCAGCGTGGCCATCGGCACCCCGGGAGCAAACTGGATTGTGGCCTTGTTCAAAGCGTTGTTTGCGTTGCCCGCAACCTGCGTAACCTGTGCGACACCGTTCACGAGCACGCTCGCGCCACCCGAGACGATCTGGGTGACGGGCGTGGTCGCGTTGACAATGCCGGGGATGATGCCGGTCGTCGCACCGGTCTGCACCTGATTGCCGACACCGCCCTGATTGACGCCCAACACGCCGGTGGCCATCAGGCTCGCACCGGTGGGCATTTGCCATTGCGACTGCATAACCAACTGGAAGCCCGAGATCATGTTCTGTTGCGCATACTTGCCGGTCGCGTGCGAGAGCACTTCATCGCTCACAGGCGTCCAGGACTCAGGCAACACGCTCGACGCAAATGCCGGCAAGGCGCTCGCGAACAGCGGGATTGCCAGCATCGGGACATATCGATTCATGATGGTCTGGTCTCAAAACAGGTCCGCCCGGATGATGCCGAAATCCACCATCGGGGTCGGTGACGTCCCGGTCGCCAGCGCGCTGTCGCGCAGCTTGGCCGCCAGGGATTCGTTTCCTTTGAGCAGCGGTGAATCCTCCATAAACGGCTTGCCGATGACCGCCAGTACCAAGCCGTTCCACTGCTTGGCAAAATCGGCTTGCTCGATGATGCGATTGCCGAGCGCCGGGTCGGACACGAACACGCGTCCGTCCTTCGCTGCCTTGATGACCACGAAATGCTGATAGCCGTTGACGTCGATCAGCGCAATGACCGGGATCTTCAGGTCGTAAAGCGCACTCACGTCAACTTTGAAACCCCGCCCCTCGAGTCCGAGCGTCTCCACGAACTTCTTCATGTCGAGCATCGAGAAGCCATTTTTGATGACCGTTTCCGGATTGGAAAACACCATCATTTTCTGGATCATTTCCGGCTCGGGAATATCGATCCCGTAGCCATAGCGCAGCAGTGTTGCCAGGGCCGCGGATCCACAACTGAAGTCGTATTCCTGCTGGACCAGATTCACGTAGTGCATCGACTTGAACGAGCGCATTGTCTTGACCGCCGGTACACCGGTCGAAGACTCGAGGTTCACCGATGCATACTGCGCGTGCCCGGCCACGCTTGCGCACGCCAGAGCGCAAACGGTAGCGATCCTTATTGCGGCACGACGCGCATCATTCATGACACACCTCATGAAAAAACCGGTCCGGGAATTCCCGGACCGGTTAGCTGCATCACTTGATTGCCGAGATGGCGAGACTGTTGGCCTGCACGTTGCCGATACCCGCAGCCACGTTCACGCCGACGTTGCCGCTGGCATAGGCGAGTGCGCCGTTGCCCAGTGCAGCGTTGGCGATGAAGTCGCCCGAGGCCTTCATGCTTGCCGTTTGGTCGGTTTGCGCCGTCGAATTAGCCGCACCGCCCTTGTACCAGCCACTCGCACCTTGCGAGACTGCTGCGGCCAGACCGTTCTGCTGCACGTTGCCGACACCCGACGCTACGTTCACACCCACGTTCCCGGTCGCACCGGCGAGCGCGTTGTCACCCACGCTGGCTTTGACATAGAACTGCGAGATGCTGGCCGAGCCCTTCGACGACTGATTCGCAAACACCTGAGCCGAGGCATATACCGGCTGGGCGTTGAGCGAAGCGATCGCGACGTTGTTGGCCTGCGCGTTGTCGGCGCCGGCTGCCACGTTCACACCAATGTTGCCGTTGGCGCCAGACAGCGCACCGGTGCCCAGCGTCGCTCCCATCGTCTGCAACGTCGAGGTGTTGACGTGGAGCGTGAGCGCACCCTTTTCCCACGTGGTGGATTTCATGTACGTATCAGAAAATCCCCACAGTGCGCCCGCAGCAATCGACTCGCTCGAGACCGAGTACTGACCTTCGTTCAACATGCCATGGAACGCTGCATCAAAGCTCTTTTGCGTGTTCAGGAAGCCACTTGCGAGGAAGCCGGCGGACGACTGCGATTGGTGACCGTAGGCATAACCACCCCAAGCGGAACCCTGACCTGAACCGGCATCGCCAACGATGTAGCCGCCATACAGCGCGAGGCCACCCGGCAGCGGAATGATCCCGCCACCGATGATGCCGCCGGCAGCGGCCACGTTCGAATACTGATACCCACCGCCCGCGATGAAGCCGCCCGAGCCGGAGCTGGATTGCCCTGCCACATACCCGGCACCGGCCTGGAAGGACTGGCTGGTGTTCAGGTGACCGTTGGCTTCAGCGTTGACCCACGAGGTCGAGTTGTTGTACGACGTGCTGGTCGAGCCGCCGATCAGGTAGGCGCTACCCTGATTCGAGACCGTCGTGGTCTTCGAATCCACACCGTATGTCACCTTGCCCGTGGTGTACGAACCCAGCAGCGGTCCCTTGAGGTTCACGCCCCATACGTCCACGTGCTGATCGCTTTGCACGACGGCGTTGCCGGTGTTGTCCACCGTCACGCAACCGCGAATGCCGACCACACCAAAAATGCCGACCAGGTTCAGAACGTTGGTCTCATTGCCGATCAACGAGAGGCTATATTGCTGGTGATTGGGCGACGCCATGGCGCTACCCGTTGCTACCAGCAGTGCAGCCGCTGCAATTGCTTTCGTTTTCATGACCATCTCCTTGACGAGAGAGTTACCCAGTTAAAAAGATGTGCCCGCCGGGGGACGGAGCACAAAAACATTTGCGGTTACATTGCCTATCCCAGCCGACTGGTTGACTTGCACCACACCGCTCGCACCGCGGAAAGCGTCACCGGAAATCGACGCCGAACGGAATTGATCGTTGAGGTTGTCGCGCCCAGCCGGGCCACCCTTGGAGATCGCAGCGGATAGTGCCGTATCCGATACGCTCGCCACTCCAGACGCATCGCCGGTCACAATGACCGTCGCGTTGCGTTGAAGATTGCCGGCACCGCTCGCCTGGTTGACTTGCGTCAGCCCCGAGGTGCCTGAAAATGCGTTGCCTTGAATTGCGGCGCTGGCAGCGCCGGTCGTCGTCGTGACGAGGGCTTGCTGATTCGTGCTCGACGCGCCAGCCGTCAGCCCGCCGCCGTTGGCAATCACAGCGCTGTTGGCCTGCGCGTTGTTGACCCCGGCGGCCTGGTTCACACCCAGCGCTCCGGTCACGCCCACGCCCACACCGCTCTCGATCGTGGCGTGCGTGCCGGCCAGTTCACCGTTCACGATCCACACGTCCTCTGCCGAGGACACCCCGGCGAACGCGGCCAGCAAGGTCGCTACCGCCAGAGGGAGGGCGCACTGTGCGCCAAACAGGCTGAGATGTGCGGTCATTTCGCCGCTCCTGCCGCACCGATGCTGGTGAGGGGGGCCAGTGCCGAGCCGATCACCGAGGGCACGAGCGAGCCGATATTGCCGATGCCGCCACCGCCCGATCCGGCGCCAAATCCGCCGCCCACCCCGTTGCTGGTATTAAGAGCGTTACCACCGCGGGCATTGCCCACGAGCACGCCCATCAGCGGATTGATGCCCGATTGCACCGCGCTCGTCACGAGCCCCGCATTGCCACGTCCGGTCAATTCGCCATCGGTGACCTGATTGACAGACCCCATCGCGGCATTGAACGGTCCCGTCGGGAAGGCAGGTACCGACACACCGATGGGATTCTCGACGCGTGGCAGCCCGCGGTACGCGATCTCGGGGCCGATGTCGCGCTCGATCACGATGTCGCCCGGCGCTGCCGGTTCGGCATGTGCGCGGCCGGGGAGCATCGCCGGTGTCAGCGCCACGATCATCGTGGCGAGCAGACTACCGGCATGCGTCATGGAGATTTGGGGCATGTTGTTCACCGCGTGGTGTAGGTCACACGTGTCACCTGAACGTTGCCCACGCCATTCGACAGTTGTTGCGGACGCGGCGTCGGCGTCACGGCGCCGGGCAGTTCGTCCCACAACGTAACGCCGTTGGCGAGTGCCATTCCGGGTGACTTGACCATCGCGCCGCCTTGCAGATTGCGGCCACGCTGGCTCCCAAGTTGTTCGTCATCGATACGGGCCGCGGCCAACGGCATGCCGCTGGCGACACTGCCCGAGTCGTCGGTGCTGGCAACGGCGGGGGCTTGGTCCGCCGGGGCTTGCGCTGCGACCGGCATCGCGGCTTCGACCGGTGCCACAATTCCTGCATCGGCGTCGGAGATCGGCATGGCCGGCAGCACGGTCGTACCCAACGATGCAGGCACCATCGAACCCGTGAGCATCGCAACGTGCATGAGCGGCGAGCGAGAGACATCCTGAGCTTGCGCCGGTGCTGCACACAGACCGAGCGTCACGACGATGGCAGCGCTCAGTGCGCCTGCGCCTTGTCGTACGCGGTACTGCATTTCGGTGGTGAGAATTCGCATCGCTGTGCCCTCCTTGCCCGGCTCAATAAAGCGACTTCCGTGCCACCCGCCTTAAGTACTTGAAAACATTGGCGTTAATTTTTTCAGCCCGATAGCACTCCCGGGGAGACGTACGAAAACGTTTCAGCATTGATACGTGGACTGCAACGCGCCATCGATGTCGGCCAAATTGGCCGATCGGCAAACATTCCGAACTACGAACGATATCGGCGTGACCAGCGAGGCGTGCGCAAGACGCCCTGTTTACAAGGGTCTTGCGTGACAGATTTGCGGCGCAATGGCAGTGCAACGGCAATACGACATGGGAATGTCACATGGACCGGCACGCAGCACGACGGCATTCGACACCCCGGATGTTTCATCTTTGATGTGTTCGCGGGACAACCCTTGGTACCGGTTTTACGCCATGGCGCAGCCCTGCAACATGGCCTGGTGACGGCATTGTGAAAGGCGTTCGAGGTGGTCGATGACACATCGCGATCGAGCACGCATGACGTCGCAACACGCGATCGCTCGATCGGCAAGACAACGCAATGCGTACGGGATGCGCTCGATGGAGAGGCCCGGGAAATCGCCTCAATCGCCCGTCGTTATTGGCGATGGCTGAAATCGCGGAACGCGAGGGAAGCGGTGGAAATCTCGACGTTTCGCGGCGCAACAGCCCACGCCAATGCACGTCAATACACGTCGAGATGGAGATAATCAGGATCCCAAAAAGAAACGACCGCCCTGCTCATCACAGGACGGCCGCCCTCTCTTCGCCAGAAGATATCAGGCCGGCACGCCCGATTCGTCACCACGCAACCCGTACCGGCACATGAGCCGATAGAGCGTAATGCGTGAAATACCCAGTTCTGCTGCCACGTCCGTGAGCCGGTGACAGTGGCGCAGCAATGCCTGCTCGATGGCCGTTTTTTCGGCCTCCGCGCGAATTTCCTCCAGCGTGCGCACCATTGTCGGCACCCACGGCAGCAAGTCGAGATCCTTGGCCGAAATCATGCGGCTGTCGGCCATGACGATGGCACGGCGCACGCGGTTGATCAGTTCCCGCACGTTGCCCGGCCAGTGATATTCGTACATCGCCTGCACCGCGCACTGCGTGAAGCCGCGGATCTTGCGATGGTTGTCGCCTTTGAAGCGTTGCAACACGTGGTGCGCCAGAATCTCGATGTCCTGCCCGCGCGCGCGCAGCGGCGGCTCGTCCACGCGCAGCACGCACAGACGGTGGTACAGATCCATACGGAAGCGGCCTTCCTTGACGGCGGTCTCCAGGTCGACGTGCGTTGCCGAGATGATGCGCACATTGACCGGAATGACTTCGTGCCCGCCCAAACGCTCGATCGCGCCCTGTTGCAGGAAGCGCAACAGACTCGCCTGACTCTCGAACGGCAGATCGCCGATTTCGTCGAGCAACAGCGTGCCGCCATTGGCAGCCTCCACCCGGCCGATCTTGCGCGCATTGGCGCCGGTAAAGGCACCCCGCTCGTAGCCGAATAGTTCGGACTGCATCAGGTGAGGCGGAATCGCGCCGCAATTGATCGCAACGAATGGCCCCTTCGCGCGCAATGAGCGCTCATGGATCGCCACCGCGCTCAATTCCTTGCCGGTGCCCGACTCGCCCGAGATGAAGACCGGGGCGTCGGTATTGGCGACCTTGCGGATGGTGCGGAAGAGTTGCTGCATCGCCTCGCACGTCCCGACCATTTCCTGATCGCCACCGACTTGCGGCGTGAAGGTCGGCACGTCGGAGAGCGATGCCATGCCCCACGCATGACCGATCGAATGCGCAAGCTGATCGTTCGTGCACGGGACGTTGACGTAGTCGAAGCAGTAATCGCGAATCAGCCGACGGATCGACGTTGTCGCGAGTTGCTCGGGATTCGTTGCGGCCACCCAGCCGACGGTGGCGGGCTGCATGCAGGACTCGAACGCCCCGATCTCGCGATCGCTATAACCGCTCGCCAGATCGATCACTGCGGCGCTGGTGATCCCCGGATTGAGAATGCGACCGACGTCGCTGGCGCTCTTGGCCGGCATGACTTGCCAGCCTTGCTCTCCCAGAAACGAAAGCAAGCCATCGCTATGCTTTCGGGAGGCGTAAATCAGGGTGCGCCCGGTATCGTTAGCCATACCTTAACTCCCTGCCTAAGCAGTGCCTGCGCGCAGTTTTTAGGTCTCAGACCGGATCAGCGCAACAGGTTATCGGCCCCACGCCGCTCGGGAATTGTAATGTTCCCTGCAATCCTTGGTACCCAAGTCGGCAGGTTCAGTCTAGAAGACAGGGAGGGGGAGCAGATATAGCGAATAACAACTAATCCGATTGGATGACTGGTAGCAGTACCTACGCGCAAGCGCAGACGCGTCACGTCTGCGTCATGCTCAGAGCGTATGTCTGTCGAGTACGGCACGGGCGATGGTGCCGGCGTCCACGTACTCCAACTCGCCCCCGACGGGCACGCCCCGGGCGAGACGGCTCACACGCAAACCGCGCGCCTTGAGCATCTGTCCGAGGTAATGGGCGGTGGCTTCGCCTTCGTTGGTGAAGTTGGTGGCGAGCACCACTTCCTTGACCACGCCGTCAGTGGCGCGGCGAATCAATTGCTCGAAATGTATCTCGCCCGGCCCCACGCCGTCGAGCGGCGAAAGATGGCCCATCAGCACGAAATACAGTCCTTTGAAGGTCATCGTCTGCTCGAGCATGTTCTGATCGGCGGGCGTTTCCACCACGCACAACAGGCTCGTGTCGCGCTCGGGATCGAGGCACGTCTCGCAGATCTCGACTTCGGAGAAGGTATTGCAGCGCGCGCAGTGGCGAATCTGCTCGGAGGCATGCACCAGCGCCTCGCCCAGCCGCACCGCGCCTTTGCGGTCGCGTTGCAGCAGGTGGTAAGCGATGCGTTGTGCGGACTTCGGACCGACACCCGGCAACGCGCGCAGGGCGTCGACGAGTTCCTGCAGGCTCGAGAGCTGGGGCATGCGTCGTCTTTCTCTGAGGGCTGGCGGACGATGCTCAGAACGGCATCTTGAAGCCCGGCGGCAGCGGCAGACCGGCGGTCAGGCCACCCATCTTCTCCTGCGCGGTCGCTTCAGCCTTGCGCGCGGCATCGTTGAACGCCGCCACCACGAGGTCTTCGAGCATGTCCTTGTCCTCTGCCAGCAGGCTCGGGTCGATGGTCACGCGACGCACTTCGTTCTTGCACGTCATCACCACCTTGACCAGACCGGCGCCCGACTGACCCTCGACTTCGATCTGGGCCAACTGTTCCTGCGCCTTCTTCATGTTTTCCTGCATTTGCTGAGCCTGTTTCATCAGACCCGCGATGTTTCCTTTCAGCATCTTGACTCCTGAGTAAATCGTATGAGGGGCGTGCAGCGTGTCAGTGCGTCGGCATCTGTAACGCGCGTTTGGGAGAAAAATTCGACAACCCGGCGCCGCTTCGCGAAAGCGAATTTGCTTATTGTACCGGGCGAATGCTACCTGGCAGGATCTGGGCGTCGAATTCGTCGATCAATTCACGCACGACCGGATCGTTGGCAATCGCCTGTTCGGCCGCCCGTTGGCGTGCTGCGGCGGCCTGCGCCGCAAGCGATGCCGCCGTCGTGCCCACCTGCCCCAGTTCCACCTGCAATTGCACCTCGGTGCCGAAGTGCTCGGACAGTACCTGACGCAGCTTGTCGCTCGTGGCCGCATCAGCCAATTGGCGCAACGGCACCCGCAGATGCAACACGCGACCGGCGACCTCCGTCAGTTCACTCTGGAAGGCCAGTTGTTGGGCGAGACCGCGCGCCGGGAGTTCCGCGGCCAATGCCGGCCATTCGCCGGTAAAGACCGGCGCGATGCCATCGGCTTCACGGTAAACGCAGGCACGCAGCGGGGCCGAAGGCGCAGGGGCAGAGGCTACCGCAGCAGGTCCGGCAGGCTCGGGCTCCGGATCGGCACCGGCCGGCACATCGTCCGACGCGCGAGACGTACCGCCGCGATTGGCATTGGCAGCACCGGCGCCCGTGCGCCCTGCCGTGCCCTTGCGTCCCGCATTGAGGGCGGCGAGCGCCGCACGGGCGGGCGACATCGGGGCGCCGTCGGTCGGCGCAGTGCTGCGGGCGGCCGGGGCACGACGCGTCTCGGGTTGCGCCGCCGGCGCCGCAGAAGGCGACGATGCATAAGCGGAAGGCGCGGATGTGCGGCCCGGCTCTGCCATCGGTGCACGCGACGGCGCGGCGGCAGGTGCAGCGGCACGCGCGGCGCCAGCCGCTTGCGGCGTTGGCGGCTCAGCGAGCGTGCCGCCCGCGAGCAACGGCGTGAACGCCGCCATGCGCAGCAGCGCCATCGAGAAACCGGTGTATTCGTCAGGCGCGAGACCGAGTTCGCCGCGTGCTCGCGTGGCGATCTGGTAATAGAGCTGAACGGCTTCGGGCGACAACGCTTCGGCCAGACGTCGCACGTCCGCCGCTTCGGGCCAGTCGTCGGAAACCGCTTGCGGCGCGTATTGCGCCAATGCAATTTTGTGCAGCAAGCTGCCGAGATCCTGCAATCCGGCGGCAAACGAGAAACTGCGTTCGGCCATTTCGTCGGCAATCGCCAGCAGGTCCGTGCGCGATTCGTCCTTGAGTGCGTCGAGCAGACGCACGAGCACGCTCTGGTCGATCGCGCCGAGCATGCCGCGCACGGCGGTCTCGCTCAGCGGGCCGGCCGCGTAGGCGATGGCCTGATCGGTGAGCGACAATGCGTCGCGCATGCTGCCGCCGGCCGCCTTGGCCAGCAGGCGCAACGCCTGCGGTTCGCTCTCGATGCCCTCTTCGCCGAGGATGTTCGTGAGGTGCGACACGATGTGCCCGGCCGGCATCTGCTTCAGATTGAATTGCAGGCAGCGCGAGAGCACGGTAACCGGAATCTTCTGCGGATCGGTCGTCGCGAGAATGAATTTGACGTGCGCGGGCGGCTCTTCCAGCGTCTTGAGCATCGCGTTGAACGCGTGGCCCGTGAGCATGTGCACTTCGTCGATCATGTAGACCTTGAAGCGCGCGTCTGCGGGTGCATAGACGGCTTTTTCGAGCAGCGAAGTCATTTCGTCGACGCCGCGATTCGAGGCCGCGTCCATTTCGACGTAGTCGACGAAGCGCCCTTCATCGATGGCACGGCAAGCCTTGCAGACACCGCACGGCTCGGCCGTGATCCCCGTCTCGCAATTGAGCGCCTTGGCCAGAATGCGCGAGAGCGTCGTTTTGCCAACGCCGCGCGTGCCGGTAAACAGATAGGCGTGATGCAGACGCTGTTGCTCGAGCGCGTGCGTCAACGCACGCACGACATGCTCCTGGCCCACCAGGGTCGAGAAGCCTTTGGGGCGCCATTTGCGCGCGAGTACTTGATAGGTCATGCCAAATTGTAACAGTTCGGCGGTGTGCTTCTGCACCGATGTCGACGCCCGATCAGACGGCTGCGGCCCGCCCAATCCGGCAGACTATCGGCGCGATAGAAAAAAATGTTGCGCGATTCTACCAAGCCCGTCGGGCCCACGCGATACGCGGCGAAACAACGATCACGCCAATCGCCGACAAACATGTGCAGACAGCGGCAACAACGTCACATCCACCCACAACGGGGATGATTCACGGCAGGTTCGAGCGGGGAAAAATATGCGCAGAACGCGCGGAGAACATCGAGAAAACAAGGAGATAGGTGACGAGCCTGACCCTCGGCACTGGTAGAAAACGGCTGTGGCTGCTTCGTTCCCGACCTGACCAGATTGGCCGCGCCACCATGCGAGGAGGCCCGTCAGGAACGAATTCTACCAGAGTCGACGCGTCAACAGAAGCGCAATTTCCGCGAGATCGCCATATCTCATCGCCTGTGTGCGGTGTTGCGGCACGTGGGGCAGCGCGCGCAAGCGTTTGCGATTTCCGCTAAGATGGGGACAAACTGCATTGGCAGATGCTATTGAAGCATGCGATTGCAGCCTCCATATGGAGAATGCACGCCCGCGAAAGTTGGGTGACATCTCCAGCGACGGTGAAAACGAACCGTTCTCGCCGGACGTTTCCGAATAGTTAGACGAGGCAACATTACTCATGAGCGAACAAATCAAGCACATCTCCGACGCCAGCTTCGACGCGGACGTTTTGAATTCCGACAAGCCGGTACTTCTCGACTTCTGGGCAGAATGGTGCGGTCCGTGCAAGATGATCGCCCCGATCCTGGAAGACGTGGCCAAGGAATACGGCGACAAGGTGCAGATCGCCAAGATGAACGTCGATGACAACCAGGCGACGCCGGCGAAGTTCGGCATTCGCGGCATCCCGACGCTGATCCTGTTCAAGAACGGCGCCGTTGCGGGCCAGAAGGTCGGCGCACTGGCCAAGGGTCAACTGACCGCCTTCCTCGATCAGCATCTGTAATCCCGAGCCGATGGCAGCAGTTGCCGGGGCCTTTGTCGTCACAGAGCGACACCCCGGCACTGCATAAACGGTACAGCGCTTGCGCCCCGCGCTGCTTGCTATATAATCCGGCGAAAAGCATCCCAAAGTTCTTCGAGCGTTCGCTCATCTTTTTTCCCTGATCCTTCACTTGTCGTCCATTGGACGGCACCTCCGTATGCATTTATCCGAACTAAAGTCCCAGCACGTCTCCGAACTGCTTGAAATGGCGAACGGTCTCGAGATCGAGAACGCCAACCGCCTTCGCAAGCAGGAGCTGATGTTCGCCATTTTGAAGAAGCGCGCAAAGACCGGCGAAACCATCTATGGCGACGGTACGCTCGAGGTGCTGCCGGATGGCTTCGGTTTCCTGCGCTCGCCCGAGACGTCGTATTTGGCCAGCACGGACGATATCTACATCAGTCCGTCGCAGATCCGCCGCTTCAACCTGCATACCGGCGACACGATTGAAGGGGAAGTGCGTACGCCGAAGGACGGCGAGCGTTATTTCGCGCTCGTGAAGGTGGACAAGGTCAACGACCACCCGCCCGAGGCCTCGAAACATAAGATCATGTTCGAGAACCTCACGCCGCTGCACCCGAACAAGCCGCTGCTGCTCGAGCGCGACATTCGCGGTGAAGAGAACGTGACGGGCCGCATCATCGACATGATCGCCCCGATCGGCAAAGGCCAGCGCGGTCTGCTCGTGGCCTCGCCGAAGTCCGGCAAGACCGTGATGCTGCAACACATCGCTCACGCGATTGCCACCAACCATCCGGAAGCCAAGCTTTTCGTGCTGCTCATCGACGAGCGCCCGGAAGAAGTGACCGAAATGCAGCGTTCGGTGAAGGGCGAAGTGGTCGCGTCGACGTTCGACGAACCGGCCACGCGTCACGTGCAGGTCGCCGAAATGGTGATCGAGAAGGCCAAGCGCCTGATCGAAATGAAACAGGATGTGATCATTCTGCTCGACTCGATCACGCGTCTGGCCCGCGCCTACAACACCGTAATCCCGGCCTCGGGCAAGGTGCTGACCGGTGGTGTCGATGCCAACGCGCTGCAACGCCCGAAGCGTTTCTTCGGCGCAGCCCGTAACGTCGAAGAAGGCGGTTCGCTCACGATCATCGCCACGGCGCTGATTGAAACCGGCAGCCGCATGGACGACGTGATCTATGAAGAATTCAAGGGCACCGGCAACATGGAAGTGCACCTTGAGCGCCGCCTCGCGGAAAAGCGCGTCTACCCGGCGATCAACCTGAACAAGTCGGGCACGCGTCGCGAAGAGTTGCTCATCAAGCCGGAAATCCTGCAAAAGATCTGGGTGCTGCGCAAGCTCATCTATGACATGGACGAGGCCGAAGCGATGGAATTCCTGCTTGGCAAGATCAAGCAGACGAAGAACAACGCCGAGTTCTTCGACCTGATGCGCCGCGGCGGCTGATCCCACTGCCGCGCATCAAGCGAAAAAGCCGCGACCCACGTCGCGGCTTTTTCATTTTTCCCGTTTTGATTGTGGCGCGTCGTCAGCACCGCCCTTCCCCCTGCCCCCCCGCTTTCCGCCCGTTTCAGCGTCACCGCGCACCTACGTCGCTGCGGTGCGGGCTGTCACGATGACTGTTATATGATGGGACGGTACCGCGCGATGGCCGCCGGCACGCGTCCCCCAAAGCTGTTCCCGAAGGAGAAATTGCAATGTCCGAGCAAGATGAATTGATGGCGGAAGCCTTTGCCCACCTCGAAGCCGGCGATCCCGAGTCGGCACTGGAGATCGGCAAACGGCTCGAGTCGATGCAGTACTCGGGCGCCTATGAGGTGCAGGCGATGGCCTACGCCGACATGGACGAAATGGAACAGGCGGTGGCCGCACTCGAAGCTGGCGTCGCCCATGCACCGGGCGTCTGGCTGCTCTGGCAACTGCTCGGCAACTACCGCTCCGATCTCGGACGCTTTCCCGCTGCCATCGAGGCCTACGAGGCCGCCAGCCAGTGCGCGCCGGACGAAGACCTCGTGATCGTCGACTTCAATCACGCCAACGCCCTCGCCCGCCACGGCGACCTTACGGCGGCACAGACGCGTCTCGATCGCGTGCTCGAAAGCCCGCACCTGGCGCAGGCTGGCCGCGCCTTCATCGAAAATGCCATTGCGCTGCGCATGCATCTGTTCAATGCGCAGGGCGAGCCGAAGGCTGCCATCGCCACCTACGAGGCGCTGCACCAGCAGGAGCCCGACGACGAAGGCAGCAACGTCTCGATGGCCGATGTTCTCGCCGAGTTGTCGCTCGCCTACAAGCAGTTGGGCGAGAACGACAAGGCGCTCGCCCATGCCCTGGAAGCGGTGCAACTCTACAAGTGGAGCGACGCGGCCTTGTGGGCGTTGCGGGCCGCACGCGACGCCCAGTCGGACACGGCGCGCGCCATGCATCTGATCGTGGAAGGCCAGTGGTATGAGCCGTTGGAAGACGAAGATCCCGACGGCCCGGCGCCCGAGTTCGTCACCACCTACGATGTCGTGGCCGACGATGAAGAAGAAGCGCTGCGTCTGATTGCGGAATGCGAGCCGCCGCAAGTGCGCGAATCGCTGCGCATTGCCGAGACGCATCCGATCGATCATGAAGGTGAATCGCCCGCGCCGTACAAGGGGGTCTACGCCACGGGCGATTACCACATGTACCAACCGGGCGAGGAAGAAGAGGAAGCGCTCGACTAAGCCAGTCGAGCTGGTGGACGGAGAACAACAACGCCGTCGGCCAAACTACGCAAAAGAGAAAAAGCACCCGAATTTGCACTGCCCCCCCAAGCGTTGGAGAAATATCCAACCTGTGGGGGTGCAGATCAGCGATTCGCGTGCCTTTTTTTGCGGCCCTGTCCGGGACGCGATAGGGCGCAAGCAAAGACGGATCGGGGCCCCTTTCTGCAGCGAGTTGGGTCTATGTCTGAGAGGCGGAAAGGGGCCCCGATCCGTCTGGAGGGCGGTGTTTATTGGAAAAACGGCCCGCCCACCCCATTATTTGTAGCCTGCGCGATCGAGAATGCGCTGAGCTTCGGGCAGATTCTTCGCGATGGTGCCGATGGGCACGTCTTCCGCCTTGAAATCGCCGAGCGTGGCGAGCGCTGGATTGTCGACCTTGGTTGTCGGCACGGCGGGCCATTCGTTATTGCCGTTCGCGAAGTACTGTTGTGCTTCGTCGCTCGCCAGGTATTCGAGGAATTTCACGGCGTTGGCATGGTTCGGCGCGTGCTTGGCGATGCCGGCGCCTGCCACGTTCACATGCGTGCCCTTGCCTGCCTGATCGGGCCAGATGAAGCCGACCTTGGACATCAGTGCCTTGTCTTCCGGCTTGTCCGAGCGCGCCATGCGCACGTAGTAGTAGGAGTTCGCCAGCGCCACGCCGCACTCGCCGGTCGCCACGGCCTTGATCTGGTCGGTGTCGCCACCGCGCGGCGCGCGTGCGAAGTTCGTCACCATGCCCTCCGCCCACTTCTGCGTCGCCTGAGCGCCTTCGCGTGCGATCAGGGCGCCCACCAGCGAGAGCATGTACGGATGCGAGCCCGAGCGCGTGCAGACTTGCCCCTTGAGTGACGGCTCGGCGAGCGAGGCGTACGTCTGTACCGTTTTCGGGTCGACCTTGTCCTTGTTGTAGACGATCACGCGCGCACGCGTGGAAAAGCCGTACCAGTCGGTGCCTGTCTTCGCGCTCGCGGCGTGCAGCTTGGCCGGAATGCGGGCGTCGAGCGTGGCCGACTTCGTCGGCTGGAACAGCCCTGCCTCGTCGGCTTTCGCCAGACGTGCGGCGTCGACCATCAGGATGACGTCCGCCGGGCTCTTGGCGCCCTCGCTCTTCAGACGCTCCAGCAGTGCCGCATCGTCCGCCTCGATCCGATTGATCTTGATGCCCGTCTGCTTGGTGAACGTGCCGAAAAGCTGTTCGTCGGTCTGGTAGTGACGCGCCGAGTACAGGTTCAGCACACCATTGGTGTCCGCTTGCGCGCCGAATGCCGCGGCCATCGTGGTGCCGAGCACCGTTAGTCGCGCCAGTTTGCCGATCGTCTTCGCCTTCATGGGCCATTCCCCCGCAGTCTTGGTTTCGTAGAGAGGAACAGCATAATGAAAAACATTCTTCAACGCAAATGATTCCCATTTGCATTTGTTTCAATGTTCACTATTTATTGCGCGAAATGCGCTTGAGCGGCCCGGATGGCACGGATGCCTGTAGAAGGATTTGCGAGGACAGTCACCGCGAGAAGACGAAGCTTTCAGGCAAGCCCACGCGACGGGTGCCGCCAGACGTCGAGATACCGACAGAGCGCCCTGTAAGACGCGGGTTGCGGCAGATAAGACGAGGCACGACGTGAAAGGTTCCATGACAGGTGGCCGCACATTGAAGTGCCTCTCGAAAAGTGAACTGATTTACGCCTGCGCCGCTCCAATCGCCGTAAAATTGCGCGTCGACGCGCGCCGGTCGCCTCCCATCCCAATGATTAACGGCACCGCGAGCGTCATCCTGCCTTGCCGGAGTTTCCCTTGTTGTCGTTGATTCGAATTTTGCGCCGCGCTGTCATGCCGACCGCCGACGCCGCCCCTGCCTTGCCATCCGCCCTTCTGCCCGTCGTCACTTCAACGCGCAGCCGACTTGCCGCCTCCCCACGCACGGCCCTGAGCGCCCTTGCCATGGCTGCCGTGCTGGCCGGGTGCGCGAGCGCCCCGCCGGTCGACTCGCAGGGCAATGCGCCTGCCACGCCCACGAACCCCACATCACCGCTTGCGCAGACGCCGACAGTCCCCGCCACGCCGATCGCGCCGCCCAAGGTCGTACGGCCACTGAAGATCGGTCTCGCGCTCGGTGGAGGCGCAGCCCGTGGCTTTGCCCATGTGGGCGTCATCAAGGCACTGGAGGCGCGCGGCATTCATGCGGACATCGTCGTCGGCACCAGCGCCGGCAGTGTGGTCGGCGCGATGTACGCTTCCGGCCTGAACGGCTTCCAGCTCAATCGACTTGCCTCGACCATGGACGAGGCGTCGATCAGCGACTGGACGATGCCCTTCCGTTCGCGCGGCATGTTGCGCGGCGAGGCGTTGCAATCCTACGTCAACAAGATCCTCAAGGACCGCCCGATCGAGCAGATGCCGCGTCAGTTGGGCATCGTGGCCACCGACCTTCAGAGCGGCGCGCCGATCCTGTTCCGTCGCGGCAATACCGGCCAGGCCGTGCGAGCCTCGAGCAGCGTGCCGGGCGTGTTCGAGCCCGTGCACATCGGCACGCGCGACTATGTCGACGGTGGTCTCGTCGCGCCGGTGCCGGCCGAATATGCCCGCCAGATGGGCGCTGACTTCGTGATTGCGGTCGACATCTCGGCCAACCCGACGGCGCAGGCGACGCAAGGCCAGTTCGACATCCTCATGCAGACGTTCACGATCATGGGGCAGTCGATCAAGCAGTACGAGCTGGAGAAGAATGCGGACGTCGTGATTCGCCCGTCGTTGGCGAAGATGGCGGCCTCCGACTTCCAGGGCCGCAACCGCGCCATTCTGGCCGGCGAGGAAGCCGTCGCGAAGATGTGGCCGGAGATCCAGCGCAAGCTGGCCGAAGCGCAGGCGCAAGCCACGCGTGGCATGCCTCAGGTCTCACGCTAAGGGGACACCGGCCCCCACCCCGCGCCGGGCCTGCGCCATGCACAGCCCGGTAGCGCCAGCGGATCCGCCTCGGCCCGACTCGCCCGCGTTGCACGAGCCCCTGCCAGCCTCGTCGGCGCCGGATGCGCCAAAAGAAAAGCCGCCCATCGGGCGGCTTTCTCATACGTGTCGATGCCCGCGGACTCCACGGACACCGGCGGCTTACATCGGGTGGTCGTTCTTGAAGAGTTGCTCGACGCGCGTCAGTTCGGCACTGGTCTTGAGCGTTTCCACGCGACGAGCGCCGTTGTAACGGGCCGACCAGTACGATTCACGCAGGTCTTCCACGCGAATCTTGCCGCCCGTGGCCGGGGCGTGCACGAACTTGTCGCCGCCAATATAGATACCGACGTGCGAGAAGCTGCGGCGCATGGTGTTGAAGAACACCAGATCGCCCGGCTTCAGATCGGTCTTGGCAATACGCTCGCCCACCTGGCTCATTTCTTCCGAGCGGCGCGGCAGCATGAAATTGAGCGTGTCCTGGAACACATAGCGAACGAAGCCGCTGCAATCCAGACCGCTGTCCGGCGTGTTGCCGCCGTACTTATAACGAACGCCAATGTAGTTCAGCGCGCCAAGCACAACGTCCGATGCCTTGTCGGTCACGTTCGAGAGCAGCTTCTGCGCACGTTGCACGCGCGACTCCTCGACAGCCGCCTGCGGCGCATCGGCGACGCTGGTCATGGCATTCGGGGAAGTGTTGCTGGCCTGAATGGCGGCAGCGGCTGCACGGGCAGCAGCGCTCGGGCCATTGTTGTAATCGTCTGCCTGTGCCGTCAGCGAGGCGGTGACGAGGCCAGCGGCAGTCAACGCGAGAAGGAGAGTCTTGCGGGTGCGCGAAGGAGTCGTCGTCTGCATTGGTCGCCGGGTTAAGTGAGTCGGATGGCCGATAAGTAGCGCTTCAAGTGCAACAGGATGCTGCCGTGTCGAACACCTTCGAGTCACGCCCGGCCAAACCCACCGCCGGACTTGTCGTTTTCACTGACCTGTTAACTCGTTGAATATTCAACTTAATTGGTACGCGATAGTAATGTGAACGTCACATGATGTCAAAAGGTAATAGAAAAAAACAATCAGCACAATCAGAAAATTTTCATTAACAATCAAGACTTTGCGATTTAGCCGACGTTCCGCGACGTTATATGACGTTTCATTGTCGCGTCATGGACCTACAACATGGCTGCCGCGACCAGTTCCCGGGTGTAATCGTTTTGCGGATCAAAAAATACCGATTCCGTATCTCCCTGCTCCACCAGATGCCCATCCTTGAACACGAGAACGCGGTGCGCCATGGCCCGCATGACGGCGAGATCGTGACTGATGAAGAGGTAGCTAAGGTTGTACTTGATCTGCAATTGCGCGAGCAGATGGAGCACCTGCTGTTGAATCGAGACGTCGAGTGCGCTGGTCGGCTCGTCGAGCACGAGAATCTGCGGATCGACGACGAGGGCACGCGCAATCGCAATCCGCTGCCGCTGACCGCCCGAAAACTCATGCGGATAGCGCGACATGGCGCGCGCATCGATCCCGACTTCGCGCAATACGTCCGCGACGCGAGCGCGCCGCTGGTCTTCCGTCTGCTGCGGACGATGCAGCGCCAGCCCCTCGCCCACGATCTCCTCGACGGTCATTCGCGGCGACAGCGAGCCGAACGGGTCCTGAAACACGATCTGCATGTGTGAGCGCAGCGTGCGCTGCGCGGTGCCGCGATAGGACGAGAGCGGCGCTCCCTGAAACTCGATCTGCCCGGCGCTCGTACGCTGAAGGCCGAGCAATGCCATTGCGAGCGTCGACTTGCCGGAGCCCGACTCGCCGACCACCCCCAGCGTCTCGCCCTGACGCAACGCCAGATCGACCGGATACACCGCCCGGAACTTCCCGCGCCGGAACCAACCGCGCATCCCGGGTTGTGCCGTCGGGTAGTCCACCGTGACTCCCCGCGCCTCAAGCAACACAGGCGCAATCGGCAACACGGGATGAATCTCGCGTTGCGGACGGCTATCGATGAGCTTCCTTGTGTACGGATGCTGAGGATTCGCGAAGAGCGTCTCGGTGTCGGCGCACTCCACGAGCACGCCCTTCTCCATCACCGCGACGCGTTGCGCGAAGCGCCGTACCAGATTCAGATCGTGCGTGATGAGCAGCACCGCCATGCCGCGCTTCTCGGCGGCGTCGCGCTGCAATTCGAGCAGCAGTTCGATGATCTGGGCACGAATGGTGACGTCGAGCGCCGTCGTCGGCTCGTCCGCCAGCAGCAGCTTGGGGCGGCATGCCAGCGCCATCGCGATCATCGCGCGCTGACGCTGTCCGCCCGACATCTCGTGCGGGAAGTGCGACACGCGGCGCTCCGGCTCGGGAATGCCGGTGCGACGCAGCAGTTCCACCGCGCGCGTCTTGGCTTCCCGCGACGAGAGCCCTTCGTGAAGCTCGAGCGCCTCGGCAATCTGCTCACCAATCGGGTAGAGCGGATTGAGCGCAGTCATCGGCTCCTGAAAGATCATCGCGACGTCGTTGCCGCGCACCCCGCGCATGGCACGCTCGCTCAGCGACGCCAGATCCACGCCATCGAGCATGATGCGCCCTTGTATCTGCGCGTCCTGCAACAGGCGCAGAATCGCCAGCGCCGTCACGCTCTTGCCCGAGCCCGACTCGCCGACCAGCGCGACCCGCTCGCCGCGCTCGATGGCGAGGCTCACATCCTTCACGGCGTCGGTGTCGCCGAAGCGCACCGACAGGTTTTCGATACTGAGAAGCGGCGTGCTCACATCGCCCCCCCGGCCGCAGCCTGCTTGTCGGCAACACGCGTGTCGAGCGCGTTGCGCAAGGCGTCTCCCATGAACGTGAGCAACAAAAGCGTGAGCACGAGCACGACGAACGTGGCGAGCGAAATCCACCACGCGTCGAGATTCGCCTTGCCTTGATTGAGCAGTTCGCCAAGGCTTGGCGTGGGCGGTGGCACGCCGAGCCCGAGGAAGTCGAGACTCGTGAGCGCCAGAATCGCCCCGCTCATGCGGAACGGCAAGAACGTGATGACGGGCGTCATGCTGTTGGGCAACACGTGACGCCGGATGATCTGCCAGTTCGAGAGCCCCATCGCCCGCGCCGCGCGAACGTAATCGAGTTGACGATTGCGCAAGAACTCGGCCCGTACGTAATCGGACAAGCCGATCCAGCCGAACAGCGAGAGCAGCACGAAGAGCAACCACAGATGCGGCTCGAAGATCGACGCAAAAATGATGAGCAGATAGAGCTCAGGCAGCGATCCCCATATTTCGATCAGGCGTTGCAGCGTGAGGTCGATGCGTCCGCCGTAGAAGCCCTGCACGGCACCGGCCAGCACGCCCAGCAACGTACCCGAGACGGTCAGCGCCAGCGCAAAGATCACCGATAGCCGGAACCCGTAGAGCAGCCGGGAGAAGACGTCGCGCCCGCGGTCGTCCGTGCCGAGCCAGTTTTCCGACGACGGCGGCGCAGGATTGG
The DNA here is from genome assembly GCF_016428915.1 of Pandoraea sp. ASV26. Taxonomy (GTDB): domain Bacteria; phylum Pseudomonadota; class Gammaproteobacteria; order Burkholderiales; family Burkholderiaceae; genus Pandoraea. The sequence goes on from NZ_JAELTP010000042.1 coordinate 29,844, forward strand.
GTACCTTCGCAAAATAATTGATGGTGTCGTAGCTGTAGCGCACCGGCGGGTAGATCGCGAAGTTCTCGCCCGTGCGGATGCGCGCTTCGATGAATGGATCGAGGTAATCGGTCGGCGTCGGGAAGTCGCCCCCGAAGGTCGACTCGGGATAGGTCTTCACGAGCGGGAAATACCAGTGTCCCTCGTAGCGCACGACCCACGGCTTGTCGTTGGCGATCACCTCGGCAAAGAGGCTGATGCCAAACAGCACGACGAACGCAATGAGACTCCAATAGCCCGTTCGATGACTGCGAAAGCGCCGCCATACCCGCCAGCGCGGAGGCCGCGAGGGGGCGGGCGACGAGGCGAACGACGACGGGCGTGGCGATGGCGTGGCGGATCGGGTCACGTCAGTGCTCCACTCGATCGAATTGAATGCGCGGGTCGACCAGCACGTAGCACAGGTCGGAGATGAGCTTGGTCACCAAGCCGATGAGCGTGAAGAGATACAGCGAGCCGAGCACGACCGGATAGTCGCGGCGCTGCACCGATTCGTACGACAGGCGGCCAAGCCCGTCGAGCGAGAACAGCGTCTCGATGAGCAGGCTGCCCGCGAAGAACGCGCCGATGAAGGCGGCCGGAAAGCCGGTGATGAGCGGAATCAGCGCGTTACGGAACACATGCTTGAACAGCACCTTTCGCTCCGAGAGGCCCTTGGCGCGCGCGGTCAGCACGTACTGGCGGCGAATTTCGTCGAGAAAGGCGTTCTTCGTGAGCATGGTGATGACCGCGAAACTGCCGACGACCGACGCCGTCACCGGCAGCGTGATGTGCCACAGATAATCGGTGATCTTCGCCGGCCACGACAGCTCGCTCCAGTTATCGGAGACGAGTTCGCGCAACGGGAACAACTGCCAGAACGAGCCGCCGCCGAAGAGCACCAGCAGCAGCACCCCGAGCACGAAGCCCGGGATCGCATAGCCGATGAGCACGACCAGACTCGTGAGCGTGTCGAATCGGGAACCGTTGCGCACCGCTTTGGCGATACCCAACGGCACCGATATCAGGTAGGTGAGGAAAAACGTCCACAAGCCGAGAGAAATCGACACCGGCAACTTCGAGACGATGAGCGACCACACGCTTTGGTGACGGAAGTAGCTATCGCCGAGGTCAAATTTCGCAAAGCGCTTGAGCATGAGCCAGTAACGCTCCACTGGGGTCTTGTCGAAGCCGTAGAGCGCCTTGATCTGCGCGAGTTGCTGCGGGTCGATGCCGCGCCGCCCGCGATAGTCGCTCCCGCCTCCGCCGCCGCTCGCCTCTGCGCCCCCGCCCGCACGCCCCTTGAGTTCGAGCATCACCTGCTCGACCGGGCCGCCCGGCACGAATTGAATGACGACGAAGGTCAGCGTGATCACGCCGAGCAGCGTCGGAATCATGATCAGCAATCGTTTGAGGATGTAGGACCACATGGTTGGGGGACAGCTCCTGTCGGTGCCTGACGCTCATAAAGAATCTAACGGGACGCAGCAGACGCAGCGGATGCCGGCGGCGCAGTCTTGCCAGACGCACCAGACACCGCTGACGACGTTGCGGCCTTGCCCTGCCCCAGCCTTGCATCCCACCACATCGCCACGAGCCAGCCTTCCGCGGTGTAGTACTGCGGCAATTTGTCGGGGAAGCGCAGGTATTGCTTGTACGCCATGCGATGCGTCGACGAGAACCATTGCGGCACGATGTAGTAACCGTGAGTCAGCACCCGATCGAGCGCGCGCCCGGCGGCCACGAGGTCCTCGTAGGTATGCGCGCGCACGAGAGCGGCCATGAGCGCGTCGACGGCCGGGTCCTTCAGGCCGATGACATTGTCCGAGCCCTCCACGTCGGCCGACTGACTGCCGAAGCGATCGATCAATTCCGTGCCGGGGATTTGGGCGTCGGGATAGCGCAGCGAAATCATGTCGAAATCGAACGCCTCGATACGCTTCTGATACAACGCAAAGTCGCTCGTGCGGAAGTTCAGCGTGATGCCGAGCTTCGCGAGATTGCGCGCATAGGTCGATGCGACCGGCCCCATGGAACCGCCATCGTCGAGAAACTCGAATACGAACGGCTCGCCCTTCGCGTTACGCAATGCGCCATCGCGATAAGTCCAGCCCGCCTGCGCCAACAGTTCGCGCGCCTGACGCAGGTTCTCGCGCAGGCTCGCAGGCGGCGTCGTGGTGGGTTGCACGACCATCGGTCCGAACACCGCCGGATCGAGTTGCTTGCGCAGCGGTTCGAGCAGCTTCAATTCCGCCTCGCCCGGCATGCCGCTCGCCGCGAGGTCGCTGTTGGTGAAGTAGCTGTAGATGCGCTGATACTGGTTGTAGAACAGTTGCCGGTTGAGCCACTGATAATCGAGCGCGAGATCCATGGCGCGTCGCACGCGCACGTCGCGGAAGAGGTCGCGTCGCAGGTTCAGGATGAAGCCCTGCATGCCTGCGGCGTTGTGATGCGCGAACTCGCGCTTGATAAGTTCACCGTCGCGAAAGCGCTTGCCCACGTAGCTGCGCACCCAGCTCCGGGCGCGGTACTCGGTGATCGCGTCGAACTCGCCCGCCTTGAAGCCCTCAAGCCGCACGATGTCGTCGGAGTAAAGCTTGTAGACGATGCGATCGAAGTTATACGTGCCGCGTCGCACCGGCAGGTCGTTGCCCCAGTACTTCGGATCGCGCCGGAAAGTGATGCGCCGACCGCCGTCGTACGACTCGATCAGATAAGGGCCACTGGCCACCGGCGTCTCGAATGTCAGCGCGTCGAACGCCTTGCGCTTGCCGTCGGCCCCGACACTCCACTTGGGCGAGAAGACCGGCACCGATGCCACGAGCAGCGGCAGGTCGGGACTCACGCGGCGAAAGTCGAAGCGTACGCGACGGTTGTCGAGCACCGTCACACGCTTCACGTCGGCGAGCATCACCTTGAAGCCCGGTGCGGCCTGCGGACTCATCAGGGTATCGAACGAATATTTGACGTCCTGCGCCGTCACCGGATCGCCGTTATTGAAATGCGCGGCCGGATTGATATGGAACGTGACCGAGGCACCGTCGGGCGCCACGTCGATGTCGTCGGCGAGCAGGCCGTAGACGGTTGCCGGTTCGTCGGCACTGCCGATGCCGAGCGTCTCGAACATGAGACCGGCGACGCCCGGTGGCGACGTGCCGCGCAGCGTGAACGGATTGAACTTGTCGAAGCTGGTGCGACGGTCGGGGTTCGCCAATGTCAGCGTGCCGCCGCGCGGCGCATCGGGATTGACGTAGTCGAAGTGCGTGAACCCCTGCGGATATTTCGGCTCGCCGTATTGCGCAATGGCGTACTTGGCGTGGGCCGTCGGCGCGAGCAAGAGGCCCGCCGCGACGACGGGCGCAATCGTCAGAAGGCGAATCAGGGGGCGAATCAAGGTGCCAATCAAGGCGTGAAACAGGGACCGGGCGGCCCCGGGGATTTCACCGAAGCAGGCGGCGCGGGCGACCGAGGCAAAGAAAGAGACAAGGAAAGCAGCGGCAGCGGAACGAGCGCGAGACGTCAGAAACGCCATAGAAGCCAGTGAAGACACGAAGCCTCGGAGCGAGCCCTGCGTGACGTATGGATACCGTGTTGTGCGCGCGTTCATGCGTCTCCTGTGTTGGTCGGCCAGTCCTACCGTGCCAGGGCCCGGACGCATCCGGCCCCTCCCCTTCGGCCCGCCGCGAGGTCTCAGGACCTCTCGTAGCGTCTCGTAACGTCTCGTAACCACGTCCTCGCGCACATTTCCCGCATGAGGCTTGGCGGCACGGCCGGACCGCGCGACAATTGTACCCAAAAGCCCGGCGGTCACCGCACTGAAAGACACATGGTTGCCGGCCCGGTTCCCCCATTTCCGCCCTGGAGGCCGACGTTGAGTACTACACGATCGCCCGTGCAGAACCCTAACCGTACTCTTCCCCGCTGGCTCGCCAGATTTTTCTTTCAGTGTGTCGAAGCTGCGCAACGTCGCATTGCTCGCAGCTCATTGGTCGGTGACAAGCCCATTTTCGATAACGCCCAGTTCCCTTGGGTCGAAGCCCTCGAAGCGCAAGGCCCGGCCATCGCCAAGGAACTCGAAGCCGTTCTGGCAAATCCCGGACGCTTGCCCGCGTTTCACGAAATCTCGCCCGACGTCGCCACCATCACGCAAGACCATCAGTGGCAGACCTTTGTCTTTCTCGGCTACGGCATGCGGGCCGAGCGTAATCTCGCACGCTGTCCGGTCACCGCTGCCGCCCTCGAAGGCATTCCCGGGCTGCGCACGGCCTTCTTCTCCATCCTCTCGCCCGGCAAGCAGATCCCCCTGCATCGCGGCCCCTACAACGGGGTGCTGCGCCTGCATCTCGCACTGAAGGTGCCACGTCAGCGCGAGCATTGCTGGATCGAAGTCGATGGCCAGCGTTACGTCTGGCAAGCGAATCGCGCGGTGATCTTCGACGATGCGTATCCGCATCAGGTGCACAACGACACCGACGAGACCCGTGTGGTGTTGTTCGTCGACTTCGAGCGTCCGTGCAAAGCGCCGGTGTCGTGGCTCAACAAGTTGCTGCTCGCCTTTGCCCCGCTCACGCCCGAGTTGCAGCAGGCCAAGGCCAACCACGAAAAGTGGGAGCGCGACTACTACGCCACGCCGACAGCGACAGAGATGGCGACAACGGCGACGGCTACGGCTACGGCTACGGCTACGGCGACACAGCATGCCGTCAGCACGCCTGCCGCAAACGCGCCCGAGGTCAACCCGGCAGTGCACGCCGGGCACGCGAACGCGCGTCGCGAGGCAACCGTGACTGACGAACGCGCGCACGGCTGAGGGCGCGCGCATAAAAAAACGCCAGCGAACTGTCCGCTGGCGTTTTTGACTTCCGGTCCGATTGACGACTACCGTGCCGGTTGTGCGAGCGCGTCCTGCGCAGGTGGCGGAACGAAGTTCGCCGCGAGCACTGCGACGAGCGCCGCCGCGGTCATCGCGCCGATACCGAGCGCCGCGTCCCCGAAGTGGAGATACGCCATCTTCATCGTCTCGATCACGGCCACCGCAACCACGATGGTGATCATGCTGAGCATGCCCGCTACCGTCGCCCGATTGGGGCTGTCGACAGCGAAGAGCGACTGCCGATAGACGACGCCGTAGCACATGCCCATCCCGAACGCGTGCAGCGACGTGCCGACGAGCAACGCCGGATACCCCGGCGCAAGAATCGCCGTGCCGACCAGCGATACCGCCGCACCGATCAACATGGCGGCTACGCCCGTCGCCAGCAAGCGACCGTTGGACCAGCGGCCAACCTGACGCGCGAGCAGCACATTGCCAAGAATCAGCGCCGCAAACACCGGTACCTGCAACGAGGCGTATTGCATCTGCGACAGACCGGCGCGCTCGATCAGGAACACAGGACCGAGCGCAATCCACGTGAGCAGCGGCGTGATGGCAAGCCCCGTCAGCACAGCGCCGCGCCAGAAGCGTGCGCTCGAGAGTGGCAGCTTGTAGCCCGCCCAGAGCTGCCTGGCGTTGAGCGCCGTGCGGTCATGACGCGACATTTCCGGCATGGTGCGATACAGCCCGATGAACGAGAACACGGCCACGATGGCAATCAGCCAGAAGATGCTTCGCCACGGCCAGTACGACACCACCGCAGCGCCCGCCAGCGGCCCGAACAACGGCGAGAGCAGCGAGACGTTCGCCATGAGCGCCATGACACGCACGGCCGTCTTCTCTTCGAACGCCTCATGCACGGTCGGATAGCCCACCGTCAGCACGAAACAGCACCCCATGCCCTGGAGGAAACGCAGCACGATGAATTGCGGCATCGTCTGCACGTAGTGCATGGCCAGACAGGCCACGACGAACATCGCGAGACCGGAGAGCAGCACACGACGGCGTCCGAAACGATCTGCGAGCGGTCCGAGCAGCCATTGCAGGCTGGCGTTGCCAAGCATGGCGGCGGTGAGTGCCAGCGTGGTCATGTCCGCCGACGCGCCGAATTCGCGCGTGACCAGCGGCATGCCGGGCATGATCATGTCGTTCGAGATGTAGACGGCAAACTCGAAGAGGACTAGCGAGAAGGGAAACCAGAATCTGGAAACCGATGTTGCGCTGTGAGACACCTCGTAAAGGCTCCTTTGTGCGACCAACGCTCGTGACGATGGCCCACGTAAAAAAACAACACCCCCGGTGCCAGTGAGGCACCGGGGGTGTCTTTGGTATCGACGTTGCCGTTGCGTTACGGCATTCGATCGTTCAGACGTCCAACAGTTCGACCTCGAAGACCAGCGTCGCGTTCGGCGGAATCACGCCGCCAGCGCCGCGTGCGCCATAGCCCAGTTCGGCCGGAATAATCAGCTTGCGCTTGCCGCCGACCTTCATGCCGGCAACGCCTTCGTCCCAGCCGCGAATGACCATGCCGCCGCCGAGCACGAAGGCGAACGGATCGTTACGGTCTTTGCTGGAATCGAATTTCTTGCCGTCGGTCAGCCAACCCGTGTAGTGCACGGTGACGGTCTTGCCCGGGGTGGCTTCGGCGCCATCGCCCACTTGAAGATCGTCGTATTGCAGGCCGGAATCGGTGGTGATGGTCGACATGGTTGTCCTCGCTCGAAGCAGAGATGGTATCGACGCGCGAGGTATCGCCAACGCGCGAACTCGGGAAAGAAAAAACCCCCGGCTCTCCGCGAAGAGCCGGGGGTGTTCCGCCAAGGCGACTTGGCGGAGACGGAGGGATTCGAACCCTCGATCCAGGTTTTGGCCCAGATGCTCCCTTAGCAGGGGAGTGCCTTCGACCTCTCGGCCACGTCTCCCAAACTTGTCGTCACATCAGGGAGGTGATGTAACGAAGGCGTGATATTACCTAGTGTTCGCGATGCCGTCAAATATTATGCGCATCAAAATCCAACTTTTTTTGCGCAGGTGTCATGCACTCGACACGTTCGGGGAGTTTTCCCCGCATTGCAGCGCGAAAATCGCGCTTCGCGCCGCATGCACCACACGCGCACGCGACGCGCCTCCCGACTCGACCGATGAGGCTTACGCCTGATCGAGTTCGAACGCCTTATGCAGCGCACGCACCGCCAGTTCCATGTACTTCTCGTCGATCAGCACGGAAATCTTGATCTCCGACGTCGAGATGAGCTGGATGTTGATGCCCTCTTCCGAGAGCGTGCGGAAGGCCTTGCTGGCGATACCGACGTGCGAGCGCATGCCCACGCCGACGATCGACACCTTCGAGACCTTCGGGTCGCCCACGACTTCGGCAGCGCCGATGTGGCCCTGCACTTCGCTTTGCAGCAGCGTCATGGCGCGCTGGTAGTCGCCGCGCGGCACCGTGAACGTGAAGTCGGTCTTACCTTCGACGCTCAGGTTCTGGATGATCATGTCGACGTCGATGTTCGCGTCGGCGATCGGGCCAAGGATCTGGTAGGCGATGCCCGGACGATCCGGCACGCCGCGCACGGTGATCTTGGCCTCGTCGCGCTGGAATGCGATACCCGAAATGATGGCCTTTTCCATTTGTTCGTCTTCCTCAAAAGTAATCAGCGTGCCCGAGCGCGCTTCTTCGTCGAGCGCAATCATCGGATCGGTCAGGCTCGAGAGCACACGAGTCTTGACCTGGTACTTGCCGGCGAATTCCACCGAACGGATCTGCAACACCTTCGAGCCGAGGCTGGCCATTTCCAGCATCTCTTCGAAAGTGACCTTGTCGAGGCGGCGCGCTTCGTCGACCACGCGCGGGTCGGTCGTGTACACGCCGTCGACGTCGGTGTAGATCAGGCACTCATCGGCCTTGAGCGCAGCAGCCACTGCCACGGCCGACGTGTCCGATCCGCCGCGACCCAGCGTGGTCACGTTGCCGTTCGGATCGATCCCCTGGAAACCGGTGATGACGACCACGCGGCCGGCATCGAGGTCGGCCATCACGCGCGTGTCGTCGATTTCCGAAATACGGGCTTTGGTGAAAGCGCTGTCAGTCTTGATCGGTACTTGCCAGCCGGCGTAGCTCACGGCGTCGACGCCCGCTTCTTTGAGCGCCATGGCCAGCAGGCCAACGCTCACTTGCTCGCCCGTGGCGGCAATGGCGTCGAGTTCGCGCGGATCGGGGTTGGCCGAAATTTCCTTGGCCAGACCCAGCAGACGATTGGTCTCGCCGGACATGGCCGACGGCACCACCACCATCTTGTGACCGGCCTTATGCCACTTGGCCACGCGCTTGGCGACATTCTTGATGCGCTCCACCGAGCCCATCGACGTGCCGCCGTATTTGTGTACGATCAGAGCCATAACATTGCTAACACATTGATTTAAAACCGTTTATGAATCCTGCGCAGATACCTTTCGAGGGTATCGATGACGTTTCGATTCGCGGAACTTTTGATTATCGCACGAATGTATCGCCCCTGAGCCAGTTTGGCGCAGATTGCACTGTCATTGGCGCGCCGCACCGCATTCGGCAGCAGATTATGCTGTTTGCGGCCCCCTCACGCCTCGTCGCGCCACATCATCCGCCAGCGCACACCGGCGCGCTCACCACTTTGTGCCGCGCCGTCAATGCCCAGACGCGCAACAAAAACGATGTCCTTACCCTGCCAGACGATCGGCACATGCCGCAGCCACGCCGCGACACCACGACTCTGGTACCAGTGCTTGAGCGAACGCGAATGGCCGTCGGCGCGCTCACGCCACCGCTCGCCGCCCATGCGCGGCCTTGCCACGAGAGGCCGGGCGCGCAGCACGTGCTCGTCGATCGTGCCGTCGGCGGACTCCCCCTCGGCGACCGGCTCGAACACGATGCTCCCCTGCCATTGCGGCAAGGGCCACTCCCGCTCGCCTGACCAGCGCAATACGACGTCGGACACCATATCGTCCATGTCATCGGGATCCGCCGAGCCGTAGACGGCCGTCCATTGCAGTTCGTCGCGATACAGCCGCAAGACAGCGTCACCGTGGGGCAACTCGAGCGACGCGGCCGCCTGCGCGTCACGAATCTGGCGCACCCACTCGTCCAGCCGCGCTTCCGGCGGCATGGCCAATCCGCGACGCGCCGTCCAGTAGCGCAGAAGATTCGCCAGTCGCGGCGCGTCCAGCGCCTGCAAACGACTGCGTTGCAAACGCTCGTCGCCATGCGTCGATGCCGAGCGCGCCATGTCAAAGTCGGTTTGTGCGAGTTGATCGAGCAGCGACTGCGCTTGTGCGGCATGCCGCGCAAACCGCGCCAGCGTTTCGCGATATGCCGGCACGTGCGCCGCGATCGCGGGCATGACATCGTGACGCAACGCGTTACGCAAGTAATGGCGATCGTCGTTGGACGGATCTTCAACCCACGTCAGCGAACGCGCTTTCGCATAGGCCCGCATCGTCTCGCGCGAGATATCGAGCAGCGGGCGCAGCAAGCGCGCGCGGCACAGCTCACCGGCGGCAACGGGCAACGCGCCCTCCACGGCCATCGCCGCCACGCCGGGCAACCCCGCACCGCGCAGCATTTGCAGCAGCACCGTCTCGGCCTGATCGTTCGCGTGATGGGCCGTCATGAGCCAGTCCACACCATGCGCGTTGCAAGATGCCGCGAGGGCTTCGTAACGCGCCGCGCGAGCCGCGCCCTCGATCCCCTGCCGCGCGTCACGCGACACGTTCACCCGCAGCGCTTCGAACGCGAAGCCGCGCAAACGCGCCTCACGCTCGCACACGACGAGCCAGTCGTTAGCGTGCTCGGACAGTCCGTGATGAATATGAATGGCCAGCGGCGGTGCGAGCGCCTCGCCCGCATCGCGTCGCGTCTGAACCCAATGGGCCAGCGCGTCGAGCAGCACCATCGAGTCGAGGCCGCCACTCAGTGCAAGGGCGAGACGGCAGGCATCGCCGGGCATGACATGCGTCGCCAGCGCCAGGCGCAAAGCGACGTCTACATGTGCAACTGCCGCGTCGCATCGGGAGGATGCAAACGCGGCAGCGGAAGAATCGTGATGAGGCATCGGATTCGGCGTCATCGCCACAACGGGCGACGACGCGATGGAGGACGCATTACTTCGCGCCGGCTTCCTTGAACTTGCCATAGCTCATCAGACGCTCGAAACGGCGGTCGAGCATCTCCTTGTGGCTAATGCCCTGGAACTGACGCAGCGAGTCGGCCAGCGCACGCTTGAGCATGCCGGCCATGCCGAGCGGGTCGCGATGCGCACCACCCAGCGGCTCGTTGATGATCTTGTCGATCAGGCCGAGCGCCTTCAGACGGTGGGCCGTCAGGCCCAGCGCTTCGGCAGCCTCGGGCGCCTTGGCAGCACTCTTCCACAGAATCGACGCGCAACCTTCCGGCGAGATCACCGAATACGTCGAGAACTGAAGCATCATGACCGTATCGGCCACAGCCACGGCCAGCGCACCGCCCGAGCCACCTTCACCAATGATGGTGGTGATGATCGGCGTCTTGAGTTCGGCCATGACGAACAGATTGCGACCGATGGCTTCCGATTGCCCGCGCTCTTCAGCGTCAATCCCCGGATAAGCGCCCGGCGTGTCGACAAACGTGAAGATGGGCAGGCCGAATTTCTCGGCGAGCTTCATCAGGCGCATGGCCTTGCGATAGCCCTCGGGACGCGGCATACCGAAGTTGCGCATCGCGCGCTCCTTCGTGTCGCGGCCTTTCTGGTGACCGATGACCATGCAGGCCTGACCGTTGAAGCGAGCCATGCCACCCACGATGGCGTGATCGTCCGCAAACGCGCGATCGCCGTGCAACTCGTGGAAGTCGGTAAAGATGTCGCGTACGTAGTCGAGCGTATACGGACGCTGCGGATGACGCGAGATTTGCGAAACCTGCCACGGGGACAGGTTCGTGTAAATGTCCTTGGTGAGCTGCTGGCTCTTCTTGGAGAGGCGCTCGATCTCTTCGGAAATGTCGACGGCTGAATCGTCTTGCACGAAGCGCAACTCTTCAATCTTCGCTTCGAGTTCGGCGATCGGCTGTTCAAAATCCAAAAAGGTATTCTTCATCAAGTTTCCCCGGAAATGCGGCAGCGTATTGTACCGCCGGCGACGCCTACCCGGTCGAGATAGGCAACTTTCATTGCCTCTCAACTCGCAATAGTCATCAATAATTACTGGATGAGACGGAACGGACGCGGATTATACGTCCTTAGCGGAACAATCAGTATTCCACCGGTACCGGTTCGAGACTACGCCACATGTACCAGGTGGCGACGGAGCGCCAGGGCTCCCAATTAGCGGCCACTTCCCGCGCTTCGCTGCGCGTAACGGGCTCTCCGCTGAAATAGTTGACGCTGATCGCATTGATCAGTCCGACATCGTCGAGCGGCAATACGTCGGGGCGCATCAGGTTGAACATCAGGAACATTTCGGCGGTCCAGCGGCCGATGCCCCGAATACCGGTCAGCTCGGCGATGACAGCCTCGTCGTCCATGCTCGCCCAGGCGTCGACGTGCAGCGCCCCCGATTTGAAGTGTGTGGCCAGATCGAGAATGTATTCGGCCTTGCGGCGCGACAGCCCGCAACCGGCGAGCGCATCGTGCCCGGCCTTGATGAACTGGGCCGGTGTGAGCTTCGGACAGATCGCCACCACCCGGTCCCACACGGCTTGCGCCGCTTTCACCGAGATCTGTTGGCCGACGATCGAGCGAGCGAGCGTGACGAACGGCTCGCCGCGTCCGGTCAGATGCGCCGGGCCGAATTGCGGAATCAGTTTCTTGAGAATGCGGTCACGCTTCATCAGATCGGCACAGGCCTGATCCCAGAAGTCAGGACGCGTTGCGCCCGGCGCCACCGGCAGCGGCACGACACCGGTCACGACCTGCTCGACGGCGTCGTGATCGATGCGTTCGATCTCGGGCGTGATGATGCGCGTCTCGCCATCGCGCTTGGCGATGACACGACGTGAGGTCGCGGCGCCCGACGGCGCGGCCTTCGTAGATGTCACGGACGCCACGGACGGCACCGACTGCATCGATGACTTGCGCGCAACCTTCGCCCCGGCCTTGGGCGCCGACTTTTGCGCGACCTTCGACGCCACGGGCTGAGCCGCCTTGCGCGCCGCACCGGTCTTCGTTGTCTTCGTCGCTTTCGTCGCCTTCGTTACCTTATCCACCTTCTCGGCCGTCTTGCCCGCAGCCGTTTTGCTGCCAGCCCTGCCGGCCGTGGCCGTGGTCTTGGCCGCTGCGGCCTTGACCGGCGCACGGCGCGCGCCCTCGCCGGACGACACCGCCGATTTGGCGGCCTTGGTCGTCGTCGGCGCCTTTTGCGCTTTCTTCGCCGCAGCGGTCTTGGTCGCAACCTGAGCGGCCGCGGATTTACGAGTCACCATAAGATTTGCCTCGATGCGCCGCGCTCAGGCACGACGCCATTCGGTGGCGCCTCCGGGACGGTCTTCCAGCACGATACCTTCGGCCAGCAGTTCGGCACGAATACGATCGGCTTCGGCGAAATTGCGTTCGCGCTTGGCTTGGGCGCGCGCTTCGATACGCGCTTCGACGGAAACGCGCAACGCGTCGCCATCGCCGGCGTCCTCACCGCCCGTCGCCCCTTGCAGGAACGATTGCGGATCGCGGCCGAGCAGCCCCAGCGTACCGGCGAGCCCCTGCAACTGACGCACGAGCACAGGATCACGCTGCTTGTTGATTTCCCCGGCGAGCTCGAACAGCACGGCGATTGCCACCGGCGTGTTGAAGTCGTCGTTCATCGCGGCGGCAAAGCGCTGCGCGTGCGGCTCGCTCCAGTCGAGCGGCGCGCCGTCGCCCGTCGCGTCCTTGAGCGCCGTGTACAGACGCGTGAGGCCGCCGCGTGCGTCGTCCAGATGCGCATCGCTGTAATTGAGCGGGCTACGGTATTGCGCACGCAGAATGAAAAAGCGCACGACTTCCGCGTCGAACTTCGCGAGCACCTCGCGAATCGTGAAGAAGTTGCCGAGCGACTTGGACATCTTCTCGTTGTCCACGCGCACGAAGCCGTTGTGCATCCAGTAATTCACGAACGTCTCGCCCGTGGCGCCTTCGCTCTGCGCAATCTCGTTCTCGTGATGGGGGAATTGCAGATCGGCCCCGCCGCCATGAATGTCGAAATGATTGCCCAGCAACTGGCAGCTCATCGCGGAGCATTCGATATGCCAGCCCGGACGGCCCGCGCCCCACGGCGAGGCCCACTTCGATTCGGCCGGCTCGCTGTCTTTCGCCCGCTTCCACAGCACGAAGTCGAGCGGGTCCTGCTTCGCGGTGTTGGCGGCCACCCGCTCACCGGCGCGCAGATCCTCGATGGACTTGCCCGAGAGCTGGCCGTAGCCCGGGAACTTGCGCACGGCATAGTTCACGTCGCCGTCGTCGGCCTGATAGGCGTAACCGTTGCGTTGCAGTGTGCCGATCATGTCGACCATCTGCGTAATGAAGTCGGTCGCACGCGGCTCGTGATCGGGACGCTGCACGCCGAGCGCGTCGGCATCTTCATGCATCGCCGCGATGAAACGCGTTGTCAGTTCGCGCATCGTTTCGCCGTTCTCGACGGCGCGCTTGATGATCTTGTCGTCGATGTCGGTAATGTTGCGCACGTAGGTCACCTGGTACCCAAGCGTACGCAGCCAGCGCTGCACCATGTCGAACACGACCATCACGCGCGCGTGCCCGATGTGACAGTAGTCATACACCGTCATCCCGCAGACATACATGCGGACTTCGCCGGGAACGAGGGGTACGAACGGCTGTTTGTCTCGCGCGAGCGAGTTGTAGACACGGAGTGAATCCATAGATAAGCGCTTGACCGGGCGGCAACAGCGCCGGACGCTGCGACGATGTTCTCCGAGACATCACGGACTTCGTGACGAGAGCGACATCGCGAGGCGGGCTGCGCGCCGTGCGGTAGAAAAAACGAACCTGCGAACCGCATCCACCGCCATCACGAGAAATGGCGCAGGCCGGGCGCAGGTGTTTTGTTAGAATGCGGCCGAGTATAGCATCTCTTGCGCACCTCTCAGGTATCCCAAGCACCCACTATGACGCAACGAAGCCGGTCACTTTTGTCCCCCGCAACGCGCCTCCTCTCCCGACGCCGCCCGGTCGCCGCTGCGGCGCGCAGCGCCCGTGCGCTGGCGCTTGCGGGCGCCACCCTCGGTCTCGCGGGCACGTTGTTCGCACTGCCCGCCGGCGCGCAGGCCATCATCGATCCGCCGCCGCCCGCGCCGCTGCAAACACCGCAGCAAGCCAGCGAGTCGGCCATCAACAAGCTGGTCGACGCCGGCAAGTTCAACGACGCGCTCGCGAAGATCGACGACCATCTCAAGCAGTATCCGCGCGACGCGCAGGTGCGCTTCACGCGCGGGCGCGTGCTCATGGAAATGGGCCGCAACGCCGAAGCCATCGACGCCTTCACCGCCCTCACGCAAGACTTCCCGGAACTGCCCGAGCCGTTCAACAACCTCGCGGCGCTCTACGCGCAGGCCGGCGAGTACGACAAGGCCCGCGCGGCCCTCGAGAGCGCCATTCGCAACAATCCGAGTTTCGCCGTGGCCTACTCGAACCTTGGCGACATCTACGCCAAGCTCGCCCAGCAGGCTTATCAGAAAGCGCTGAAGATCTCGCCGACGGCGCGCGTGTCGAACCGCGAGAAAATCCTGTCCAACATGCTGACCCCGCAGCGCGCCGCCCCGGTGAGCCAGACACCGTCACCGGCCAAGGCCAGCGACGATGCCGCGCTCAAGAACGTTGGCAAGTCGGGGAACTGAGACGCCCCGCGCTTTCCATCGAACCCCATCCTCTTTGCATACAGAGACACCCATGTCCTTTCCGAATCGCCTGCGTCGCGCATTGCTTGGCAGCGTTATCGCTGCGGCTGCCCTGACGGGCACGAGCCTGAGCGCGTTCGCGCAAACCGTTCAACCGCAAGTGCAGTTCAAGACGTCGGCCGGCAACTTCGTGGTCGAACTCAACCCGAAGGCAGCGCCGAAGACGGTCGAGAACTTCCTCCAATACGTCAACAGCGGCTTCTATAACGGCACGATCTTCCACCGCGTCATCAACAACTTCATGATTCAGGGCGGCGGTTTCACGCCCGAGATGAACGAAAAGACCACGCGCGCGCCGATTCCGAGCGAATCGCAGAACGGCCTGAAGAACGTGACGGGCGCCATTGCCATGGCCCGCACGTCGAATCCGAATTCCGCGACCGCGCAATTCTTCATCAATGTGAAGGATAATGCGTCACTGGACTACCCCAGCCCGGACGGCTACGGCTATACGGTATTCGGCAAGGTGGTATCCGGCATGGATACCGTCGAGAAGATCAAGGGTGTTGCCACGACCCGCAAGGGCATGTATCAAGACGTGCCGGCCACGCCGGTCGTGATCGAATCGGCCAGCGTCGTCAAGCGCTGAACCTCTCCGGCCCATCGGGACCATTTCATCAGAAGGAAAGCATCATGGTTGAACTGCACACCAATC
>NZ_JAELTP010000417.1 GCF_016428915.1 Pandoraea sp. ASV26
GGCAGCAGTTGTGGAGCAGAGGTTATGGAAGCCAAACCGGTGCGCAGCATAAAAAGTCGCTCCTTGTCCTTCCTTAACACGCTATACGTTCCACACTACACCATTGAACGAGTCGCTTACGTGTTCAACTTAGTGTCGGGTGCGTTGGGGGTGGGGTTCGGCCTGCAAGAGTACTGGGTTTATTCAGCGGTGGCGTAGAAATATGCCTCGCCCAGCTCCTGGATCTGGCGAGTGGCCAGAGGTGCGCAAAGAGGTTGTTGTCAGTTCATCACGAGCTCTTCGTTCACCGAAACTCTTACTTCCTCTGATCTGCATCCCCGCAAGGACGACATTTTGGGTTGCGCCACTGTCAAGCGGTGCGGCGTGCGGGAGTTATATTGGCCAAGCGGCAGTTTATCAGCATCCAGTCTTCGAGGAGGCATGAAGTTCAAGCTACGAAGAGGTAAGTTGG
>NZ_JAELTP010000418.1 GCF_016428915.1 Pandoraea sp. ASV26
CCGTAGGGGGTGTCGCCTTTGTGCCATGGTAGATATGATTTGAGGCTGGGCGCTGGTAGCTGTGTTGGGCAAAAAAAAAAGAACCAAGAGTTAGCAAGCGTATTCACAAATAGATTCCCCAGAGGACCGGACGGGACTGGCTCAGGACGCAGAGCTGAGAAACCCACGATGCTTTGTCCTTGAACCGTGCTGTCCTGTCCGTTTGGCAAGGGAAAAGCCAGCTTACCCCAAGTCTGCGCGCGCGGAGCTGCGTGAATACAACCCATCCGACGGCCGCTGCAATCAGCAGCACAATAATGGCAATCACTATGCCTCCTGCTGTTGAGACCATTGTTTATAGTGTGCGCTCGCTAGGCGAGTAGTCTTGTGCTGCGTGGATGACTCGAGGTTTTGGAAAAGATCGAGAAAGAGAGACGCATAGAGTTTGGGGGTTGGGGAGCGAGTTTCAGT
>NZ_JAELTP010000419.1 GCF_016428915.1 Pandoraea sp. ASV26
TTCCACAGTAGCGATAGGCCACCGACGTATTCGTCATCCTTCAAAGTCTACGTAGTCTTTTACAGAAATTGGTAAGACGCGTAGTGGAATTGTCAAGGCCCAGTCTCATCAGAAGGCTCGTATTCGTCGCCATTCACACAACAAGCCGACATCGCTCCCCAGCTACGACACGGCTGGCAGCAAAAAACACCCGATAGCCTTGCGTAGAGGTAAATTAAAATAAACAAAGCTAAAGCGTGCATCTGCACAAGTCACGCCCCAAAACCAAGCCGTGAGGCCAATTCCCAGCCCTCCTACCCAAAGCAAGCAATAACCCCTCACAACCGCTCACCCCATCCGTGAATGGCCTTGGTCTGCCATCTCGGCTTCGGGTCTCCACCATGACTGCTGGGAGGCCGAAAAGAGTCACCCCGTACGTTACCCTTTTTTTTTAACGAACTTGACGCGGCA
>NZ_JAELTP010000420.1 GCF_016428915.1 Pandoraea sp. ASV26
CCCCCCCCCACAACTCCACACCACACGGTTCGTCGGCAGCGTCAGATGTGTATAAGAGACAGATTGTATTCTTGGCGATCGGTCTGGGCACCTTTCCGAGAAACAGAGGCCGTTTAGTGAGCCATGAGCTGCGGGGATCTTGTGTCGACGCCAGGTTTCTTTATTGCTCAACTTACGATTTGCTAACACTTGTCTTGGGGCGCTGAAAAGAAACTTTCCACAAAGACGAGAGACCCCGATATGGCCAACGCTCTGTGGCGCATCCCGCTTGCGCTGACCGACTTCAACGTCGTCCTCGCCCTGCTGGGAGGCTTTATTTCTCTCTTCGGCTTGGTTTCATATCTCTTCAAAGAACATTACTATATGTCCGAAGCGCTCATTTCACTTCTCATTGGCTGTCTCTTATACACATCTCCGAGCCCACGAGACGATATTGTGTATCGCGTATG
>NZ_JAELTP010000421.1 GCF_016428915.1 Pandoraea sp. ASV26
GCCCTAAGGAGGGCGCTTGCGACTCTATTATGGAGGAGGATAGCAGCGCTACTCCAGGACAGAAGCGTGCGGTTGGTATCAGGACAAAGGATGGCAAGTCTCACAACGCAGATGTTGTCGCTATCGCAGGTATGCTTTCAAAGTAACAGGAAAATTGAACACGCATCTAACGCCGCTTAGCTGGTTCTCATACCACTCAAGTCCTCCCGGATTTATCTTATCACCTCGAATCCTCTGCCGGAAGCATCGCCACTTTCAAAATCGACAAGTCAGACACTGCTTTATGGGAAAAGTACAGCCCAGATAAGTTTCCCGTTGTCATCTGGAAGAACAAGCCCAGAAGCAAGATTGGTACCGACACTGGCAGCATCTATGTTCTTCCCCTCACTCCTGAAGGTCTAGTCAAAATTGGTTATCGCGGTGTGAAAGTGAGCTTGTCACTCCTTGAG
>NZ_JAELTP010000422.1 GCF_016428915.1 Pandoraea sp. ASV26
GAGTTTATCGGGGTATATGCGATTGTCAATTGCTGACGAGATTCTAATTCATCGTCTCGGTAGCGTTGCGAAAGACCTGAATGGCACTGGGTTGAGAGAGGCAAATGACCGTATTATGGGCGTTGGAAAACCACGTTTGTACCCGCTTTCGTGTCCACAACGGTGGACGGGCTCACGGGCGACGAAGTCACAGAAGAGTTCGCGATGACAGCGAGAGTTGGTGCGTGGATGGCAGGAAAATGAACGTTTAACGGGTTCGAGAACGCGGGGATGCCAACACGGGGTAAGGCGGGAAGCAGGCAGGACGGGGTTTTATTGAAGATGGAATTGGTGGCCGATGCTTGCCGATTGTAGACCGGTGTAGCGCAACAGAGATCCGTTGGCAGGGCCCTGGAAGTTGCCGTGGCTTGTCTCGTAGGCTGAGCCCAACAACCCGAGCGGCGCTAGCG
>NZ_JAELTP010000423.1 GCF_016428915.1 Pandoraea sp. ASV26
GGGACATGTCTCGGTCAGAAAAAGCAGAATTCTTTTGACGCTTTACAAGATATTACATATCTTACCCTTTAGTAACTGCAACAGCACATTGCGAATAATTTTTCATTGACGCTAGGGAGAAATATATCAGAGTTTCGAGATATTATGGCGAATCTGACAGAAGAGGAATATGTGCCAGTTCCAAGCAACATCACCAGCAGCGGCGAAGCCACAGAAGTGTCGCCTTTGCTCACAAAGCGGGTGCCGACTTCACCGGTATACCTGGGCAACACCTCTACGACTCGGTTTTGGCTCATTTTCTCTCAAGTTCTAATTCTGCAATTCATCTTTTTTTTCGACAGTACTATACTTTCCTCGTCGCATCCTGCAATCACATCGTACTTTGGCGTTGCACATGCAGCATCGTGGCTCTCGACGTCGTTTCTGATCGCCTCAACGGCCTTTCAGCC
>NZ_JAELTP010000424.1 GCF_016428915.1 Pandoraea sp. ASV26
GGTTAACGCTCCAATTGATAATGTCGCTATAATGTTGGATCTTTGGCCTGAACCAGGAGACTTCACACGGTATTTCAGCTTAACAGATACTAGAATAACGCTAATTAATTCAAGGGATTTTTCAAATGGCCACCCGAATTGCAATATCGACATTCTACCACCGGCATGCCGCGATGAGCCATTATCTTGGCCGTCCGGGTACGACTTCATTCATATTCGACAACCTCCCAAAACACTATCGCGAAACATTCTCAGGTCCATCCACAGTTCACTGAAAATAAATGGCTGGGTCGAGGTCTGTTTTGTAGCGCCACTTGTAATGACTGGGGCATGGGAGAGGTGGGTTGATTTATTCACCAGTGTAACACAGGTTGACAATACAACTGTTTGTTATGCAAATTCCGAAAGTGGTATTTTTGAATTGAAGAACCTACTGCACGATGTAGGCT
>NZ_JAELTP010000425.1 GCF_016428915.1 Pandoraea sp. ASV26
GAGGAAGACAGAGCCGACGGATTCGTTTCCTTCTGAGTCGCGGCCGGCTTCTTTGCGGGCGCGCTCGCGCTCACGGTAGACGGTTGTTTCGGGGAGCATGAGGCGGAAGACGATGAAGAGGACGGGCGGACCGGCGCCGAACCAGTATAGAGGACGCCAGCCGTGGGGTGTGGTGTCTACGAGGGCTCGGCTAAATGCGGCGCAGAGGAGGTAGCCAAATGCGTACTACAGGAGAATATGTCAGTAAAATGTAGCTTTTTTGTTCAGAGGTGAACAACTTACACCTTGCTGGAGGATACCGCTCATGAGACCGCGGGCTTCTTCGGGGCAGTCTTCGAGCGCGGTAGCGGCAGCGTTACCGTACAGACCACCCATAGCAATGCCAAAGAGGGCTCTGCAGGCTAAAAACTGGGAGTAAGTTTGGCAGAAGCCGGTTCCCTGTTGAGATG
>NZ_JAELTP010000426.1 GCF_016428915.1 Pandoraea sp. ASV26
CCCATAACCAAACAACCAACCAACCCTACCAGACACAAGATGCTCACTGCAGCAGTTATTGCCGCTGCCGCCGCCGCCGCTGCCGCCGCCGCCGCTGCTCTGGTTGCTTCCATATTTACCCTTCGCGACTGGGTTGGCAACAACTTGTCCAGCAGCAAATACAATACTCGACGCGCCCTGCAGAGCATTCCTCAGCATCGCAGTGTTGCGGACATCTACCGTTGAGTATTTTACACCAGCGAAGTTCTAGAATGGCGTTCTACAACTGCAAACTGGCTGCTAGTCTACTTGTCTATTCAATCTTCACCATGGCGCTTTACAGAGGCTCTAGTGAAGACATATATCTTGCGATATGAAGCGATATGCATGATTTGCGGAACATCTTGCTTGTTTGGCGTATTGTTGATTTGCGGCCCATGTGGCCATATTTTGTTTACTTTGTAGAGTAC
>NZ_JAELTP010000043.1 GCF_016428915.1 Pandoraea sp. ASV26
CGGGAAACAGTACCGTCTCCTTGTCACCTATCAGATAGTGGAAACGATAGCGCTCGGACAGACGCGGATAGTGGGCAGGATCGAGCGACGGCACGGCCATTTGCAGGGCGTCGCGCAGTCCAAGGCCGATCACATGGCTCGCCACCTCGTCGGACGGCACGGGCAGTCCCAGATCTCGGCAGGCTGCCTGGATGCAGCGGGTAATCGTGGGCGTCGAGTCCATCAACGTCCCATCCCAGTCGAATACGACCAGGTCAAACTCAGGGCTTGGCATCGGCGGGGGCGCCTCGAAGTTGATTCAGGAATTGCTCACATTCTGGCGGCAACGCTGCTTGCAACGCAATTGGCGTATCCAAAACGGGGTGGGTGAACTTCAGCCGCCACGCGTGCAGGAACATTCGCTTGATGCCGGGACGGGTGCCGGGACGGGCAAGCGTCTTGTTCAGCGTGAAGTCGCCGTACTTGTCGTCTCCGACAATCGGCGTACCGCAATGCGCCAGATGAACACGAATCTGATGGGTTCGTCCCGTTTTCAGTTCCGCTTCGAGCAACGTATAAGGCGAGAGCGATTCCACCATGCGAAATACCGTGTGGGACACCTGACCGTCTTCCTGCACACGCACGCGACGTTCGCCCTCGGCCGTGACGTACTTGTAGAGCGGGGCTTTGACCGCACGCTGGCGGTCGTGCCATTCGCCGGTGACGCACGCCAGATAACGCTTATCCATGCGGTTGTGGCGAATCTGTTCGTGCATGCCGACGAGCGCCGCCCGCTTTTTTGCCAGCAGCAGGATGCCGGACGTTTCACGGTCCAGCCGGTGCACCAGTTCGAGGAATTTCAGATGCGGCAAGGCGCGGCGCAGTTGCTCGATGACACCGAACGACACGCCGCTGCCACCGTGCACGGCCACGCCGGCGGGCTTGTCGATCGCCATGAGGTAGTCGTCTTCGAACAACACGGGGAAGGTCGCGGCGGGGACGTGGGCCGGCGCTTCGGCGGCAGGGGCGGCCACGCGAACGGGCGGAATCCGGACGATATCACCAAGAACGAGTCGATAGGCGGCGTCTATCCGCCCTTTATTTACGCGCACTTCGCCACTGCGCAGGATGCGGTAGATGTGGCTTTTCGGGACGCCTTTGCATTCGCGCAGGAGGAAATTGTCGATTCGCTGGCCGGCCGAGCCGTCGTCAATCTCGACGAGCCGAACCTGCGGTGTGGATGCCGGCGAAACCATTTTCTGCCGACTTTTGCCTAACTCATTCATTATGAATATAATTTGTCCAACAGAGATGGCGGTAGCGGGAATCATGCCAAATCCCCACCTCTGTCGGTGCATACCCCAAAACGGTATTTTACTTGCACCCCGGGCAGGCTGCTCGTCCGGTGAACCTGGAGCAGCGAGCGCACGCACGTCACGCAGCGTCGGCAGGAAGTGGGCCCATAGGCCGCTTCGGTCGCAGCGCGCGGGACGCGGATAGAGTTGGTGGTTATAGAATTTTTTGGCGATCAGCCCGGGCTCCATTGCCCGAGCTGATCGCTTTGTGAATATTGTTCGCGCACGAAGTCATAGTGAGGCGCCGTCACAAGAAGAATAAGTGTCGGCAGGCGCCCCGAGAAAACGCTGATGATGTTTCTCGTCCAGTTTCTATTGGTATGGACTGCAAGCCCGAAGTGATCTTCGCTGGGCCGGAGTTTTCCGGTGTCTCGGCGGTTCCGGGTGAGCGCGATAACGTATTTGCAGGCGCCTTTGCGTCCGTGGGCCTCATCGCCCGGACCCCCCGGCAATTCTTCCACCCCCGGCTCGAACCTCGCGTGTTGGATAACTCGAGTGATACGTGCCCGACGCACTGCGCATTGGCAATTGCGGCGGGTGGGAGTCGTTTTCATGAAACGCATGTTGTTCAACGCCACGCAGCAGGAAGAACTGCGCGTGGCAATTGTCGATGGACAGAAACTCATCGACATCGATATCGAGACGGCCGGCCGCGAACAGCGTAAAGGCAATATCTACAAGGGTGTCATCACCCGTATCGAACCCTCTCTCGAAGCCTGCTTCGTCAACTACGGCGAAGGCCGCCACGGCTTCCTGCCGTTCAAGGAAGTCGCCCGCGCGTACTTCCGCGACGGTGCCGATGTGCGCAACGCGCGCATTCAGGACGCCCTCTCCGAAGGCCAGGAACTCATCGTTCAGGTCGAAAAGGAAGAGCGCGGCAACAAGGGCGCAGCGCTGACGACGTTCATCTCGCTGGCCGGCCGTTACCTCGTGCTGATGCCGAACAACCCGCGTGGCGGTGGCGTGTCGCGCCGCATCGAGGGCGAAGACCGTCAGGAACTGCGCGAAACGATGGCGCAGCTCGAACTGCCGGAGGGCATGAGCATCATCGCTCGCACCGCAGGCATCGGCCGCTCGGCCGAAGAACTCCAGTGGGACCTGAACTACCTGCTGCAACTCTGGCGCGCCGTCGAAGGTGCCGCCGCCAACATCGAACTGCCGCGCGACTCGGCGCTGATCTATCTCGAGTCGAGCCTCGTCATTCGCGCCATCCGCGACTATTTCCAGCCTGACATCGGTGAAATCCTCATCGATACGGAAGAAATTTCCGAGCAGGCGCGCAACTTCATGCAAGTGGTCATGCCCGACCACCTCAACCGCGTGAAGCAGTATCGCGACGACGTGCCGCTGTTCTCGCGTTTCCAGATCGAACACCAGATCGAAACGGCGTATTCGCGTCAGGTGCCGCTGCCCTCGGGCGGTGCGATCGTGATCGATCACACCGAAGCGCTGGTGTCGATCGACGTCAACTCGGCGCGCTCCACCAAGGGTGCCGACATCGAGGAAACCGCCCTTCGCACCAACCTGGAAGCTGCCGACGAAGTCGCGCGCCAGTTGCGTCTGCGTGACCTGGGTGGCCTGATCGTGATCGACTTCATCGACATGGAGTCGGCCAAGAGCCAGCGTGAAGTCGAACAACGTGTGAAGGACGCGCTCAAGCACGACCGTGCCCGCGTCCAGATGGGCAAGATCTCGCGTTTCGGCCTGATGGAACTGTCGCGCCAGCGTCTGCGTCCGTCGCTCTCGGAAGGCACGCACGTGACCTGCCCGCGCTGCAACGGCACCGGCCACATCCGCGACGCCGAATCGTCGTCGCTGCAAGTCCTGCGCATCATCCAGGAAGAGGCAATGAAGGAGCACACGGCAGCCATCCACTGCCAGGTGCCGGTCGAAGTCTCTGCCTTCCTGCTCAACGAAAAGCGTCAGGAAATCAACAAGATCGAAGCGCGCTTCAAGGTTGGCGTGCTGCTGATCCCGAACAAGCACCTCGAGACGCCGCACTACAAGCTTGAGCGCCTGCGCTTCGACGACCCGCGTCTGGATGCACCGAAGGCCAGCTACGCGCTCGCCGAAGAAGCTGCACGCTCGCTGGAAGAAGATCCGGCCGGTTACAGCAAGAAGAAGGAAGATGCGCGTCCGCGTCAGGAAGCCGCCGTCAAGGGCATTACGCCCGAGCAGCCGGCACCGGCTGCGCAACCGCGCCCGGTACCCGTCGCTGTCACGGCACCGGTTGCCGCAGCAGCCCCCTCACGCAGCGGTGGCTTCATCGGCTTCGTGAAGCGCCTGCTGGGCCTTGAGCCGGCGGCACCGGCACCGGTCAAGGCGGAAGAACCGGCCAAGCCGAATGCGCGTCCGCCGCGCGAGCGTCACGACCGTCCGCATCAGCAAAACCGTAATCGCCGTGGCAATGCCCGCGACGACAACAAGGCGACCAAGGACACCGCCGCTCAACCCGCACGTGAAGGTCGTGAGGCCCGCGAAGGTCGCGCGGCGCGTCCGGAGCGTGCAGAGCGCGCCGAACGTGGTGAACGTACGGACCGTAGCGAGCGCAATGAACGTAATGACCGCAATGAGCGTGGCGGCGAACGTAGCGAACGCAATGAGCGTCAGGAAGGTCGTGACAAGCGT
Source organism: Pandoraea sp. ASV26 (assembly GCF_016428915.1). Classification (GTDB taxonomy): domain Bacteria; phylum Pseudomonadota; class Gammaproteobacteria; order Burkholderiales; family Burkholderiaceae; genus Pandoraea. Next base: position 3,963 of record NZ_JAELTP010000043.1, read on the forward strand.
GAGCGCGACGACGCGCAGCGTCAGCCGGCACAGGACGTGCGCACCGAAGAAGGTCGCGAAGTGCGTGAAGGCCGTGAACGCGGTAGCCGTCGTGACCGCAATGAGCGTCGCGAACGTCGTCAGCCGGAAGGCACGGACGGCCAGCAAGCCGCACCGCAACGTGTGGCGCAAGCCGCCGCACCGCTCGTCGCCGAGCATGAAGAACTCGAGCAGGATCGTCTGACGGCGCAAGTCGAAGACGGTGCAACGCTCACGGCAGGCGAAGAAGGCGAGCAAGGCGGTGAAGAGCGCCGCCGCAGCCGTCGTCGCGGTCGTCGCGGTGGCCGTCGTGAGCGCGAAGCCAACGAGCAGCAACAGCACGCCGATGGCGAACACTTCGAAGGCGAGACGTCTGACGATATCGAAGGCGTACGCGCCCCGGTTCTGACCGACGAAGCCAACGAAAACGCCGCGACCGATGCACTGGTCCGTGCAGCCGCACCGGCCATCCCGGCGAGCGTCGCAGCCACGCCGGCACCGGCACCTGCCGCGCAAATCGAATCGACGCCTGCCCCGGTTCAGGTTCATGCCGCGCAAGCCGAAGCCCCGGTGGCAGCCGCACCGGTTGTCATCGTGAGCGAAGCCGCGCCGGTCGCAACGCCGGACGTCCCGGCGCCTGTGATCGCCGAGCCGGTGACCCCGGTGGCTCCGGTCAACGTGGCACCGCTGCCCGCAGCGGAAGCGGCCGCCGCACCGGTAGTTCCGCCGGTCAGCGCACCGCTGCCTACCGCAGCGCCGAGCCTGGCTCAGCCCACGGTTCCGGCCGAGGCCCTGACCGAGATCGCCGCCACGGCAGCCACGGCCAGCGCACCGGCAGACGTCAGCCAAGCGCCGACGGCACCCGTGGCACCCCTCGCCGACGTTGCCGCTGCCGCCCCTGCCGCACCTGTGGCTCCGGCCACGCCGGTCGAGAGCGTCCAGATGGTCGAATCGGTGAAGCCGGTGCAAACGCCGGCACCGGTGCAAGCCGTGCCGGTCGTCACGGAAGCTGCTGCCGCGGTCACGGAAGTTGTGACGCAGCAAGCCGCCCCGGCGACGGTCGCCCCGACGCTGGAACGCAGCGCATTGGAATCGACGTTGGCAAACGTGGGTCTGGTCTGGGTCCACACGGACGCCGACAAGCACCGCGCCGCCAAGGAAGCCGCGGCGCAAGCCGCACCGGTCGCGCCAGTGCGACGTGAGCGTCGCCCGTCCACGCCGATCAACAGCGGTCCGATGGTGCAAGTGGAAACGCGCACATCGTCGGATCACGTGGCGTAACGCGTGTCGTGCATCACGTTTGGGCGGAGATGGCCTCACGGCCCCTCCCGCCCGACGTGAAGTAACACCAGAAAAGGAGGCTTCGGCCTCCTTTTTTGCCAATGGGGATAGCCTTTCCCCCGGCAACCCCGCGTTGTCCCGACTTGTGTCTTTCCGGCCCTGCCCCCATCTTGTCGGGTAGTACGGGCTTGACGTTCCCAAAGAATGCCTTGGTACCGATATCCGATGCCTGAACGACAGGCATCGGCGGCCAACGGGCCAATTCGTTAGAATGGAGACGCAAGCTAAGGCCCCAACATGACTGAAACGATCATCCCACTCACCGATCTGCGTAGCGACGCGCGTTATGCGACGCACTCCCCGCAGATTCCCGCACAAGTGCGCACCGCCACCGGCCATCTCGAAGATGCGCTGGCGCGGCCGTTGCACGACCTGCGAATCTCGGTGACCGATCGTTGCAACTTCCGCTGCGTCTATTGCATGCCGAAGGATGTGTTCGACAAGGACTACACCTTCCTCCCGCAATCGTCCCTGCTGTCTTTCGAGGAAATCGAGCGTGCTGCACGCCTGTTCGTCGAACATGGCGTGGAGAAGCTGCGCCTGACCGGGGGCGAGCCGCTGCTGCGCAAGCACATCGAACGTCTGATCGAGATGCTTGCGCGTTTGCGGACCCCGTCGGGCAAACCCCTCGATATCACGCTCACGACCAACGGATCGCTGCTGGCGCGTCGGGCGCAATCGCTCAAGGACGCGGGACTCACGCGCGTAACGGTCAGCCTGGACAGCCTTGACGACACGATCTTCCGGCAGATGAACGATGTCGACTTCCCGGTCGCCAACGTGCTTGAGGGCATTGCGCAAGCCCAGCACGTGGGTCTTGGCCCGGTCAAGGTCAACATGGTCGTCAAACGCGGTACCAACGACGCCGATATCGTGCCCATGGCACGGCATTTCCACGGCAGTGGTGTGGTGTTGCGTTTCATCGAGTACATGGACGTGGGCACGTCGAACGGCTGGCGGATGAACGAAGTGATGCCGTCGGCGGACGTCATCGCCCGGTTGAACGAGGCCCTGCCCGTCGAACCGCTCGAACCGAACTATCCCGGCGAGACGGCGCAGCGCTGGCAATACCGCGACGGTGGCGGCGAAGTCGGTGTCATTTCGTCGGTCACTCGCGCTTTTTGCGGCACTTGCTCTCGCGCACGCCTGTCTACGGAAGGCAAGTTGTACCTGTGTCTGTTCGCCAGCGCCGGTTATGACTTGCGCGCGCTGCTGCGCAATGGCGCGAGCGACGCACAGATCTCGACCGTCATCGGTGACATCTGGCAAGGTCGCTCCGACCGGTACTCTGCACTGCGTACGGCGGCCACCGGCCTGCCCGAAGACGCACCACCGAAGGTGGAGATGTCCTACATCGGCGGATGAACGTCACGGGCGCTGCCCGTTGGCTCGTCTGCCCGCTTTCGAACTATCGAATTCCTTTGCTCATGATTCCTTTTGCCCCGGACGCCAACCGCGCCCGAGACGCTCTGCTGGTACGACAAGACGCACGACGTCTTGGCTTTGACACGCGTCGTCAGACGCGGCGCCTCATCGCCGCTGGCCTGAGCGCCTTGGCGTTGCTCTTCGCCTCACTCACCCCCTCGATGGCGCGTGCGGATTGCGATCCGTCCGACCGCGATATCGCGAACCACGTCATGACCTACAGCGGTCAGCTTGGCGAACGCAATCCGCTGCGGCTCGTGATGCGCCCCACATCGGGCGGCAAGCTCGAAGGGCGCTATGCCAACGCCTCGTCGCAGAGTGACACGTATCTCACGGGGAAACTGGAGGCCAAGTCGCGCCTGCATCTGACCGAGTTCGACGCTGGCGGCATGCCACGCGCCACGTTCGAGGGTGAGTTTGCCTCGAATGACGACATCAACCGTCAGCGCGGCGCGTCGGCGACCTGCGAGGTCATTTCCGGTCAATGGAAGGATTTGCGCAGCGGCCGGTCGGTGCCGTTCGAGCTGGCGCTCTCGAGTATTCAGAGCGGCAAGATCGACCATCTCTACGGCGTTGCCGGCGTGAGCGACGACGAAACGGTCAATCGTGCGGCCACACAATTCCGCAAAGGCGTGCTCGACGACCGTCGCGATGTCGTCGCACAATCGATTCGCTATCCGCTGCACGTGTCGCTGCGCGGCAAAACGCTCATCCTTCGGAACCCGAAGTCGCTGCTGGCGCGCTACAACGAGATCTTCACCGACGGTTACGTTCGCACCATCGGCGCGGCCGTGCCTCGCCTGATGTTCGCGCGCGATCAGGGCGTGATGTTGGGTGACGGTGCGGTCTGGTTCGATGCGAACGGCCGTGTCATCGGGCTGAACCGTTCCTAGTCCTGGTGCAGTCCTCGCATTTTCGTCGACAAGGAAAGGATCCACGTTCATGACTGCCGCGCCGATCCCTCGCATTGCCATCACGGGCCTGATCCTTGCGGGCGGGCGCGGGCAACGCATGGGCGGGCGCGACAAGGGCTTGCAGATCTTCGCCGGACGCCCCCTTGCCGAGCATGTCGCCGAGCGGCTCCGGCCGCAGGTCGGCACGTTACTCATCAGCGCCAATCGGCATCGCGATGCCTATGCGGCACTCGGCGCCGACGTGGTGAGCGACGAGACGCAGGATTTCGCCGGGCCGCTCGCCGGCATGCTGGCCGGGCTGCGGGCGGCACGTACGGACTATGTCCTCACCGCACCGTGTGACTCGCCCTACCTGCCCGAGGATCTTGGCGAACGACTGGCTGGCGCGTTGTGCGCCTCGCTCGCTGGCACGGCCACCTCGCCGTCATTGGCGGCTTACGCCGCCACGGCGCAGGGCCCCCATCCGGTGTTTGCCCTCTTGCATCGCTCACTCGCAGACGATCTTGCGGCAACGCTGGCGGCGGGGGAGCACCGCGTGCGAGCGTGGTTGTCACGCCACAAGGCCTTACAAGTTCACTTCGGCGAGGAGCGTCCGTTTTACAATGTCAACACGCTGGACGACCTCCAAACCGATACGCCGCGCGCCCCCTGACCATCCGGGCGCCACTGCGGCACGATCCGTCGCCACCGCTTTTACGGGATTCATGCCGGATACGTGCCGGATGACGACGCCACACCGATGACAACACTAGACGAAGCCCTCGCCGGCTTGCCGGATTACGACCCCAACGACATGACGGTCGAATTGGCGCGCGCCATCATTGTGCGCACCGCGCGTCCGGTCTCGGCGATCGAGCAAGTGACTGTGCGCAGTGCCCTGGGCCGAGTGCTCGGCCGCGACGTCATTTCTCCGCTCGACGTTCCCGCGTTTGAAAACGCCGCCATGGACGGCTATGCCTTCGCCGGCAGCGCGCTGGCCGCCGGCGGCGATATCCGTTTGCGCGTGGCAGGCCGCTCGTTCGCCGGTCATCCGTTCGATGGCGTGGCAGCGCAGGGCGAATGCGTGCGCATCATGACCGGCGCATTGTTGCCCGCGGGCTGCGACACCGTCGTTCCTCAGGAACAGGTGCAACGCGAAGGCGACACCGAAGTCATCACTTTTGCGGCCAACGCCGTCAGCCCGGGCCGCCATGTGCGCCATGTCGGTGAAGATCTGGCAGCGGGTCATACGGCCTTGCACGCGGGCAAACGTCTGCGGCCGGCAGCGCTGGGGCTGCTCGCATCGCTGGGGATTGCCGAAGTGCCCGTGCGTCGCCGCATTCGCGTGGCGTTCTTCTCCACTGGCGACGAACTTCGCTCTGTGGGCGAACCGCTCGCGCCGGGCAATCTGTACGACAGCAATCGCTACACGCTCTTCGGCATGCTGCAACGGCTGGGGGTCGAAGTGCTCGATCTGGGGGTTGTGCGCGATGACCCGCAAGCGATCGAGGACACCCTGCGCACGGCTTGCCGTGAGGCCGATGCCGTCATCACGTCAGGCGGCGTCTCGGTTGGCGAAGCCGACTTCACGCGCGAGATGATGACGCGTCTGGGCAACGTAGTCTTCTGGAAGATGGCGATGCGCCCGGGCCGCCCGTTCGCATTCGGCGAACTCGAGAGCGACGGCCAACGCGCGCTGCTCTTTGGCCTGCCGGGCAATCCGGCAGCCGTGATGGCATCGTTCTACCATCTGGTTCGCGACGGTTTGTTCGCCCTGATGGGCGCGGAGCCACAAGCCACGCCGAGCTTGCCCGTGCCAACGACGACGGCCATCGCCAAGCGTGCAGGCCGTACTGAATTCCTGCGCGGCATTCTCGCCGCCGATGCGAATGGCCGCTGGCAAGTGACGGTCGCCGATGCCCAAAGCGCCGGCATTCTACGCACGATGAGCGAAGCCAACTGCTTCGTCACGCTTGGCACCGCACGCGGCGATGTCGCGGCAGGTGAGCTGGTCGACGTCATCGTGTTCGATGGACTGGTCTAGCGCGAACGTTCCTGCAACCCCTGTCAATACCCCAAAAAACGAAGCAACGAAATAGCAATATATCGCCGGCGTCGGCGCTTCGACGATGTCGGCAACAAACCGAAAACACACGTCAATGACAACGAAAAAGCAGATCACATACATCAGTCCCGGCCAGACGGCCAAAGCACTGGTGCTGGTCTATCTCACTTTCAGTATTCCGCTGGTACTGCTCGCCTTCCTGGCAGCCTTCATCCGTTACGGCGACCTGCCGGGACTCGCGTTCATTTCCGCGCTGGTCCTCAACGCCATCGTCGGCTTCGTGCTGCTCTGGATCGCCTGCCACGCCTATAACTGGGTGGCCGAACGGTTCGGTGGCATCGAAGTCGCGCTGAGCGACGCGCCCGAAGACGAGTACTGATCCACGCCCTCGCGGCGGCTGACGTTGGGCGCCTCGCGCCAGCGACAGCGCCGCCCCTTATTTTCTTGCCCCCTCCCCCATCACCCCTATGTCCCTGACGCTGCGCACCGCCACCCCCAACGACGTCGATGCCATCCATAGCCTGATGCGGGAACTGGCTGTCTTCGAGAAATTGCTGGATATCTTCGAAGCGACGCCGGAAAGCGTGCATGAGGCGTTGTTCGGAGAAGTCCCGGCAGCCGAGTGTCTGATTGCGGAGTGGGACGGCAAGGTAGTCGGCTACGCGCTGTACTTCCACAACTTCTCGACGTTCCTCGGACGACGCGGCCTGTATCTCGAAGACGTCTACGTGCAGCCGTCGATGCGTGGCAAAGGTGTAGGACAAGCGCTGTTGCGTCAGCTTGCCCGTATTGCCGTCGAGCGACAATGCGCACGCTTCGAATGGACGGTGCTCGATTGGAATCAGCCGGCTATCGACTTCTACGCCGCGCAAGGGGCAACGGTGTTGCCCGACTGGCGTGTGGTGCGCATGACGGGCGAGGCACTCGACAGATTCGCCAGGGGCAGCTAAGCGGCTGAGCCGCTAAATGGCTAAACCCCTATAAACGATTCAGCCCCGGCGCCTTGAGCGCCTTGAGCGTCTTTAGCGCCGTGGGGCAGGGAACGCCAAGGGGGTGAGAAAGCCCCCTGCGACTCACGATTCCTCGTCGTCGGTGTCCAACTCCACGCCCAGCAGTTCGACGGCCTGCTCACCGGGTAGCGCTTCAACGGCCTTGAGCTGACGCGCCATCGCGCGCGTGCGCACTTCGGCCTTGTCGATCGAGCGGGTCACCGTCTCCAGTTGCGACTTGGTTCTGGCGAGCACATCACCGAACTTGGTGAACTCCGTCTTCACCGCGCCAAGCACCTGCCAGACTTCACTGGAACGGCGCTCGATCGCAAGCGTGCGGAAGCCCATCTGAAGGCTATTGAGCAGCGCGGTCAATGTCGTTGGGCCAGCCACGGTCACGCGATATTCGCGTTGCAGCAGATCCGAGAGTCCCGGACGCCGCAGCACTTCGGCGTAAAGCCCTTCCGTGGGCAGGAACAGCAGCGCGAAATCGGTCGTGTGCGGCGGGGCGAGATACTTTTCGGCAATGGTCTTCGCTTCCTGGCGGATGCGTGTCTCCAACGCCTTCGATGCCTCTTCCACCGCCACCGGGTCCGCGCGCTCCTGCGCATCGAGCAGACGCTCGTAGTCCTCGCGCGGGAACTTGGCGTCGATGGGCAGCCAGACCGGCGTGCTGCTGTCGCTGCTTTGTCCCGGCAACGCAATCGCGAACTCCACCCGCTCGGCGCTGCCCGGTTTGGTCGCAACGTTCTTCGCAAACTGGTCGGGCGTCAGCAATTGCTCGAGCAACGCCTGCAATTGCACTTCGCCCCAGATACCTCGCGTCTTTACATTGGTCAGCACGCGCTTCAGGTCGCCCACGCCAGCGGCGAGCGTCTGCATCTCGCCCAGACCGCGATGCACCTGCTCAAGACGGTCCGAGACCAGCTTGAACGACTCGCCGAGTCGCTGCTCGAGCGTGGCATGCAGCTTCTCGTCGACGGTGCGGCGCATCTCTTCGAGCTTTGCCGCGTTGTTGACTTCAATGTCCTTGAGCTTCTGTTCGAGCGTGGCACGCACTTCGGCCAACCGTCTCTCGTTGCCTTCGGCGAGTTGCGTGAGTTGCTGATGCTGAGCCTCGCCGAAACGACGCAGTGTCGACGTTTGCTCCTCACGCATCTGCTGCCCGTTGAGCACCAGACTCTGACGCACCGCCTCGAGCTGCGCCGCGTTCGACTCGGTGAGCTTTGCCAACTGTTGCGCAAAGCCATCGATCTGGTTGTTCTGCACCGTGGCCACGCTCGTCATCTGCGCGGCCAGCGTCTGCTGGAACTGCGCCATTTGCGCGCTTTGTTCGCCGCGCCCGGCACGTGCGATTTCCGCGAACTCCTGACGCAGCCCGCGCTCGCTGCGATCGGCCGCTTGCAGCAAGTCATCTCGCACGTGGGTAAGTGCGCCGACGAGCGTCTCGCGCAGCGACGTATCGCCACCGCGTTGCCAGACCTTCACCGCAATCGCGATCATCACCAACAGATTCAGCGCTGCCAGCGCCACCAACACCATTTCCACCATCGCGTTGCGACTCCCGTTGACGCTTCCTGATCCTGCTTCCTGAACTTGCCTTTTGCCGTAACAGCCTCGATGGCATCGATGGCCTAGATGGCTGCAATGGCCATAATGACCGCTGCCGTTACGCCTTGCGCGCCGCCGGATTCAGCAGACATGGCGGCTTACCCGCCGCTGCCCCGAATCCCAGTGCAGCAATCAAATTGTCGGCCGCCAGACTTGCCATGCCGCGACGCGTGGCCGCCGATGCGCTCGCGATATGCGGCGTCAGCACGATATTCGACACTTTGAGCAAATCGGGATGCACGGTCGGCTCGCCCTCGAAAACATCGAGACCGGCTGCCGCAATCTGCCGATTCGCGAGCGCGGCAGCGAGTGCCGCATCGTCGACGATACCGCCGCGTGCCAAGTTCACCAGCGTGGCCGTCGGCTTCATCACGGCCAGCTCTGCGGCGCCGATCGTGTGATGCGTCGCTGCCGAATACGGCAATACCAGAATGACGTGATCCGCCGTGCGCAGCAGCGTGTCCTTGTCGACGTAGCTCGCGTTGCAGGCGGCTTCCGTCGCCGCATCGAGACGCGTGCGGTTGTGATACACGACCCGCATGCGAAAGCCCATTGCGCGGCGCGCAATCGCTTGTCCGATGCGCCCCATACCGACGATACCGAGCGTGCTGCCGTGCACGTCGGCGCCGAGGAACATGTCGTAAGCCCACTTGTCCCAATGCCCTTCACGCAGCCAGCGCTCCGACTCGGTCACACGACGCGCCGTTGCCATCAGCAGCGCCCACCCGAAATCGGCCGTCGTCTCATTCAGCACGTCAGGCGTGTTCGTCGCCATCACGCCGGCGGCGGTCATGGCGTCGATATCGAAGTTGTTGTAGCCCACGGCCATATTGGCCACCACACGCAGATGCGGCGCACCGGCAAGCACGGAGGCATCGATGCGTTCGCTCGCCGTGGTGATCGCCCCGGCCTTGTCGGCCAGTCGGGCGCGCAGCTCGTCGCGCGAGAACACCGTGTCGGCATCGTTGCGTTCGACCTCGAAGTACTGCGCCAGACGCTCAATCACGTCGGGGAAAATGGCTCGGGCTACCAGAATCTTCGGTTTCACCAGTGGTCTCGCAGAGGTTGGCCGCGTGGCAATGTCGCGGCTTAGAAGCATCTCAGAAGAAGATCAGCGTCGTCAAAACAAACAGCGGCAGCAGAATCGCGCCCGACCACAGCATATAGCCGAAGAAACTCGGCATGCGAACGCCGCGTTGCTCAGCGATGGCCTTCACCATGAAGTTCGGCGCATTGCCGATGTAGGTGTTGGCGCCCATGAACACCGCCCCTGCCGAGATCGCCGCCAGGGTGGTGGCGCCGGCCGTCATCAGCGTTGCCGCGTCGCCGCCAGCCGTGTTGAAGAACACCAGATACGTCGGCGCATTGTCGAGGAACGACGAGAGAATACCCGTGGCCCAGAAGTACATGACGTCGTCCGGCGCACCGCCCGGCCCCGTCACCAGACGAATCACCCAGCCAAGCGCGCCAGCTTCGCCCGCGCGCAGAATGGCCACCACCGGAATGATCGTCAGGAAGATGCCGGCAAACAACTTGGCGACTTCCTTCATCGGCTCCCAGTTGAAATCGTTGCCTTCACGCGCCGTGCGCGGCGTAATCGCCAGCGACATCAACGTCACCACGATCAATCCAACGTCGCGCGCAATGTTTTGCAGTTCGACAGGCGTGCCGAAGACGTCAAACTCGACGCCCGGTTTCCAGACCCCGCTCATCAGCACGAGCCCCACGGCCGCAGCGAGCAACACGAAGTTGCGCTTGCCTTCGAGTCGCAACGGCACGTCAGTCGGCGTCGGGTCCAACTGTTCGATCTGACGCTCGTTCTTCTGGCGGAAGAAATAGCTATCGATCAGGAAGAAGAGCACCAGCAGCACGGCGCAGATGAAGAGCGTCTCCGGCCAGAGGTGGGTCGTCGTCCAGAAGAACTCGACCCCTTGCAGGAACCCGAGGAAGAGCGGCGGATCGCCCAGCGGCGTTAGCGAGCCTCCCGCATTTGCCACGAGGAAGATGAAGAACACAACAACGTGCACGTTGTGCTTGCGATTGTCGTTCGCGCGAATGAGCGGACGGATCAGCAGCATGGCCGCCCCCGTCGTGCCCATGATGCTCGCGAGCACCGTACCCAGCGTCAGCAGTCCGGTGTTGAGCCACGGCCCGCCTCGCAGGCTGCCGTGAACGCAGATACCGCCGGCTGTCGTGAACAACGCCGTGAGCAGCACGACGAAAGGAATGTACTCGGCGACCAGGGCATGTACCGCGCCGTACGACGCAGCCCCCACGCCAAATACGAGCGCAAAGGGCAGCAGAAATGCTGCGCCCCAGAATGCCGCGATCTTGCCGAAGTGGTGATGCCAGAACGCGGGCGCCAGCAGCGGCCCGAGGGCAATCGATAGCAGCAAGCCCGCAAACGGCACGCCCCACCACGCGACGAGTTGTGCGCCGTCCGGTCCGGCAGCGAACGCCGCAGGACTCGCGAATGCCAGCCCCGCCGCAACCAATGCTCCCCAAATCCCCTTTTGCATTGCTTATGGTTCCTGTTGATTGATGGTCAACTCCTTACGAGTCGCTGTCACCAGCCAAGTGCCCGAAGTCAGGCAAGCTTGGGAAATATCTCATACTGAAGGTGCGTACCACCCGATAAACCCAACGCCGATGCCCAGGGTCAACGATCGAAAGATGTGCCACCAAAGCACGTCGAAACGCGCTGGCGGGTAAAGACTGTCAGTGTCGGCCCGGCATCGCCGGTCGTGGCGGCCGAGTGCGCGTCAGGCCCCGTCGACGATGATGAGATGAACGCGATAAGGGCCATGGGCGCCCAGTACCAGCGTTTGTTCGATATCCGCGGTACGCGACGGTCCCGCAATGAAATTGGTGGCGCGCGAGAGTTGACCCCGCTCGCTACGCATCAGGGCGAAGCCGTCTTCATGGCCCGCGACGATACGCGAAGCCGGTACGACGGCGATGTGCGTCTCGGGCAAGAGCGTGGCCGAAGCGAACGTCTCCGGCCCCGACATCATCATCAGCGCCCCGGTCTCTGCGATGGCGCAGAAACAACCCGTGATACCGACCATATCGTCGCCATGCGGCTTGCGAAATTCCACCTCGCAACCGGCCTGCGTCCAATCGAGATCACGCAATGTCGGCCACGCCACCGCCTGCGTGCTCAGGCCATTGGCCCGCAGATAGCTCGCGGCGGCAGCCGGCACATCGTGCATACCCGGCACGCGTGCGATCGTGGTCGAGAGCGCCTCCGCCTTGCCGATGAACGTGGTGATGAGATCGGCGGACATTGCCGGACGCGGTCCTTGCGGATGCCGCGCCAGATAGTCCTCGGCCGCCGCCTGCTCGTTCGCGCGCGCCACGTCGGGACGATGCTGTGCGTTGCGAATGCGGGCAAAGATGCGATTGCGGGCGTCGGAGGTATCCATGGGTTGTCCTGTGAAGCCGACGCGCCGGTCTGCATCGGCATGCGGCGGCGTCATTTATCGTCTCTCGAAGCCGCCGTGGCAAGTCCGGCGGGCGATGCGCAATTATAGCGGCTGACCCTGCGGGCGCGACGGGCGTTCGCGCACTATCGGAATCGTCTGGCCCGGCGTTCGGACAGCGTCTCAGATACGGGGTGTCATGCGCCGGCCGCCGGTTCCGGCGCGATCTCGAACACCTGACGCAGATAGGCCAGATACGCGTGGTCGTCGCACATATTCTTGCCCGGCGAATCCGAGAGCTTCGCCACCGGCTGACCGTTGCACCGCACCATCTTGATGACGATCTGCAACGGTTGATAGCCGAGGTCGTTGGTGAGGTTCGTGCCCACACCGAACGCCAGCTTGCAGCGATCTCGAAACCGCTCGAAAAGCTGAAGCACCTTCGGAATATCGAGACCGTCAGAGAAGATCATCGTCTTGGTGTGTGCGTCGACGCGGTTCTGCGCGTAGTGCTCCAGCAAGCGCTCGCCCCAGGCGAACGGGTCGCCGGAGTCATGACGCGCCCCATCGAAGAGCTTGCAGAAGTACATATCGAAGTCGCGCAGGAAAGCGGACATGCCGTACACATCCGAGAGCGCGATGCCCAGATCGCCGCGATACTCCTTCGCCCAGGTCTCGAAGCCGAAGATCTGCGAATCGCGCAGACGGGGGCCGAGTGCCTGACACGCCTGAAGATACTCATGCGCCATCGTGCCGAGCGGCGTGAGGCCGAGCTTCGACGCGTAATACACATTGCTCGTGCCCGCGAACTGTTCGCCCAATTCGTCGCGCAGCGTGAGAATCACCTCTTCGTGCCACTCCTTCGAGAAGCGGCGGCGCGTGCCGTAGTCGGCGATCTTGCACTCGCGATAATCCGCCGGCTCGGCGAGCATGCAGATCTTGTCTTTGAGCCGCTGACGGCCCTCCTGAAACGCCGGCGCGCGCTGCGTATTGCGGAAATACACCTCGTTGACGATGGCGAGTACGGGGATCTCGAAAAGGATCGTGTGCAGCCACGGCCCGCGAATCGTGATGTCGATCTCACCATTGCCCTTCGGCGATGGCAGCACCGTGATGTGCTTCTCGTTCAGATGGAACAGGTCGAGAAAGTCGACGAAATCGCTCTTGATGAAGCGCATCGCGCCGAGATAACGCAATTCGGACTCGGTGAAGCGCAATCCGCACAGCAACCGGATCTCGTCCCGAATCTCTTCGACGTACGGCGTGAGGTCGACGCCTTCGGTGCGGCACTTGAAGCGGTATTCCACCTGAGCGGCGGGAAAATGATGCAGCACGACTTGCATCATCGTGAATTTGTAGAGATCGGTATCCAGCAGCGACGTGATGATCATGACGACAGGCTCCGGGAGGAGCACTCACGAGAGAGCAGCGAACACTGCCGATCGGCCAACGGCCCATTCGGCAGCGCACGGAAAGAGCGAACATCGTACCGCAAAGCGGTGTCAACCATGACATCACTGGGGATTGCGCGATCGCGGGACGCCTTGTCCCGCCCGCCTTTCGGCTCTCGCACCTGCCGCCGCGCGCTGCGTTACAATACGCGCTTTAACGGCCGTTCGAAGCCGTTTCGCGCCCTACTCTGGAGTTGGCATGACGCACGTTGTCACCGAAAGCTGCATCAAATGTAAATTCACCGACTGTGTGGACGTTTGCCCCGTGGACTGCTTCCGCGAAGGCCCGAACTTCTTGTCCATCGACCCGGACGAGTGCATCGATTGCGCTGTCTGTGTGGCCGAGTGTCCTGTGAACGCCATTTATGCCGAAGAGGACGTGCCCGGCGATCAGCAAGCCTTCATTGCGCTCAACGCCGAACTCTCGCTCAACTGGCCGAGCATTACGAAGACCAAGCCGTCGCTGCCCGATGCGGATCAGTGGAAGGACGTCACCGACAAGCTGCATTTGCTCGAGCGATAACCCACGAGCGTTATTGGCGGGGTTTGCGCCATTGGTGCAGAAAAAGTGCGCATCCAGTGTTGACAGCGTGCAAAAACCGCCTTTATAATCGCTTTCTCTTTTGATCCCCGATAGCTCAGTTGGTAGAGCGCCGGACTGTTAATCCGTAGGTCCCTGGTTCGAGCCCAGGTCGGGGAGCCAAGAATTCAGAAGCGATGGCCTCGCACACGCGGGGCCTTTGTTTTCGTCAGCGCGCTGTTACAGCGGTGCGCGGCACACAAGTTTGATCCTCGATAGCTCAGTTGGTAGAGCGCCGGACTGTTAATCCGTAGGTCCCTGGTTCGAGCCCAGGTCGAGGAGCCAAAACGCAAAAAGCCTTGCCGCTCGGCAAGGCTTTTTTGTTTTCTGCGCGGGCAATCGCAGGCAAGACGCCATCGCCCAGATTGTGCGCGTTCCTCACCGGATCCATCGCGCCCATGAAAACGGGGCGCCGTTTCCGGCACCCCGCCCTCTCCGACTTCCTGAACAACACGCTCACTCGCTTGCTTATTCGCCCGCGGGTGCACTCATCGCGACCGACGGTTTCGTCGACGCTTGCAGTTCGTTGTTGTTCACGCTTTCGATCCAACGGCGACGCATCGGGGCGAGCACGAACTTCGCCGCCACGGCCGCCGTAATGCTGATGACCGCCGCGGCGATGAACACACGATCCCAATGACCGCCAATGGCGAGCACCGAAGCCAGCGGCACCAGCAACGCCGCCGTGCCCTTGGCCGTGTAGAGCGTGCCCGCATTGGACGCCGCATTCTTGCTGCCGAACGTATCCGCACACAGCGCCGGGAAGATCGAGAAGATTTCGCCCCAGCACAGGAAGGTCATCGCCGCGAAGAACACGAACATGTACGGGTTCTGACCGAAGTGCATCAGGCCGAGCATTGCCACACCTTCCCCCAGGAAGATGATGAACATCGCGTTCTCGCGACCGATCTTGTCCGAGACAAAGCCACACAGCGGACGCGTAAAGCCGTTGCACAGATTGTCGATCGACAGCGTCATGGTCAGCAGCGGCAATGTGGCGCCGAACAACGTCATCGGCATCGAGGCGATACCGTAGTCCTTCGCGATCGGCCCGATCTGTGCCGTCGCCATCAGCCCGCCAGCGGCCACCGCGACGAAGCAGACGTAGATCACCCAGAACACCGGCGTACGGATCATCTGGCCCGAGGTGTAGTCCACATTCGTCGCCAGATTGCGGCGCGATACGGTGACACCCTTCGGTGCGCGCGGCTTGACCAGCAACAGCGCGAGAATGAAGATCGCCACGCCCTGCACGATGCCGAAGTTGAAGAACGCGGCCTCGTAACCCGACTCGCGGATCATGTTCGCGATCGGAATCACCGTGATCGCAGCCCCCGCGCCAAAACCGGCCGCCGTCAGACCCGCGGCCAGACCGCGCTTGTCCGGGAACCACTTGAGCGCGTTACCCACGCAGGTGCCGTACACGCACCCGGCACCGATACCGGCAATGACCGCCGCCGTGTACAGCACCGTCAGCGTCTCGGCGTACGAGTACATGATCCACGACAGCGCCACGCAGATCGCGCCGCCGGCGACCACGGGCCGCGGCCCGAAGCGATCGACCAGCCAGCCTTCGATCGGCACCAGCCACGTTTCCACCACGATGAAGATCGAGAACGCCACCTGAATGGCCGCGATGCCCCAATGATGCTTCGCCTGCATCGGCTCGACGAACAGCGTCCACGAATACTGCAAATTGGCCACCAGGCCCATACAAATGATGCCGATCACCAGTTGTGACCAGCGCCCTCCCAGAAAAGAGGTCTTCTCCTCCGGTTGCGCAGTTGCTTGCATGACTTGCCTCCTATACCTGTCAGACGATTGGCGGCGGCCCGCGCTTCGTTGTGCGGTGCCCGCCGTCATCGCGTGCCGTGGCCTTCCCCGGCATGGGGATCGCGGATACGGCACGCCTCCTGGCGTTGCATGCGGCTCATGCTTGGCCGCTTGATCGCGGAACGCTGCCTGGCGGCGCGCTCGCAGGGCTTGAGCCCCGGCTGACTGATTTGCGAAAGTGCCAACGGACACTTCCGGTCCCCACTTCGACGCGGCGACGCAGGCTTGTGGGCCCACGCCGGCAAGTTGCCGACTGCCGAAGGGTGACGGGTTACGAATTCGAGTGCTGACCGGCCTGCGCTTGCGGAAAGACACGGCGGATTTCCGTGACGCCCCGCGCAGGCCATGTCGCATCACTCAGGCGGGCGCGCCTCGCGGACGCGTGATCGCCGGATCGCCTGCCCGCAACGGGCGACAGGGAGATGAGGAACACCGCAGCGCCTGAATCACGGCATCGGACGCCGGCGGCGGATACGACGGAACAGGCCATGCGAAGGAACCGTCGCATGAGGCCTGCCCGAAAGGAAAAGAGTGCTTGCCCAACTGATGTCTCCGATGAATGCCGCGTCGGATCGGCGCCTGCCCGGTGCCACTCACGGGTCTCTTGGTCGGGCCGATTCGGTGCCTTGCATCTGATATACAAGATTCAATATATCGAATTAAGTATTTTTATGGTTACAAAATTAGTCGATGGCCCGGTCACTGTCAACCCGAGAGCGGTCGCATATCGGCCGCTTATCGGCCGCGGATGGGCCGCCATCCACGGTTGGCCGCAGGTGTCCGGCCGCCGGAGGTAAGCGCTCAATAACGGGAAAACGCAGTGGAATCAGGCGATTGAGAGGCATTGCACGCCGGATCACAGGCGAGCGCGCGCCCGCGCGGCATCATGCCGCGCAGCGCAGGGTCAGGGAAAACGATGACGTTTTGACGGGTTTTGTTTGCCCTCTGGCGAGGGCGCCGTCAGGCAGAGAAAAACGGGGTCAGACGGACTCGACGTCGCCCGAGTTGTTGCGGATGAAGGTCAGGTGTTCGCGCAGCGAACGCTGCGCGCTAATGGCATCGTGCGACGCCACGGCATTGAAGATGCGGCGATGCTGATCGATCAGCTCGGCCAGATCGGCGCCGTGACCGACGATGGCGCGGTAATTGTCGACGACCGACCCGCGCAGCAATTCGAAGATCGCGTGCATCAGATGCACCAGCACGAGGTTGTGCGTGGCCTCGGCCAACGCCAGATGGAAATGGGCGTCGAGTTCGGGCACCCGGGTGAGCAGCGACCTGCCCCTTGCATCGCCTTCGCCGTCCAGACCATCGCGGCCTGCGGCGTACGCCGCCTCGAGCGCTTCGAGTGCCTGTGCGAGCCGGGCAATGTCTTCGGGCGTCGCGCGCTCTGCCGCCAGTTCCACGGCCTTGGCTTCGAGCACTTCACGCATCTCCAGCACGTCGTCGACGGTCTTGCTGTGGCGCGACATCAGTTGCGAGAGCGGCTCGGCGAGCAGCGGCTGGCTGGCGTTGGCCACCAGATACCCCCCACCGGCACGCCCTACGATCAGACCGCGCGACTCCAGGCGCAACAGCGCCTCGCGAAGCGACGGGCGCGACACGCCCATCTGCTGCGCCAGATCGCGCTCGGACGGCAGCGCCGAGCCCGGCGCGAGCCGGCCTTCGACGACCATCGTCTCCAGTTGCTCGTACACCATGTCCGACAGACGCAGACGCGGTGGCGGCGTGACCGGCACGAAACTCGCAACGGCCCCCGAAGATTCGCTGGCAGGTAGAGATGACATAGGCAAGGACGACTCGTTGGACGACATGTCGGCTTTGGTTCTCAACGGAAAAATCACAGACGCCACGATACAGGATGACGCTTCGCTCAGGGCAGCCCGACGGTCTGTCGCGCGGCATCACGAGAGGATCGCCCATAAACCGCGGGTTAACCCGGTAGGCGGAATCGGATCATTCCCTTTACGATGACGTTATCAGATGTCTGGTCGACCAGTCTACCAGTAGACCAAAAGGGGCCGACTCAACACATCTCACGTTAACGATCGTTCGAGAGCAAGCCTGATGGCATCGCATGCTTCGCCCCCTTCCACCGCTTCCGGCGCTTCTGCGGGTTCCCCGTCGCTGAGTCCTCAGCGTGCGCAGCGTCCGACTCCACTGTCGGCATCGGCGGCGTCTTCCCCACCGGCCCCCGCATCCACGGATGAGCCCGTGTTCCAGACACTGGATGACGCCACGCGCACCGCTCGCCTCGCGGCGCTGCGTGCCGCCGTCCCCGACGCGCAGTGGCTGACCGATCGAGAGCAGATCACGCCATACGAATGCGACGGACTGGCCGCGTATCGCAAGCTGCCGCTTGCCGTCGTGCTGCCCGCCGACGAAGATCAGGTCTGCCGCATTCTGCGGGCATGTCATGCGCACAACGTTCCCGTCGTGCCGCGTGGGGCCGGCACCGGCCTGTCCGGCGGCGCCATGCCGATCACCGACGGCATCGTGCTCTCGCTCGCCAGATTCAAGCGCATTCTCGAAGTCGACGCCTACGCGCGCACCGCCACCGTGCAGCCCGGCGTGCGTAATCTTGCAGTCTCCGAAGCCGCCGCTCCTTACGGCCTTTATTACGCGCCGGACCCGTCGTCGCAGATCGCCTGCACCATCGGCGGCAACGTCTCGGAGAATTCGGGCGGCGTGCATTGCCTGAAATACGGCCTCACCGTGCACAACGTGCTGCGCGTGCGCGCGGTGACGATGGACGGCGAGGTGGTGGAATTCGGCTCGCACGCGCTCGACGTCCCCGGTCTCGATCTGCTGTCCGTGTTCATCGGCAGCGAGGGGATGTTCTGCGTCGTCACGGAAATCACCGTGAAACTCGTGCCGAAGCCGCAAGTGCAGCAAGTCATCATGGCGAGCTTCGACGACGTGGAAGCCGGCGGCAACGCCGTTGCGGCGATCATCGCGGCAGGCATCATTCCGGCGGGTCTGGAGATGATGGACAAACCGGCCACCCAAGCCGTGGAAGCGTTCGTTCACGCGGGCTACGACCTCAACGCGGCGGCGATCCTGCTGTGCGAATCCGACGGCACGCCAGAAGAAGTCGCGGAAGAGATCGCACGCGTCTCGGCGGTGCTGCGCGCGTCGGGTGCCACGCGCCTTCAGGTGTCGGCCTCCGAAGCCGAGCGCCTGCGCTTCTGGTCCGGCCGCAAGAACGCCTTCCCCGCCGCCGGACGCCTCTCGCCGGACTACTACTGCATGGACGGCACCATTCCGCGCCGGACCATCGGCACGCTGCTCAAGCGTATCGAAGCGATGGAGGCGCAATACGGCTTGCGCTGCATCAACGTGTTTCACGCGGGCGACGGCAACATGCACCCGCTGATTCTGTTCAACGGCAACGATCTGGACGAATGGCATCGCGCCGAAGCGTTCGGCAGCGACATTCTCGAAGCCTGTGTGGCGCTGGGTGGCACGGTGACGGGCGAGCACGGCGTGGGCATCGAGAAGATCAACTCGATGTGCGTGCAGTTCTCGCCGGAAGAACGCGACGCGTTTTTCGCCGTGAAGCGCGCCTTCGATCCCGCCGGTCTGCTCAACGCGGACAAGGCCATTCCCACGCGTGCGCGCTGCGCCGAGTACGGCAAGATGCACGTGCGCGGCGGGCTGCTGCCCCATCCCGATTTGCCGAGGTTCTGATGCCGCAAGTCCTCCACGCCCCGCAGCATGACGCCGACCCGCAAGCGGCTGCGCAGGCCCTCGCCGCGATTCGCGAACGCGTGCTCGCCGCCACCGCGAGCGGCACGCCGCTCGACATTCACGGCGGCAACACCAAGCGCTGGTACGGTCAGACGCCTGACGGCGAGCCGCTCGACATGCGCACGTATCGCGGCATCGTCTCGTACGATCCGGCCGAGCTCGTGATCACCGCCCGGGCGGGCACGCCGCTCGCCGAGATCGAAGCGGCGCTCGCCGAGTGCGGTCAGATCCTGCCCTTCGAGCCGCCGCACTTTGGCGCCGGCGCAACGCTGGGCGGCTGCGTCGCTGCGGGTCTTGCCGGTCCGCGCCGACCGCATGTCGGCGCACCACGCGATTTCGTGCTCGGCGCTGTCGTGATGAACGGACAGGGCCAAGTGCTGCATTTCGGCGGACAGGTGATGAAGAACGTCGCGGGTTACGACGTCTCTCGCGTGCTCGCCGGCTCGCTCGGCACCCTGGGTGTGCTGCTCGAACTCTCGATCAAGGTCTTGCCATGTCCCGTGGCCGAGGCCACGTTGCGTTTCGAGCTGCCGCAGGCGCAGGCCATCGAGCAACTCAATCGCTGGGGCGGGCAGCCGCTGCCGCTCATGGGATCGGTCTGGCACGACGGCGTGCTCAGCGTGCGTCTGGGTGGGGCTGCCGCAGCCATCGACGCCGCACGCAGGGCGCTGGGCGGTGCATCCGTTGATGCCATCGAAGCCCACGCCTTCTGGCAGTCCCTGCGCGAGCAGACGCACCGATTCTTCGCGCCCTCGCCGGTCACGGGAGACGGCCAGCCGTTGTGGCGTTTGTCAGTCCCCCCCACTACACCGCCGCTCGCTCACGGCGACGAACATCTGATCGAATGGGGCGGCGCACAACGCTGGTGGATCACCGCGCGCAGCGCCGCCGAAGTGCGCGCGATTGCCGCAGCGGTGGGCGGGCATGCTACGCTGTTCCGCCACGGCGACAAGTCGGCCGGCGTATTTACCCCGCAACCGGCCGCGCTGGACGCTATCGGCAAACGTCTGCAACACGCTTTCGATCCGAGCCGCATCTTCAACCGCCATCGGCTGTACCGCTAAAGAAGACGATGCAAACGAACCTCGCAGAATTCCTCCGTCATACGCCGGATGGCGACGAAGCCGAAGCCATTCTCCGCAAATGCGTGCATTGCGGATTTTGTACCGCGACCTGTCCGACTTACCAGTTGCTCGGGGACGAACTCGACGGCCCGCGCGGGCGCATCTATCTCATCAAGCAGATGGTCGAAGGCCAGAACGTGACGCGCGAAACGCAGCGTCACCTGGATCGTTGCCTGACCTGCCGCAGTTGCGAATCGACGTGCCCGTCGGGCGTGCAATACGGCCGGCTTGCCGATATTGGCCGCCGTCATGTCGACGCCAAGGTCGGTCGTCCTGCCGGTGAGCGCGCCCTGCGTTGGACGCTCGCCCATGTGCTCCCCAACCGCACCCTGTTCTCGCCCGCCTTGCGCCTGGGGCAGCAGTTCCGTCCGCTGCTGCCGCGCTCGCTGCGCGAGAAGGTGCCGCATCGTCAGCGCTCCGGCAGTTGGCCACAGGCCAAGCATGCACGCCGCATGCTGATGCTCGAGGGCTGCGTGCAACCGGCCATGTTGCCCAACGTCAACAAGGCCACGGCCCGCGTGCTCGACGCGCTCGGCATCGAGATGGTCCGGCCTGCGGCCGCCGGTTGTTGTGGCGCCATCCGTCTGCATCTGAACTATCAAGAGGAGGGCCTAGACGATGCACGCCGCAACATCGACGCCTGGTGGCCCGAGATCGAAGCGGGCGCGCAGGCCATCGTGATCAACGCGTCCGGATGCGGCGCGACGGTCAAGGAATACGGCCACCTGCTGCGCCACGATCCGCAATACGCGGGTAAGGCACAACGTGTCTCCGAACTGGCCCGCGATCTGTCTGAGGTGCTGCTCGACAACCTCGAAGCGCTGCAACAACGCGTGCCGAATCGCAAGACCGGCAAGGTGGCCTATCACCCGCCTTGCACGCTGCAACACGGTCAGCAACTCAAGGGCGTGGTGGAAAAGGTGCTTGCCGGCGTAGGCGTGAACGTCATGCTGCCGCAAGACAGCCACATCTGCTGCGGCTCGGCCGGCACGTATTCGGTAACGCAGCCGGAGTTGTCGCATCAATTGCGCGACGCGAAGTGGAAGTCGCTCGACGCGCTCGACCCCGAACTGGTCGTCTCGGCCAACGTCGGTTGCATCTGTCATTTGCAGGCGAGCGCCAAGAGCAAGCACGCACGCGATCACGCCCCGGTGCAGCACTGGATCGAATTGCTCGATCGGATGATCGCCTCGGGCTGAGTGCTGGCGGCACGAGTGCCATCAGTGCCATCAGTGCCAATTGCGAGGCACGAGGCATCGCAGTCATGATTGATTGTCCCAAATAAAGGGACAATCAATCCCTGCCCCACTCGTTTATCTGAACGATCGCGCTCCCTAGAATCGTGGGTAAGTCAGCAGTCCATTCGATTGCAGAGCCACCCCTTACCTCGATCTCTCACCGGAGTCTGTCATGATCGATACCAAAACCGCCCCTTACGCGGCGCTGCTGCTGCGCGTGTCGCTGGGCATCCTCTTCCTCGCCCACTTGTCGCTCAAGGTGTTCGTATTCACCGTGCCCGGTTTCGTGGGCTTCATGGGCTCGCTCGGCCTGCCGCCCGTTATCGCCTATGTCACGATGGCACTGGAATTCGTGGGCGGCCTGATGCTGATCACGGGCTTCTACGCACGTTGGGCTGCGCTGCCGCTCGCAGCACTGATACTGGGCACCATCGTGTCGGTGCATGGCCACAACGGCTGGCTCTTTACCAACAAGGGCGGCGGCTGGGAATTCCCCGCTTTCTGGCTGGTAGCCCTGCTGGTCGTGGCACTGCTGGGTGACGGCGCCTACGCGCTTCGCCGGACGCGCTCCGCCTGATCGCCCGACCTCGCTTCATTCCGTTCTTTTAGCGTTCTTTTGCCGGAGTTCTCGCCATGGCTACCCTTCCCACCTTGTTCGTCTCCCACGGCTCACCGCTACTCGCGGTCGATCCCGGCCGTACCGGCCCGTTGTTGACGGCATTGGGGCGTGCGGTGCCGCGTCCGCGGGAGATTCTCGTGATCTCGCCGCATTGGTCGACGCCGACACCGCGCGTGGGCAGTCTGGCGCAACAGCGTACGATCCACGACTTCGGCGGCTTTCCTCGCGAACTTTACGCGCTGGAATACCCGGCGCCCGGCGCGCCCGCACTCGCTGAGCGCACGGTACAGATTCTTCAGCACGCTGGCCTGCCCGCCGCGACCGACGACCAATGGGGTCTCGATCACGGCGCATGGGTGCCGCTGAGTTACCTGTACCCCGACGCGGATGTGCCGGTCACGCAGTTGTCGCTGCAACGCCAGATGCGCCCGGAGTACCACTACCGCATCGGTCAGCAACTCGCACCGCTCGCCGAGGATGGTGTGCTCATCGTCGCGTCGGGCAGCTTCACGCACAATCTGCACGAAGTGTTCCGCGCGCCGTCCGAAGATCGGGCGGAAGCGCCTTATCTGGCTGAGTTCGTCGCGTGGTTCACCGAGCATCTCGCCGCGATGGATCTTGACGCGCTGTTCGACTACCGCGCCCGCGCACCGCACGCCGAGCGCGCGCACCCGACCGACGAGCATCTGTTGCCGCTCTACATCGCGCTGGGCGCGGCCGAGAACGCCGCCCGCCAGACGCACTTCGACACGGGCACCACCTACGGCGCCTTGCGGATGGATGCCTTTGCCTTCGGCAGCGCCGCCCCGACGCTCGCCGAAGTGCACGCGCTGGCACAATAGCGGCATTGGTACCGATCAACGCAACAATACGCGCGTCCCTGAGGAGCATCGCCCCGGCATGAACAAACTTCGCGAGATCGAGTGCTTCATCGCCGTCGTCGAGTCGGGCAGCTTCGTGAAGGCCGCTGCTACGCTGGGCGTCTCGAAGACGGCCATCTCGCGTTACGTCGCCGATCTCGAGGCACGTCTGGGCACGCGTTTGCTTCAACGGACCACGCGACGCCTGTCGCTCACCGAGCCGGGCCAACGTTATGTGGAGCGCTGCCGTCAGATTCTCGCGGAACTCGATGAGGCCGATGCCATGGCGGGCGAGCATGACGGACAGCCCGCCGGACCGTTGCGCATCAACGCCCCGCACACATTCGGTGTCCTCCATCTCGCGCCGCTGTGGCCGACGTTTCTCTCTCAACACCCGCAGGTGTCGCTCGATATCACGCTGAGCGACCGCCTCGTGGATATCGTCGATGAAGGCTACGACCTCGCGATCCGGATCACGCGTCTGCCCGATTCATCGCTCGTGCATCGGCGGCTCGCCGGTACCCGGCTGGTGCTGTGCGCCTCGCCCGGCTACCTCGCCCAACATGGCACGCCGAAGCATCCCAGCGAACTCGCCCATCATGAGACGGTGGGCTACAGCTACTTCTCGCATCGCCGCGAATGGCGTTTCGATGGCCCCGACGGCCCAGTGTCCGTGCGCACGCGCGCAAGACTCATCGCCGATAACGGCGACACGTGCCTCGCGGCGGCCGTGGCCGGTGCGGGCATCGTTCTGCAACCCTCGTTTCTCGTTCAGGACGCCCTGCGCAGCGGGCAGCTCACTGAATTCCTGCCCGAGTACACGCAGGGCGAGACGGGCATCTACGTCGTCTATCCCACGCGCAAATACCTCAGCGCCAAGGTTCGTGCGCTCATCGATTTCCTCGTCGACGCCTTCGCCATGCCCGGCTGGCGCGCCATCGACCGCCGCTGACGAACACAGACTTGCCTGCATCCGCCGCGAAAGCCCCATGAATCACTCGCAACTGGCAGGCAAAACACCGGAACGTCACGGTTATTTCTTATCGCGGGCAAATGTCACTTATACTGACGGGCCTGTTGTCCCATTTCATACATTTTGGAAAACTTCTTACTGATCGTCGCTGCGATCCTGCTGGTGTTTCTCAACGGCTTCTTCGTGGCGGCGGAATTCGGCCTCGTCAAACTGCGCCAGACGCGCGTTCAAGTCATTGCCCGCCAACGCGGTTGGCGCGGCCGTATCCTCGCCAGGGTTCACGGCCAACTCGATACCTACCTCTCTGCGTGCCAACTCGGCATCACCCTCGCCTCGCTCGGCCTGGGCTGGATCGGTGAGCCCGCTTTCGCGCGCGTTCTCACGCCGATGTTCGCCTCGCTGGGCGTCGTCTCGGCAGAACTGATTCACGCACTCGCCTTCTTCATCGCGTTCTTCACGATCTCGTATCTGCACATCGTCGTGGGTGAGCTCGCGCCGAAGTCGATGGCGCTGCGCATGCCGGAAGCCGTCTCGGTCTGGACGGCCGCGCCGCTCTACGCGTTCTACTGGCTGATGTATCCGGCGATCTGGGTGCTCAACCACAGCGCCAACCGGTTGCTGCGCTGGACCGGTCTCGATTCGTCGCACGGTACCGAAGCGCATTACTCGGCCGACGAAATCAAGCTGATCATGCGCCGGGGCGCGTCGAGCGAAAAACTCTCGCGCGACGACTGGAACGTGGTGGCTTACGCCATCGACTTCAGCGATCTGAGCGTCTCCGACCTGATGCATCCGATGAGCGAAGTGGCCGCGTTCCGCCGCAACGCCACCTTCGCGCAGAACATGGACACGGCCTATCGTCACCGCTACAGCCGCTACCCGTTCTTCGACAATGACGGCGAGACCGTGCTCGGCGTGGTCCACCTGAAAGATCTGTTTCTCGCGGAGCATCACGGCCAGTCCATCGAGGATCTCGGCGCGATGGCGCGTCCGGTCGAGCGTGTGCGGCCCGACATGCCCGCGCGCGAGCTGTTCGGCCGCTTTCGCCGGGGTGCGCCGCACTTCGCGATTGTGGGGTGGCCGGACCAGAAGCCCATCGGCTTCCTGACGCTGGACAACCTGCTCTCGGCGCTGGTCGGCAAGATCCGCGACGAATTCCGTCAGACGGAAGACGACTGGACCCGCATGGAAGACGGCACGCTCATCGGACGCGGCAGCTTGCCGATTCTTACGCTCGAACGCTCGCTGGGTATCGATATCCCGAGTGAGCGTGCGGAATCGGTGGGCGGGCTGATTATGGATTCGCTGGGCTATCTACCGCGCGAGGGCCAGAAGATCGACTTCGAGGGCTTCTCGGTGGTCGTCAAGAAGATGCAGGGACCGCGTATCGTGCTCGTGCGCATCTATCCTGACGGCATACGCGAAGCCCGTGGCGAGCCGCCACCCCACGTAGCGGCGCAACAACGCGACCACTGAGGCCGGCTCGGCTGCAAAGGCCGGGGGCACAAAGCAAAAGGGCGACCCCACGGGCCGCCCTTGGCGATATCGCTGGCGTCACCTGAGTGGTGACGCGCAACGCATACGAGATGACGTCGAACGTTCAGGCGCGCGCGAATGCCTTGCGATTGAGTTCGAGTTGCGTGATGAGTTTTTGCAGACGCGATTCGGCGGTGCGCGAGAGCGCAATGAAGCGGCATCCGACGTGATACTCGACGTCCTTCGCAAGCGGCACGCTGCGAACTGCGCACACTTCCAGATCGACCTGGACGGTGCCGTAATCGCGCAGTTCGATCTCGACGTGCATGAGCATCGAGCCCTTCGGAATCTCCGCGGCCACCTCGGATTTCGTGCGCAAGCCCACGCCCCCCAGCGACAGATCGAAGACCGACAGCCGCAGCGGCGTGTCTCCCGGGAATTTGACCGTGCACTGGTAGGGATCGAGGATCGGCGTCTTCACGCGGAAGTAGTCGCGGCGCTGCAAGCGCACGAGCGTTTCCGGATATGACGAATAGAACGCGGGATACCCCTCGTAATCGACCTCTTGTACGTCGCCGATGGGGAAATGCACCTGAATGCCTTCCGGCACGCCGACGAACAGCGCGCGCTTGTTGGCAAGCAACGCCCGGTTCTCCGTCTCCACGCCGCCCCAATCGAAATAGAAGCCACGCGCTTGCGGGTCGACCTTGAGCAGACGCGTGACGAGCTGACGCTGGCCATTCGCGAAGTACACCGTCATGAAATCGCCACGAGTCGCCAGATGACGCAGCACGCCGCCAATCTCCAGCGGGTTGGTGATGCGATACGAGTCATGCAGTTCAGACTCTTCGTCCGTGGGCGCCGGTGTCACCTGCGGTTCTGTCGTTTCCATACCTGATCTTCTATTTGTCCCCGTGACGGCCGCGCGAGTCCACGCAAGCCGTCGCATTAAAGCCGTTGCCACCCGTGACGCCTCGCGGCATCACAGCGCGAATGAGCGCCAGTCGGTACTCACTCGCCGTGTCATGCATCTGGTCATGAACGTTAACGGTCGCCGACCGTAAATATTGAGTGCTCCGGCGCACGAACCGACTTCACCCCGTGCCGTGCGCCACACTCCGGGCGCTCCCACGCGCCCTTGCCGCTGACGTTGCCCGATCAGCGATGCACCGCTGCCATGAGCGCGCCGAAGCCCATGAACACTCCCCCGCTGATGCGGTTGAACGCCTTGAGCACACGCGCTTCACGCAAGTACGGCGCAATGCGCAGTCCGCCCGTGGCGTAGACCAGGTACCAGCTCACCTCGATCACGGCAAACGTGCCGAGCAGAATCGAGAACTGCGGGAGCTTGGCGGCTGCCGGGTCGATGAACTGCGGCAGGAACGCCGCGGCGAACAGAATGGCCTTCGGGTTGCTTGCCGCGACCAGAAAGCCCGATTTGAACAGCTTGCCGAAGCTCGAGTCGGCCACTAACGCAGATGCCCCGAGATTGGCCGCCGCTTCGCGGGTGTCCACCGGCGAGCGCCAGCTCTTGTAGCCGAGATAGATCAGATAGGCCGCGCCGAGATAGCGCAGCGTGTCGAACAGCATCGGCCATGCCTTGAGCACGGCGCCCAGACCCGCGGCCGAAATCGACATCATCGCGATAAGTGCGGTCATGCAACCGACCATCGTGCCCAACGACGCACGCAAGCCGTGACGCGCGCCATGCGTCATGACGAGCAACATGTTCGGTCCCGGTGTCGCCGAGACGAAAAAAACGGTGACCACATATAGCCACCACGTTTGCAGGCTCATGATTGCCTCGGAGAAATACTTCTGCGAATTCGATCAGGCATTGTAGCGTCGAACCGTGACGGTGACATCGTTCGCGTGCACGTCTCATGCGAATCGTAAGGGAATCAAAAAACAAACAGGCCCGATGACTTTCGCCATCGGGCCTGTTGATCGCGGGATGCCGCCTCGCGCTAAAGCTGGCGCGGCATCACGAGAAAGCGATGAAGCCGCTTAGATCGGCTTGATGTTCGCAGCTTGCTTGCCCTTCGGGCCAGTCTTCACTTCGAACGACACGCGTTGGTTCTCTTGCAGCGACTTGAAGCCGTCAACCTTCACTTCCGAGAAGTGAGCGAACAGGTCTTCACCGCCGGCGTCCGGGGTGATGAAGCCGAAGCCCTTTGCGTCGTTGAACCACTTAACAATACCGGTTTCCATGTTTTTTCCTAATAAAACAATAGCCTGAGGTCACAATGACCCCTCCAGCGCTGACAATCAAGGGAAAATGAAGGACTAGAAACCAGCGAGAAGCAGGAAAACTACGTCGGACAACAACTTCGCGGCTTGACAATCTGCAGTTGGTTTTATACGTGTAGCGCCGACGCTTGTCAACAGGGGAAATACTGCAAATAGCGTAACAATTTCCGCAAATAACGGGGAATTTGGGCACTCCACGGGTGTCCGACGGGGTGCCGCTGCCCGTACAATGGGCGTTTTTTCCCGTGCCCATGCTGTTGTCGCGCGTCTTGCTCGCGTTTTGCGCTATCCGAAACCGCTTTCCCGCGGTTTTCCCCTATTTGACGCGCATTACCTGACGCATTGCCTAACCGGCATGTCAGGCGACCACCCTTGAGCCTGCCACTGAGCCTATCACCTGCCTACGGATGGAGCCTACTCGTCTCACGTGCCCTTCGCGGCCGCAATCTGAAGTCCGTCAACCCAGCCGAACGCATTGGCTCGCCCGTTGCCGCACTCATGTGCTGAGTCTGGCCGTTTGCGCAACGCTCGCCGCCTGCGCCGGGTCGCCGACCTATGGTCCGGTGCCTGCGGGCAGCTATCGCGTGCAGTCAGGCGACACGCTGTACGGCATTGCACGCAGCAATAACACCAGCACGGCCAATCTGGTGCGCTGGAACGGACTCGCCGATGCCGACAAGATCGAAGTGGGTCAGGTGCTGCGTGTGGTGCCGCCCGCCGGATCGTCCAGCGCCCCCGCTGCGGCTTCGTCGAGTGGCAGCGCATCGTCGTCGGGCGGCGCCCGGCCGCGTGCACAAGCCAAGCCGGCCCCGAAGCCTGCGCCCGTGCCTGCCGCCCCGCGCACGGCAACGAACAAGATTCCGATGGTCTGGCCGGCCGACGGCCCGGTGCTGGCGAATTACGACGGCAGCAGCAACAAGGGCGTCGATATCGGTGGCAAACCGGGCGATCCGATCTACGCGGCCGCCGCAGGCAAAGTTGTTTATGCGGGCAGCGGTCTGCGTGGCTACGGCAATCTCGTGATGGTGCAACACGACAACGGTTATCTCACCGCGTACGCCCACAACCGGGCCATTCTGGTGAAGGAAGGCGCCTCGGTCAGTAAGGGCCAGAAGATTGCCGAGATGGGCGACACCGACTCGCATGGCGTGGTGAAGCTGCACTTCGAGGTTCGTCAAAAGGGCACGCCTTTCAATCCGCGCGACTTCCTGCCATCACGCTGATCCGGTCGCCGACGAAGACCGCCGCGAAAGCAAAAACGGCAAGGCGCGATGCCTTGCCGTTTTTCATTCCTTCACACCTCATGCGTTGATGCAGTGTGCCGCTCAGGCCGACACGAGAAAGCCCTGCGACAGTCCGTTGGCGCGCGCGTCGCGCCAATCGCGATGCGCACGCGGGTCCGTCCACGCCAGCAGATGAAGCGCGGCGAGGGCCCGCGGATCGTTGAGCAACTCCCACTTCTGCGTGTTCGTCAGCTTGGCCGGCCCCTTGAGCAGTGCCGTCTCGACGCGACCGGCGCGCACGGTGTCGCGCTTCGCATCGTCGAGGGTCGGCACCACGCTCGCGGCCATGAGCGCGTTGGCCATGGGATCGATCACGGCATCGACGAAGTCGATACGCTTGGCCGCCTCCTCGGTGTACTTCTGCGTCATGCGCAGTTCCTTCGGCGGCCACGACTCTTCCGGAATCAGGAACAGGCGAGCGCGCTTCAGGGCGCGTCCAAGCGATACACGGCTCGAGAACACGGACACGGGAATCGAAATCATCATCGAGCCGACGATCGGCATCAGCCACCAGATGAAGTCCGGGTTGAGCCAGTACACGACCCCGCCCCACCCCACCCCGATCAGCGTTTGCAGACCGTGGCGGCGAATCGCTTCGCCCCAATGCGTCTCGGCGTCTTCACGCGGCGGCGACTTCCACTGGATGGCGATGCCCGTTAGCGCGGCGAGCACGAACTGGGTGTGGAACAACATCCGCACCGGCGCGAGAACGGCGGAGAACACCATCTCGATGAACATGCTCACCGTGACCGCCAGCGCGCCGCCGAAACGCTTTGCGCCTTTCACCCAGATCAGCAGCACCGCCAGAATCTTCGGGAGGAAGAGCAGCGTTGCCGTTGCCGTGAACAAGGCCAGCGCCCGCTCGGGATGCCATTCCGGCCAGACCGGGAAAAGCTGGCGCGGCGCGGTGAAGTACTCGGGCACGACCAGCGTGTGCTTGGCGAGCAGGCACGTCGAGAGGATCAGGAAGATGAACCACAGCGGCGCGGAAACGTAAGCCATCGCGCCCGTGACGAATACCGCGCGATGTACCGGGTGCATGCCTTCGGCCAGGAACAGGCGGAAGTTCATCAGGTTGCCCTGGCACCAGCGCCGGTCACGCTTGAGTTCGTCGAGCAGGTTCGGCGGCATTTCCTCGTAGCTGCCGGGCAGGTCGTAGGCAATCCATACGCCCCATCCTGCGCGCCGCATCAGCGCCGCCTCGACGAAATCGTGCGAGAGAATCGGGCCGGACATCGCCCCCTTGCCGGGCAACGGGGCGAGCGCGCAATGCTCCATGAAAGGCTTCAGGCGAATGATCGCGTTGTGGCCCCAGTAATGCGATTCCCCCAATTGCCAGTAGTGCAGACCGGCCGTGAACAACGGGCCGTACACACGTCCGGCAAACTGTTGCAGACGCGCATAGAACGTTTCGCGCCCCGAGGCGAGCGGTGCAGTCTGAATCAGCCCGGCGCTCGGATGCGCTTCCATCATGCGCACGAGTTTCGTCAGGCATTCGCCGCTCATCACGCTGTCCGCGTCGAGCACGATCATGTAGCGATAGTTGCTGCCCCAACGTCGGCAGAAGTCGTCGAGGTTGCCGCTCTTGCGCTTCACGCGACGCTGGCGTCGACGATAGAAGATGCGTCCGAAGCCATCGACCTCGCGGCACAGTGCCTGCCATGCGTCGACTTCGGCGGCGCAGTTATCGGCCTCGTTCGAATCGGACAGAATGAAGAAGTCGAAGCGCTCGAGCGAGTCGGTCTTGGCCAGCGACTCGTACGTTGCGCGCAAACCGGCAAACACGCGGCCGACGTCTTCGTTGCAGATCGGCATGACGATGGCCGTGCGCGCGTCGGGTTCGATCGGCGCGTCGCCTGCGGCCATCTTCGAGATCATGTGACGTTCGCCACCGAACAGCAGAACGAAGAAGCCGAAGATTGCCGTCCAGAAGCCGGCGGAGACCCAGCCGAAGAGCAGCACGAACAACGCCAGCACGGCGAACTCGAGCGGGTCTGCCCCGTGATACGGCAGCACGGACGCCATGAAGTGCGTGGCCAGCGCCGTCTGCGCGATCATGAGCACGAGCAACATCCAGCGACGGCGGCGGCCGGCCTGCGACCAATTGCCCTTGGGATCGGGCGCGTCGCGCACGAGCGGATCGGGGTCTTGAAGGCCGATCAGCTTGCGCCACAACCGACCGAGCGGATTGAGCGACCAGGCGCGCGGGATGAGCGACGTGCGGCGTACCGGCGGCGCGATGCGCAAGGTCTGCACGCCCCGCACTTCCTTCAACCCGGCCGCCGCGGCCAGCGACCCGCCTTCGGTGAGCGCGAGGCGCACCGGTTGCGAGGCGAGCACCGCGTCGCTGTCGGACTCGATCTCGGCAATATCGTGCGCGCGCCATACGGTCGCGGGCACGCCGGACGTTGCTACGGCGAGCTCGCGCTGCGCGGTCGCCTCGTTGGCGTCAGTCTTCGAATTGGATGTGTGGGGCGTGCTGGATGGATTGGACGAAGGGGACGAGGAGGACGCAGGCGACATATCGCCCGCAGACGGCAACGCCTCGCCCGCGTCGTTCGTGACGCGCGCGGCGAGCAGGCGCTGCAAGCGGGTGAGAACGTCGAGCGAATCGCCACCGTCACGCTGTGCTTGGGCAAGCAGCGCGCGACGCTTCTCGGCGGGCAGGGGCAACCGGTCGACGTACAGCTCGTCGACCGGAATGTCGGAGCGGTCGCTCATTCGGGGGGTAACAGGTAGCTCCACGTTTCGGATAGGGTGTTACTGCCGTTGCGCAGGTAAGCGCGCATTTCGACGGGTTTCTCGGAATCGAGGCGGCGCATGCGCAGCATGACGCGATAGCCTCCCGTGACGTCATTGCGCTGCGTCTGCACTTCAAGGATCTTGCCATTGCCGTCGATGGACACGTTCCCTTCGACCTTGGCGTCATCCGGCAGTTTCTTGAGCGCCGGGCCGTCGAAATCGAGTGCAAACAGCAGACTGTCGTCTGGTTTTCCCCGGTAGCCATGTCCACGCCGGCTTTGCGACACCCACGCCATCGGCGGGCGCTTGTCGTTATCTTTTTGCCATGACAGCCGGTATTCGAGCGAATACGGTTGTTTGGGCTTGGGCGGCGCATCGGGTATCCAATACGCGACGATGTTGTCGTTCGTCTCGTCCGGTGTCGGGATCTGCACCAACTCCACCCGGCCCTGACCCCACTTGCCTTTGGGCTCGACCCAGGCGCTCGGGCGCGATTCGTAGTGATCGTCCAGATCCTGATAGCTGCTGAAATCGCGATTACGCTGCACGAGCCCGAAGCCGGCCGGATTCGACAACGAGAACGACGACACGAGCAAACGTTTCGGATTGACCAGCGGACGCCAGATCCATTCCCCCGTGCCCGACTGGATCGACAGGCCGTCGGAGTCGTGCACTTCGGGACGATAGTCGGCCACCGCGGCGGGCTGGTTCGCGCCGAAGAAGAACATGCTCGTGAGCGGCGCAATGCCCAGTTTGGTGACGTTTTCGCGCAGGTACAGTTCGGCTTTGACGTCGACGGTGGTGTCCACGCCCGGACGCAGCGTGAAGCGATACGCGCCCGTCGCGCGCGGCGAATCGAGCAATGCGTAGATCGTCAGTTCCTTGGCACCGGGGGCGGGACGCTGAATCCAGAATTCGGTGAAGCGCGGAAACTCTTCACCGGAATTGAGCGCGGTATCGAGCGCCAGCCCGCGTGCGGACAGGCCGTACGTCTGGTTCTTGCCCAATGCGCGGAAGTAGCTCGCGCCGAGGAAGACCATCACTTCGTCTTTGTACTTCGGGGTGTTGACCGGGAAGTGGACACGGAACCCGGCAAAGCCCAGCCCGCGCAGTTGCTTTGGGTCGACTTTGAGCGCGCCGAAATCGAACATGTCGGGGCTGTAGCGCAATTCGCGCACGGTGTTGCCCGCCAACTCGTTGATCTTGACCGGACGGTCGTAGTACGAGCCTTCGTGGAAGAACATCAGTTCGAACGGCAGCTTCTGCGCGCGCCACAGCGCTCTGTCGGGCTTGAAGCGAATGTTGCGATAGCGGTCGTACGTGAGGTTTTGCAGCTCTTTGGGCAGATTCGGATCTTTCGGCTTGTAGCGGCTGTTCGCAAGCGTGCGCGCCTGTTTGGCGACATCATCGAAGGAAAACGCATGCGCCGCGCCGGACACCAGCGCACAAACACTGAGCACGCTGGCGAGCACCAGGCGCACGGCACGGTGGGAAATCATGCGGGGAACCGCGTTGGGCAGGAATTCCATCGGCAGTGGGGGATAGCGTGTAACGCGCGTGCTGACGGTAGCCAGCGTGCGCTGAACGCGCAATTTTACCCGTTCATTCACCGATTGACTAAAGGTGCATCGGCAAAACCTTCGAAGCGGGCGCTCACATTACCCCAATCGTCCGCGCAGACGCCGCTCCCCGGGCGTCATAAATTTGTGACTATTTGTGACCAATGGGTAAAACGGAAAGGTTTCAGCCCCTTTCCTCACCTTTTTCGGTCTCTTTTCTGTCTCTTTCCGATCTCCTTTTGACCTCTTCTCGACCCAATCCAAGGCGTTGGGACGTCATTTTCACGCCATTTCCACGCCATTCCCGCGCCGTTCGACATGCATTCCTATCCGATCCCGGATGCGCTTACCGGGTTGTCATCGCCAGCACGCCACCCAGCGCCATGAGCGCCCCACCGATCGTGCGACGGACCATATGCTGACGACGGACCATCGCCGCGCGCATCCAACCCGCCGAGAACCCCAGCGCGACAAGGCTGAACCACGCCCAATGCGCGAACGACATGAACGCGCCATACGCCAATCCGAGCGCCCACCCTGTTCCCGGGTGTACGACCTGCGTGAACGTACTCACCACGAACAATGTGGTCTTCGGATTCAATGCGTTAGTGAAAAAGCCCGTGCGAAAGGCGCTTGCCGCCTCTTGCCAACGCGTACTCACGGGAATGCCCGATGCCGGAGGCTGCGCCGAAGCTCCCGGCTTGCCCTCCGCCTTCCTCTCCTCTCGCATCACATCCGTCACCGGCGACCGGTCTCTGAACGTCCGCCAACCGATATAGATCAAGTACGCCGCGCCAATCCACTTGATCGCACTGAAAAGCCACGGCACCTGGGCTATCAATAGCCCCACGCCAACCAGCGTGTAGAACACATGGACCTGCACGCCCGCCGCAATGCCCGCCGCCGCCCATAACCCCGCGCGCCGCCCACTCCGCCAACTCGCCCTCGTCACCATCGCGAAATCAGCCCCCGGGCTGATGACCGCCAACACCGTTATTGTCATCACAGCCAACAACTCTTGCATGATTTAACCTCACCGAATACCACCCCGACGGACCGGGGCCCCATTGCGCCACTCAGACATAAACCCCAACTCGCAGCAGAACGGGGCTCCGGTCCGTCTCTCCGGGTGCTTCAGGCGTTTCTTTGCTTATTGGGTCCTCGATTTGGCGTCATTTTGCTTGGGTTTCCGGACGCGGAAAAACGATCTTTCCGAGCCGATATTCGTGATAATTTCTCACCCATGAATCGATCGCTGCCGCTCAACACCCTCCACGTCTTCGATGTCGCCGCCAGCGAACTGAGCTTCGCCCGCGCCGCAGACCGCCTGTTTGTGACCCACGGCGCCGTCAGCCGCCAAATCCGCACACTCGAAGACGCTCTCGGCCTGCCACTGTTCATCCGACGCAATCGTGCCGTGTTTCTCACCCCCGCCGGAGAACGCCTGCACGCCACCACCCGGCAGATGTTCGAGCACCTCGCCTCCACCGTCGCCAGCCTCCAACCCTCAACCCCAAGCCGTCCGCTCGTCGTCTCCTGCGAACCCACCCTCGCCATGCGCTGGCTCATTCCCCGCCTCGGCGCATTCGCTCAAGCCCACCCCGACATCGCGCTGCATCTCCACTCGGCAGGCGGCCCCCTCGATCTCGCCGCCACCGGCGTAGATGTCGCCATCCGGCGAAATGATTTCTTCTGGGGACACTCGCTGGCCGCCGAGCCACTTGCCGACGAATGGATCGGGCCGGTCGGTCTGCCCGCCGCATTCGATTCGCCACACCTCTCGCAACTCCACACCCGCACCCGGCCGAACGGCTGGCACGACTGGCAGCGCGCCGCCCGACACGACGCCATCTCGGTTACGGCGCGTCTCGACGCGAGCCCGCCAACGACGCCGCCGTTCGAACACTTCTATCTGAGCTTGCAAGCTGCCGGGGCCGGGCTGGGTGCCGCCATCGGCTCGGTGTATATGGTCAGCGACGAACTTGCCTCCGGACGCCTCGTCGCCCCCTTCGGCTTCGTGCGCGATGGCTCGGCCTACGTCGCACTCGCGCGTGAACCGTTTGCCGCTAACCCGGCTTACGAGGCGCTGCTCCAATGGTTACGGGCAGCGCTCGCCGAATCGGCATCGCCATGGATTTCGGAGAAGACACAAGCCACCTCTCGCTGACACCAGCCACACCAACGACTAACGGCGGCGGTCGGTCCGGGAGATCTCTTGCTCGGTGGCAGGCGGGACGGGCGGGACAGTCGGAGAGACCGGTGCCGGGGGTGGCCCGGCAACCGCATGGGTGGCATCGCCCACCGGGGCGAGCGCCGGCGGCCCGCCCTTGGGCAACATGCGCACGCCGCGCCACCGTCCCCAACGGTAGTACCCAAGCGCCAGCACGAGCGACACGGCAAAGCCGAGCGGGAAGCTCCACCAGATCGCCTCAGCCCCCCACGACTTCTGCATCTGCCACGCAAACGGCAGCCGGATGACCCACTGGGAGACGAACAGGATGACGAGTGGCGCCGCGACCGCCCCCGTCGCACGCACAACCCCAAAGAGCACGATCGTCACCCCGAACAGCACGAACGACCACGCTACCACGGCATTGATGTGCTGCGCGACAGAGATCGCGTAGCCATCGTCCGGCAGGAAGGCGTTCATGAACTGACGGTTAAAGAGCACGATGGCCATGACCAGCGTGCCCGTCATGACGAAGTTCAACCCGACGCCCACGCGGCCGATGCGTGAGACCCGGTCCCACAACCCCGCCCCCACGTTCTGCGCGACCATCGACGACACGCCCGCGCCAATGGCGAGTGCCGGCATCTGCACGTACGTCCACAGTTGTGACGCCACGCCGTACGCGGCCGTGGTCTGCGAGCCGTACCCGTTGACGAACCCCATCATCACCATCGCCGACGACGAGATCACCACCATCTGCAACCCCATCGGCAAGCCCTTGACGACGACCAGCCGCAGCAGGCCGGGATCGATGCGCAGGTATTTCCAGTCCTTGCGTTGCAGCCACAACGGATCACGACGCCGGTACAACGTGTACATCAACGCGGTCAGACTCACGGTCTGCGCAATGAGCGTTGCGCCCGCCGACCCCGCAATGCCGAACGGCGGCACCGGCCCCCAGCCGAAGATCAGCAAGGGATTGAGCGCGACGTCCAATCCGGCCGAGAGCAGCATGAAGCGAAATGGCGTTCGCGCATCCCCCGCGCCTCGCAACGCCATCATCACGAAGTTGTAGAAGTACATCACCGGCAACGCCACGAAGATGATGCGCAGATAGGCGACGGCAAACGCGCGGGCATCGCCCGGGGTTCCCAGCGCATTCAGCAATTCAGGCGTGAAGATGTAGCCGAGCACCGCGACGGCCGTCGACATCAGTACGAAAAAGGTCGCGCTGGTGCCCACGATCCGCTGGGTCAGCACGTGATTCTTCGCACCAATGGACTGGCCGATGAGAATGGTGTTGGCCATGCTGATACCGAAGACCACCCCCAGCAGGAAGAACAGCAGGATGTTGGCGTTCGACGCCGCAGTCAGCGCCGACTCCCCCAGGAAGTGCCCGATCCACATGGCGTTGATCGACGCATTGAGCGACTGCAACACATTGCTGCCCAGCACCGGCAGCGAGAACCAGAACAACGTCTTGCCGATGGGGCCGCGCGTGAGGTCCTGTTCGGCCATGGCTCGCCTTACTTGGCGTCGAACTTCACGCCGGCCGCCGGCGTGGGCACCGCACATCGGTGCGCGCGCAGGTTGTCGAGAAAACGCTGGATCAACGGCAGCACCTTCACTTCGATGTCACCGTGCCCATAGCCGAAACCCGCGAAGTTGAAATGCGTCGCGCCGTCGACAACGGCAAGCCAGTGACAGCCCGGCGGCAGATCCGCAAACGGCTCGGTGCGCGTCTGCCATTTGCCGTCGAGCGGCGCGTCGCGCGTGCCGGTCACCAACAACATGGGCTTATGAATGTCGTGCCATGCGCCCGCCGGAAAGATCGGCCCCTGCCCTTGCGGCGACAGCGCGATGTAGCCATCGAAACGGTCGTCGCTGTCGAGCCCGAGCTTGTTCTTCGCGCCCGCCTCGACCATCACGGTGATCGCGCCCATGGAATGTCCGGCGAAGACCGCCGGTCCCCCGCGGCACTGCATTCGCGCCCAATGCAACGCCGCCCCGGCATCTTCAAGGCGGTCGTCATACACTTCGGGATCCGTAGTGAGCGCTAGCAATCCGTCTCGCAACCCGCCGTTGCGCACCCGGTCGCGCAACGAGTCGCGTCCGCTTTCCTTGTGCGCCATCGTCACCGTCAGCCAGCCATATTGAGACAGTGCGCGGCCGAGCCACGCCAGCGCGTCGCGATCGTCGCCCGCACCGGGACTGAGGATGGCCACCCCGCTGCATGCAGACGGCGGCCGGAAGACATGGAGGTTGGCGTAGCCGCCATCGCTGCGCAGCACGCGCTGGTCGACACCGGTCGGCGCGGAAGCTGCGCCGGGAGAGGAGGCTGGCGCGGGAAGAGAAACGGAAGCGGGAACGGAAGCGGAGTTGAGCGCCGGCTTGCCCGGCACGGTCGTGTCGGCCGCCAAGGCGCGCGAGGGGAACGAAGCCAGCAAGGACATGCCGAGGCCGCAGGCACCGAGCGCGACGAGCATCGTCGCGAACGATCGTCCGACGGCCCTGCGCGACATTCCGAGCATCCGTTCTCCCTTGGTATCCGGCAGCATACAGCGACCCTGGCCGCATGGATTAGATGGGCCGGGCCGGGAACAACGGTCTCGCGCCGAAGCCCCGCTGCGACATCACACGATGGGCCATCTTAGCGCGGATTGCGTAGGGACTCGCATGATTTTTGCCTACGGGATACCTGTCTCGCGAGCGCAACGCGTCTGTCTCACGTGCCTGTGTCGCGTGCCTGTCTTACACGTCGGTGTTACGCGCCTGCCTCACGCACCGTGCGACTCCAGCGCCACGGGCATCATGCGCATCATGCGCGTCATGCGCGTTGATGACGGCCGCTGTGCGCGTCGCGCGAGAAGCCAAGCGCCGACGCATATCCCGCCGGATCGAAACGCCACGTCAACGCGATCAGTGCCACGTTGAGCACGATGAGGCCAAGCCAAGAAGCCACGAAACTCCCCGTCGCCGCCAGCACCGCCCCGGCACCGAACGGCGCCACTGCCGCGATGCAGAAACCCACACCCTGCATGAACGCCGCGAGCGCCGCCGCATGGCGCGGATGCGCATGGTGATCGAGCGCCAACACGAGCCCGAGCGAGAATGTACCGCCCAACCCGAAGCCGATGGCACCGATCCATCCCCATGCCGCTGCGTCCGGTGCGGCCGCCAATCCGATGAGCCCACCGAGGGTGGCCACGAGCGCGAGCGTGAGCCAGCGCCGTCGATCGACGTTTCGACGGGCAAACCACGGCAACGTCAACGCCGCCACCACCTGACATGCCGTCAGCCCCGCCAGCAGTGCGCCGCTGCGTGTCGCGCTCATGCCGTGTTGTTGATAGAACGGCGGCAGCCACGCGACCATCGTCGTATAGGTGCAGTTGATGAGGCCGAAGTAGACGGCCAGCGTCCACGCACGACGCTTGCGCAGCAGTTCGCGCATGGACGGCGCGCCATCGGCAACACGCGCCAAGCGCTCGCTCGCCACCCGGCATGCCGCCCGCAGATCCGCTTCCGTCGTCGCCATCGTCGCCATCGTCGGCTGCGCGGCATGACGACCCAACGGTGCGCGCCACCACGCAAGCGCGGCCACCCCGACCACGGCGAGCCACATCCCCAGCCCGACGCGCCAGTCCCCCGTCGCGGACGCCACCCACGGACTCGCCGCCGCGCCAAGCCCGCCACCGCCCATCAGCGCCGCGGAATACAGGCCCATCATCGCGGTCATCCGCGCGGCACTGTAGTTGGCCTTCACCACCCCGGGCAGCAACGCCTGAATGATGGCAATGCCAATGCCCGACGCAAGCGCCGTGGCAATCATCGTCACCGTGTCGTGAGCGACGAAACGCACACCGCAGGCCAACGCGAGCCCCGCCAGACCGAGCAGCACGCCGCGTCGCTCACCGAAACGACGCGTCAACCCGTTCGCCGCAAAAGCCCCCACGCCCATCGCGAACACTGGCACCGAGGTCAGCAACGCCGCCACGGGATAGGTCATCCCCGTCGCTTCGCGAATCTGCGGCAACAGCGGACTGATGGACGTGAGCGTCGGCCGCAGCGTCAATCCGAGCGCGACGATCGCCAGCCAAAGGGTCATACCGCCACGCCCTCGCTCACCACGACGTGACCGTTCGCCACCACCCAACGACGCGGTGCACGCGTGACGATGGCCTGCGCGGCGTTCACCGCATCGACCAGCACCAGATCGGCGCGCGCGCCCACATGCAAGCCATAGTCGTCGAACCAGCAAGCCCTCGCGCCCTGATAAGTGACGCAATCGAGCGCGATCTCCAACTCGTCGTCACGCCGCAGGTTGTAGCGCAGGCCGATCATCATGGCGCGCTCGAGCATGTC
>NZ_JAELTP010000427.1 GCF_016428915.1 Pandoraea sp. ASV26
AAGTAGTAGAGGCATAGATCCTGCACCCGCATCACGGTGCTGGTGTGACCGTATGCTTCCTGGAAGCGTTGCCACGGGCTTCGTCCAGGGGGTCTAACTACAATCTAATTGGTGATTCAGAGCTCTTATGATATTCACTTGGTAGGAATTTCGCCATAAAATTGTCCACAGCGTGCCAAAGTAAATCGGCCAAGACAGTGAGGCTCGCTGTACCTCCGGTTACTGCTTCACACGGCCCCACCAGGTCGGACCAGACAGCCTCACTCTCGCCGAGCGGAGCTTCCGAACGGGTTGCGCTGTGCAACTTGCTCTTTGACATGGACTGGTACATGCAAACACTGCGTTGCCCGATTCGTTACACAATCCTACGACTCAACATAGCAACAGGCGATCTGCAGGGCTGGTCATGATGTCAGAAGCAAACAAGTCAAAGGCTGTGCAGACCGTTG
>NZ_JAELTP010000428.1 GCF_016428915.1 Pandoraea sp. ASV26
CCTCAGGCCAGGCGGTCGGACATGCCGGCTTCAACAGAAATTGTAGATCCAACAAGATTGGGCTGGGATTAAGCTTAGCGGGCCAACCGCTTCTGGAACGGAGCGCTGGATGACAAAAAAGAAAAGACTACCTTGTACTACATTACATAGGCCAGCGCCTCAGTAGCGCAGCACTTGTACGCATAAGCGGCGTGAGCGGCTTGCATTCGTGCCAGCCAAACACACAAATATACACACGCGCACACACACAAAACACGGACAACGCCGTTGATGAATCGTGTGCCAATTAGCGATTGACTACTGCTACTCGTACGTTGAAGTTTGTATGAGCGCCTACGCCACGAGATCTCTGATGAGGAGGACCATTGTCAGCAAGCAACGAAGCTATATGTACAGCTTTGGAGCAGGCTGGCCATTAAGCGTCCCAGGTGGTGGGCACGTGCTAGGT
>NZ_JAELTP010000429.1 GCF_016428915.1 Pandoraea sp. ASV26
CTATTACAGCTATTCCTGACACGGGCTCCAG
The DNA here is from genome assembly GCF_016428915.1 of Pandoraea sp. ASV26. GTDB lineage: Bacteria > Pseudomonadota > Gammaproteobacteria > Burkholderiales > Burkholderiaceae > Pandoraea. Next base: position 32 of record NZ_JAELTP010000429.1, read on the forward strand.
TCTAGTCGCTCTCCCCAACGATATTGCCGCCGACTACTGGTCCAGCGTCCCAGGCTCCATCTCTCTCCGCGGCCAATCTGACGAGATTCAATACGCCTACCCTTGCAACAGCGACCTTCCCGACTTCAATCTGAATATTGGTGATCAAACCGTCACTGTGCCTGGAAAATACATGAAGTACGTTGAGTCTGGCCGCCCCGGCACTTGCATTGGTGGCATTACTGGTGGTGATGCCCTTGCTCCTTTTAGCATCTTTGGTGATGTCTTCCTCAAAAGTGTATTTGTCATTTTTGATGATGGACAAGACCGGGTGGGTTTTGCCAACGGCGCTTGAGTTGCTCAGCTGGAGGCATGTGGTTTTAATTGCTGAATGCATACTTGATAAAAGGTCTATTAGAGATTTTCGTACATATACCC
>NZ_JAELTP010000430.1 GCF_016428915.1 Pandoraea sp. ASV26
TCGGATTAGAGCGATGAGTTTGTCAAGTTCTGGAAATTGTCGGTACGAATACGCCGGCCGGTCGGAGCATCACGGTGATAGCAGAAATTTGAAGAATCAGCTATGGAAGCGGCTAATGCTGATGGAGACCGTCGCCAATACTTAAACGGCAGTCTACTCTGCGTCGACACCGGTCGGAGTAGCCCGATACCGCAGTGGAAGGACAAAAGGCGTGGTCTCTGCATGCTTGGCGTGGTACATACTAACAGGCCTGGAAAAATAAATGGCATCCATGCAATGGCCGCTGTAAATCAGCCACTACAGCCAAAAATAACAATGCGACCCAATACCCCACCCCGTCGGACTGGCAAAAGGCAGCGCTTGCGATTGGCCCCAGCGCTTCGTTCCTACTCCTTTCGGCAAAAGCGGTGTCGTCTTCCGCTTCAGAGGGCTAAGAGGGCCGTCCATC
>NZ_JAELTP010000431.1 GCF_016428915.1 Pandoraea sp. ASV26
GCCCGCACGAGGTCCTCAATACAGACATAGCCATCCACAAGAAGCGAGCGGCTGAGACATCGAGTAGGTCGGATACTTTGGCCTACTCGGGCCTCGAACCATGCCGTAAGGTCCCTGTTCATCCGCAGCTGTGGGCAACATGGTTCAGTGTAAGACGGTGCCACTTCAACGTACGGAGGCTATCCCGATTTCAGGTCGTCGTAACTGATTGGCCTATCACGAATGCAGTTGCCCCTGTCGTCGACTGCGGATATAAACTTTGACGTCTGCGGTAAGGCTGTCCACTAGAAACATTCCTTGTTGCCTATTTCGGGAGATTCGGTGCTCAAGCTGCGTTTACCGGTGCCAGCGTCCCGGCTAGCGCATTGCGCCAAAAATCCACCTGAACCCATCCGGTCCGATCGCATGCATTCTCTACTAGGCTATTATTATACAGGCGCCTGAAAGG
>NZ_JAELTP010000432.1 GCF_016428915.1 Pandoraea sp. ASV26
GTGTGTGAAGTGGACGAAAGGCCCTCCGCCCGCAGCATAGTAAGCCTGTCGATTTGGGAGCCCTTTACGCCACCGGTTTTGCATTACGAGTACATTGACAATCGCAGTGCAATACTTAGTGATCGACGTGCAAAAGTGCACAACGTAAAGTGAGCGAGGCACATGGGATTCTTAGCCGAGTTATTACACTGTAGTTTAGTCTGGGACATAAACTAAAAATTAAAAGACTTGGTTTTTTTGGTGTGAATAGTTTTTCGGTAATTGTTCTTCCGGGACATACATAACAAAGGACATAACACATAGCAGGTGAGACAAGGAGTAGGAAAAGTACATTCCAGCAACGGGTTTGTTTGGGCGGGAATAGAAACGGAAGAATAAAACAACCGCCATGTATCACGATCCCGATTTTCATCTAAGATGTACGAGTAAATGACCAACGTTTATATTG
>NZ_JAELTP010000433.1 GCF_016428915.1 Pandoraea sp. ASV26
GGACTCGGATGTGTTCAAGTTCAACCAGCTGAAGAAGAGAAAGAAGCCGGTAAAATTTGCCAGGTCGGCAATCCACAACTGGGGTCTATACGCCATGGAGAACATCAACAAGGACGACATGATTATCGAGTATGTTGGCGAAGAAGTGCGACAGCAAATTTCCGAGATTCGCGAAAACCGCTACCTCAAGAGCGGCATTGGAAGCAGTTACTTGTTTCGCATTGACGAGAATACTGTCATTGACGCCACGAAAAAGGGAGGCATCGCGCGATTCATCAACCACAGCTGCATGCCGAATTGTACGGCCAAGATTATCAAAGTGGAGGGCAGTAAGCGCATCGTCATATATGCACTTCGAGACATTGCCATGAGTAAGTAGCGTCACTTGGGCGTTTAAACACTCTTAATTTTTCTAACCTTTTTTTTGAAACCGACGAGGAATTGACG
>NZ_JAELTP010000434.1 GCF_016428915.1 Pandoraea sp. ASV26
TCCTTTTGCTGGTAGTGAGCTCTGTCGCGGTACGTCTTGGCTTCACGCTGCCACTTGCGGGCTTTGTGTTCGGCTTCCTTGATCCTGTGGTAAAGTGTGTCTGCGAACAAGTCCATGTTGAAAGATCCTAGCGTGTCCAAAAAGGAAACATATTTTACCGCTTCAGCTGGCGCATCGTTGTTATCCATCCAGTAGAGAAGCTCAAGATCCGAGCTTTCGTTCATCGTCTTGCTGAGATGAACCGATTTCTTAACCGATGATCCAGGATCAGAAGAGTCGTTCGGGTTTGGCGCGTGTCTTTCGGAGCGCGGAATCTTGACTACCGTCATCTCGCTGCCTCTTCGGGCAACCGAGTATCCCACGCGCTCCAGCAGACGTGTAAGCCGCTCAGTTTGCGAATAGAGTCGTTGCGTCAGATCATTGGTTCGCTCATCCCGAGCTTCATGG
>NZ_JAELTP010000435.1 GCF_016428915.1 Pandoraea sp. ASV26
GTACGCTGTCCTCGCTCTCGCGGGACCGCTGCACCTCCCCGCCGCGATTCGCTATATAGCAATCTACCCAGCGGCAGTGGGCTTCTTTAACGTCGTCACCCTCACCATTGCGTGGAATATAAACAACCAGGCCAGCGAGAGCAGACAGGGCGGTGGCTTTGCGCTCATGCAGCTCATTGGCCAGTTTGGACCACTCGTCGGTACGAGGTTATATCCCGATCGGGAGGCGCCGTATTATACCCGCGGCATGACTGTTTGCGCTTTTGCCATGCTCGCCGTGGCCATGCTCGCGCTGTTTCTGCGCATTTATTTGCAGTACCAGAATAAGAAAATGGACACCGCCGAGGCTGAGCTACACTTTGGCAATGGCGCAGCTGTCGAAGAGGAGAGTCTTGTGGCTCCCTCTGGGCGCAGAAAGACGCCCGCACCTACATTTCGATATCTGCT
>NZ_JAELTP010000044.1 GCF_016428915.1 Pandoraea sp. ASV26
TGTGCGACACCTTCAGGATGAAGGCCAGTTCGGCAACGCCCTGATCTACTCGACGTTCAACTACGACAAGGGTCGCATCTACGGCGTGGAGGGCACGCTCAACTATCGTCAGGGCAACGTGGGGGCCTACGTGAACGTGGCGGTCTCGCGCGCGATGGGCCAGGGGATCGAGACGGGCCAATTCAACTTCGATGCCGACGAGTTGGCGTACATCAGCAACCATTGGGTCCATCTGGATCACGACCAGCAGATCACGGCGTCGGCCGGTGTGTCGTATCAGTGGGGACAGACGCTGCTCAGCGCAGACGCCCTGTTCGGCTCCGGGCTGCGCAGCGGCTTCGCCAACAGCGACCACCTGCCGGCGTACTACCAGATCAACCTCGGCGTGGGCCAGAAAGTCAACGTGCCGGGCCTTGGCCGCTTCGACGCCAAGCTCTCCGTGATCAACCTGTTCGATCGCGTCTATGAGTTGCGCGACGGCACCGGCATAGGTGTGGGCGCACCGCAGTTCGGCCCGCGTCGCACGTTCTATCTCGCGATGTCCAAGCCTTTCTAACCTCTCTAACGTGAAACGCGCCGCCGCCCGGCAACGGGGTGGTGGCGCATTCAACCGCGCCTCGTAAGAGAGACTTGCGCAAGACGAGGCTTCCAACGCCGCAGTGCCGGGACTAGACTCGCCTCATCATCCGCACGCAGATCGCTTGCGAATGCATCGCGTCATGCAGAGGTTTTTGTGAAGCCCCACCCCGATTCCGATCCGTCCGCTCAGCTCAACACGCCGACCGCCAGCGTCACCAGCTACGCCGACCGTAACGCGCTTTACTGGCGTCGCAATCTGGCGATCTGCGTCTTCGGCTCATTCACCACGCTGGTGAGCCTGAGCATGTTGTTGCCGTTCCTGCCGCTTTATGTCCATCAACTGGGCGTCGAATCGGAATCCGCCGTGATTCAGTGGTCCGGAGTCGCCTTTAGCGCGACGTTTCTCGGCACCGCCGTGACCGCGCCGCTTTGGGGGCATCTCGCCGACCGGTTTGGCCGCAAGCCGATGCTCATCCGCGCGGCGCTCGGCATGGCCATCGTGATGTCGCTCATCGGCGTCGCGCACAACGTGTACCAACTCGTGGCGCTGCGACTGATCGCGGGCCTGATCGGCGGTTACGCCTCGGCATCCACGGTGATGGTCGGCACACAGGCACCGCGCGACCGGGCAGGCTGGGCATTGGGCATTCTGTCGACGGGCGCGCTGGCGGGCAATCTGATCGGGCCGCTGGTCGGCGGTCTGCTGCCGCCGTTGCTGGGGATTCGTGGCACGTTCTTCGCCGGTGGCGGGATGATTGCGATCACCGCGCTCCTGACCCTCTTCGGTGTGCGCGAAGACTTCGATCCGGCGCGCGACACGAAGCCGCGCACGGCATCGACGGTGACGACGGTGACATCAGGCGGGCATCGCACCCACACGGGCATCGTCGCGGCCATTCTCGTGACGGCGATGATGGTGCTGCTCGCGAACATGTCCATCGAGCCGATCATCACCGTCTATATCGGGCAGTTGGGTGTGGACAGCGCGCATCTCACGCGCGTGGCCGGCGTCGTGATGGCCAGTTCGGCGCTCGGCAGCATACTCACCGCCGCGCGGCTGGGGGCACTGGCCGACCGCATCGGAAGCTGGCGCGTCATCGTTGGCTGCCTGATCGCGACGGCACTCGTCATGGTGCCGCAGGCGTTCGTCACCTCATGGTGGCAGTTGGCCCTACTGCGTGTGCTCATGGGCATGACGCTGGCGGGCCTGCTGCCAGCCATCGGCAAGCTCGCCCGTCATGCGGTCGACGAACGCAGCACCGGCAAGATGCTCGGCTATCTGCAATCGGCGCAGTTCAGCGGCCAGGTGATCGGCCCCGTCATCGGCGGGCAAATCGCGGTGATGTTCGGCTTGCCGTCGGTGTTCTTCATGACGGCTGCGCTGCTGGTCGCCTGTAGCCTGCTGGCGAATCGCGCCCGGACTGCCAGCGCCAGACAGGCGCCTCAACCCGCCTGAGGACGCTTGCGGCGCGCGGATGTCGATGCGCCGAGCGCGTCCTCCAGAAAGGCCATCAGTGCCTGCAACCGCGCCGTGCGCCCGCGCCTTGTCGGCACGAGCAACGTGACCGGGGCACTGTCGAATTCCCAGTCCGCCAGCACCCGCACCAGCTTGCCGCCCGCCACGGCGTCGCGGGTATCCCACTCCGAACGCAACACCAGACCCAGCCCCTGCTCGGCCCATTCACGCGCCACACTGCCGTCATTGCTCGTGTAAGCGGGTACGACACGCACACTGTCCCGCGTCGACGAACGCCGGGCAGCCGCCGCAGACGACGACTTCGCGCGCCGCCGGAATCGCCACAACGTCACGTCCTCATCGTTCTCGCGAATGCAGATGCAGCGATGGCGCAGCAAGTCGTCCGGCGCCGCCGGGGTGCCGTGCTGCTGCAAATACGCGGGGCTGGCGCACAACCAACGGTCGTTGGACGCGAGCGGGCGCGCGATCCACGACGAATCCCTGACCGCCCCCACATGAATGACGGCATCGGCATCGTGCTTGTCGGGCCAGGGTGTCTCGCGCAAATCCAGTTGCAGATGCAGCGCGGGATGCAGCTGTGCAAAGCGCGCCAACGCCGGGGCCACGTGATGACGCCCATAGCCGAACGGCGCCGCAATACGCAGCGTGCCACTCAGGCGCTTGTCTTCACGACGGAACGATTCGGGCAGCGCATCGAGTTGCGCGAGGATCGCCGCCCCCTCACGCGCCAGACGCTCGCCTTCGGCGCTCAGGCTCAACTGGCGCGACGTACGCGTGGCCAGCGCCAGCCCCAGCGTGGTTTCCAGCTTGCGCAGCCGGGCGGACAGCGCGGGCGGCGTCACATTGAGCATGCGGGCCGCGGCACTGAGCGACGCCGATTGCGCGAGCGCCTCGATCAGACGCAGGTCCTCGATCTGGATCATTAATCTGAGCTTAATGTTTGATGTTGCGTCATTTAACCACGACACCCCCTATCCTTCCTACACTGCCGCTTGTGAATCTCATGAAGACGGCCCCGATGCCGTCCTGCCATCTCACCATCTCGCCAACCCCCAACGACAGAGGCCTCATGTCCGACGCCCCCATCACGCACGACGCCGCCTGGCCCCGCGCCGTGCTCTTCGACCTGCTCACCGCACTGCTCGACTCCTGGACCGTGTGGAACCGCGCCGCCGGTAGCGAGACTGCCGGGCGTACCTGGCGGGCCGAGTACCTGCGACGCACCTACGGTTGCGGCGCTTACGTGAGCTACGAACAACTGGTGCGCGAGGCTGCGGCCCATGTCGGGTTACCGTCGTCGGCCCCGCAGGCGCTTGAAGCCGAATGGTTGACGCTGCCCGCTTGGGATGGCGCACGCGAACTGCTCGCCGCATTGCGTCCGCACTGCAAGCTGGCCGTCGTCACCAACTGTTCGAAGACGCTCGGGCATCAGGCTGCGGCCCTGCTCGGCGTCGACTGGGACGTCGTGGTGACGTCCGAGGAAGCCGGGTTCTACAAGCCCGATCCGCGCCCGTACCGTCTGGCGCTCGACCGGTTGGGTGTCGATGCGAGCGACGCGGCGTTTGTCGCCGGCTCGGGCTACGACCTCTTCGGCACGTCGGCCGTCGGGATGCGCACGTTCTGGCACAACCGCGTCGGCCTGTCGCGACCGGAGGGCGCCCCCGCGCCCGACAAGGAAGCCCCCACGCTTGAGCCCGCACTCGCCTGGCTGCGCGACTTTCACAAGACGACCTGAGCCCTGACACCATGACTTCCCTAAAGAACGTTCCGCTCGCCGCGTTGCTGACGCTTGAGACGCCAGCCGCCGTCATCGACGTGCCGCGCATGCAGCACAACATCCACCGCATGCAATCGCGCATGGATGCGCTGGGCGTGCGCTTCCGTCCCCACGTCAAGACCAGTAAATGCGTGGAAGTCGCCCGTGCACAGATCGAGGCCGGGGCCACGGGCATTACCGTCTCGACGCTCAAGGAAGCGGCGCGCTTCTTCGATGACGGCGTGACGGACATTCTGTACGCCGTGGGCATGGTGGCGAGCAAACTCCCCGCCGCGCTCGCCTTGCGACGTCGCGGTTGCGCGTTGAAGATCGTCACCGACAGCGTGGCGTCCGCGCAGGCCATCGTGGCCTTCGGTGCGGAGTTCGGCGAGACGTTCGACGTGTGGATCGAGATCGACACCGACGGGCACCGCTCCGGCATCCGTCCGGATGAAGACGCGCTGCTCGACGTGGCACGCGTGCTCCACGATGGCGGGGCAGCGCTGGGCGGTGTCATGACGCACGCGGGTTCCAGCTATGACTTCGACACGCCCGAAGCGCTCGCCGCCATTGCAGAACAGGAACGCGCCGGGTGCGTGCGCGCCGCCACGCGTTTGCGCGATGCCGGCCTGCCGTGCCCGGTGGTCAGCGTCGGCTCGACCCCGACGGCACTCGCGGCCGCGCATCTCGAAGGGGTCACCGAAGTGCGGGCGGGCGTGTATGTGTTCTTCGATCTCGTCATGCACAACGTGGGCGTGTGCACGACCGACGAACTGGCGCTGAGCGTGCTCACCACCGTGATCGGCCATCAGGCGGACAAGGGCTGGGCGATCGTCGATGCCGGCTGGATGGCGATGAGCCGCGACCGGGGCACGCAAAAACAGAAACACGATTTCGGCTATGGGCAGGTGTGCCGCGTCGACGGCAGCGTCGTGCCGGGCTACACGCTGAGCGGCGCCAATCAGGAGCACGGCATTCTGTCGCGCAATGGCGAGCCGGATCCCGACATCGTCGCGCGATTCCCCATCGGCACCCTGCTGCGCATCATGCCGAACCACGCGTGTGCGACGGGCGCGCAGTTCCCCGAATATTACGCGATCGATCCGGATCGCGACCCGGCGGTCTGGCCGCGACTGCACGGCTGGTAATTCGCGAGATCGCGAGATCGCGAGAACCGGCGCGCTCATCTCGGCGCGCATCATCGCGGATGCTTATGCCGCGCTGCGGCATAACGATTCCCGATTTGCTTCGTTCACGACGGGCCATGCGCCCGCTACGCTGTGACGACGTTGCCCATCGCGGCACGCACCGCTCGCCCACTCGCCCGCTCTCCTGCTGTGCCAACGCTTCACGCCGGATCGCCACGCGATGGCGCCGGCCGGTGTGACGCGCGACGCATTCACCATTCGCCAGCACTGGAGCGCATTCATGAGCGTAGAAATTATCGGGATGATTACGGCAGCGCCGGGGTCCGAGGTCGATCAGCCCTCAGGCGCGGCAATCGATCCGACCTTCATCACCCGCATGGCACAGGCCCATGAGACGGCCGGTTTCGATCGCGCGCTGATCGGCTATTTCTCGAACGGCCCCGAAGGCAGCCTCGTCAGCAGTCATGTTGCGGCGGCAACGCAGCGCCTGGGCATTCTGCTCGCCTACCGTCCGGGCGTGATCGCCGCCCCGCTCGCCGCGCGTCAACTCGCCACGCTCGATCAATTCTCGCGCGGACGGCTCGCGCTCAACGTCGTCTCGGGCGGCAACGACGCCGACCTGCGCCGCGACGGCGATTTCCTCGGGCACGACGCGCGTTACGCCCGTACCAACGAATATCTCGACGCGCTCAAGCGCATCTGGACGGCCGATGCCCCGGTCGACTTCGAGGGCGAGCACTATCGCTTCGAGCAAGCGTCGCCCGCCGTGCAGACGTGGCAGAAGCCGCATATCCCGATCTACTTCAGCGGCGCGTCCGACGCGGCTATCGACGTGGCGGCGCGTCACGCCGACACCTACATGCTGTGGGGCGAACCGCTCGATGCCGTCGAGTCGCTGATGACGCGCGTACGCGCCGCCGCACGACGCCACGGCCGCTCGCCGCGATTCTCGATCTCCTTCCGCCCGATCGTGGCCGACACCGAAGCCCAGGCATGGGAGCGTGCCGACGAGGTGCTGCGTCAGGTCAAGGCGACCCGTGCCAGCCTCGGGCTGCAAACGCAGGCGCCGGAGAATGCCGGCTCGCAGCGACTGCTGGCCGCGGCGCAACGCGGCGACGTGCTCGACGAACGCCTGTGGATGGGCGTTGCCAAGGCCACCGGCGCGCGTTGGAATTCCACGGCGCTCGTTGGCACTCCCGAGCAAGTTGCACAAGCGCTGGGACGCTATTACCAGCTCGGCGTGGACACGTTCCTCATTCGCGGCTTCGATCCGCTGGGCGACACGATTCGCTATGGCGAAACGCTGATTCCAGCCGTGCGCAGGCATATCGCAGGATTGCGCACGGCCAAGGCGGCCTGAAGCCAGCACAACGCCTCTGCTGCCCATCGTCGCTTCGTCTTTTCGTCTTTTCGTCCCATCGTCTTCTCAATCGCTTTTTTATTCATAGGTGTCATGATGTTGCTGCGCTGGATTCGTCGCGCCCGTTTTGCCATTCCGGCCCTTTCCCTGTCTGCCTTCACTGCGCTCGGCGTCATGCACGCGGGGGCCGTGCATGCGCAAGGCGTCACGCTTCGCGTCGGGGATCAGAATTACTACAACGTACGCGCTTCCATGGAAGCGTCGGGCGCCCTCGAAGGGGCGACCTATCAGGTCGAGTGGAAGCACTTCCAGTCAGCCGCACCGGTCGCGGAGGGTCTTAACGCCGGCGCACTCGACCTCGGCTTCCTCGGCGACTCCGGCTTCCTGTTCCTCGCGGCGAAAGGTGCGCCGGTCAAGCTCATCGCCGTCTCGCGTCAGAACCCCGATACGATTGCGCTGCTCGTGCCGAAAGACTCTCACGTGAAGTCGATTCAGGATCTCAAGGGCAAGAAGGTGGCGTACTGGCCCGGCGCCTGGAGTCAGCAACTGACGCTGCGCGCGCTGGAAAAGGCCGGTCTGCCGACGGACTACGTGCAGTTCGTCAAACTGATGCCGATCGATGCCGCGGTGGCATTGCCCAACGGCGCCATCGACGCCTTCCCGGTCTGGGAGCCGTACATCTCGCAGCAGGTGGTGCACAACGGTGCGCGTCCGATCATCACCGCGCGTCATCTGATGCCCGGCCTGAGCAGTGTCGCGGCCTATGCGCCGTCGGTCACTGAGAAACGTGCGGCGATCGCCGACTTCCTCTTGCGTCTGCAAAAGGCACGGGCATGGGTCGAGAGCCACAAGGACGTCTATGCCGATCAGTGGGCGAAGAAAGCCGGGCTGGATCGCGAGGTGGCACGTCACTGGATCGGTCAGGCCGGCATGACCATCGAGGCTGTCGACAAGCAGGCCGTGGCCGACTATCAGGGCACGAGCGACTTCCTGACGCAGACCGGCGCCCTGCCGAACCGCTTCGACGTGAGCTCGATCGTCGACACATCGTTCACGCAAGTGCTTGATGCGAAGCGTGCGGCGGCGCGTCAAAGCGCATCGCGTTAACTTCGGTATCTCGTCGAGATCGACGCAATCGACAATGTCGAAGCTGTCGAAACAAGCACCGGATGGGCGGCACGCAACCCTGTGCCCCACATCCGGCGCGCCCATCACTGTGCCCGCTTCGGCACGACATTCAACGCCGACCCCGCCCTGAACCACGCCAGTTGCACGTCGCTATAGCTATGCCTGAGCCACAGCGTTTCGTTGCTGCCGTCGGCATGATGCAAAATGCATTGCAACTCGCGCCCCGGGGCGAGACTCGCCAGTCCTACGAGATCGATCCGGTCATCGGCACGCACGCGCTCGTAGTCCGCCGGATCGACGAACGTCAGCGCCAGCAACCCCTGCTTCTTCAGATTGGTTTCATGAATGCGCGCGAAGCTTCGCGCAATGACCGCCATGCCGCCCAGCAACCGCGGTGACAGCGCCGCGTGCTCGCGACTGCTCCCCTCGCCATAGTTGAAGTCGCCCACGATCACCCACGGCACATTTGCCGCCCGGTAGGCGCGCGCCGCCTGCGCAGGTGTCACGTCTTCCTCGCCATGCAGCCAGTCGGTCGTGCGTCCCGTCGCGCCGGTGAACGCATTCGTGCCGCCTGACAGGAGGTTGTCGCTGAAGCGCTCGAGATGACCGCGCAGCTTTAGCCACGGACCGGCGGGCGAGATGTGATCCGTCGTTGTCTTGCCGCGTGTCTTGATAAGCACAGGCATGCCCTTCGGGTCCTTGCCGTTCCATGCCGGCCACGCACGCAACACCTGAATGCGCTCGCTCGCGGGATCGACACTGACCGTCACGTCGCGCCCATTCTCCGGCGGGGCGATGTAATGCGTCGCGCCCTTCGTGAACCCTTGTGGTGGCACCTCCGGCGCGACAGCGGGCGGCGCGAGGCGGAAGGTCGAACCATCCGGCGCGCTCAGGGTATCGCGTTGCGGATCGAACGAAATCCGGCCTGCGAGCGCCCATGCCGTAACGATCTCGGGGCTGGCAATCAGATTGACTGTGTTCGGCGAGCCGTCGTTACGACGCGGGAAATTCCGGTTGTAGGAGGTCACGATGGTGTTCGGCGCCGCCACTGCCGCCGCCGCCCGCCGCCATTGACCGATGCACGGCCCGCAAGCGTTCGCGAGCACCGTGCCGCCCATTGTCGCGAGCGCTTCGAGTTGACCGTCGCGCGCGATGGTCGCCCGCACTTGCTCCGAGCCGGGCGTCACCATAAACGGCACGGCTGCCCTCAGCCCGTGCGCCTGCGCCTGACGCGCCACGTCGGCGGCGCGGCTCATGTCTTCATAAGACGAGTTCGTGCAACTGCCGATGAGCGCAGCGGAAATTGCATCGGACTCGACATCGTTTTCCACCGGCGCCGAACGCGACTTCATCTGTGCCGCAAGCTGGGCCACCGTGCGCGCCCGATCCGGCGAATGCGGGCCGACGACGTGCGGCTCCAGCGTCGAAAGATCGATACGAATCACGCGATCGTAGAACGCCTCGGGATCGGCCTCCACTGCCGGGTCGGGGGCGAGCAACGCCAGATTGGCTTCGATGACCGGCACCAGATCGCCACGGCCGCTGGCGCGCAAATAGTCGAGCATGCGGGCGTCTGCGGGAAACATAGACGTTGTCGCCCCCAGCTCCGCGCCCATGTTCGTGATCGTCGCCTTGCCGGTCGCGCTGATCGTGCGGGCGCCCGGACCGATGTATTCGACAATGGCGTTCGTGCCGCCCGAGACGGTCAGCTCAGCCGCCACGCGCAGGATCACATCCTTCGGCGCCGTCCAGCCACCCAACGCGCCAGTGAGGTACACGGCAATCCGCTTGGGATAGAGCACCTCCCACGGTAGCCCGGCCAGTGCCTCGACGGCGTCGGCACCACCGACCCCCACCGCACATGCGCCGAGACCACCCGCGTTAGGCGTATGGGAGTCGGTACCGATGATCAACGCGCCGGGGAACGCATAGTTCTCGAGCACCACCTGGTGAATGATGCCCGCGCCCGGCGCCCAGAAGCCCAGACCGTACTTCGCGGCCGCACTGCGCAAAAACGCATAGACCTCACGATTTTCATCGACGCTGGCGCGCAGATCCGAGCGTGCGTCGACACGCGCCTGAATCAAATGGTCGCAATGAATGCTGGCGGGCACGGCGACCCGCTCGCGCCCCGTTTGCATGAACTGGAGCATGCCGGTCTGTCCCAGCACGTCCTGAAACACGACGCGATCGACGCCAAGCGCGAGATAGCTCGTGCCCGGCACCAACGGCTGTGTCTCCGGATCGCTCAGATGACCGAGCAATACCGACTCAGACAGTGTGAGCGGATGGCCCAGACGGCGACGCACGACGGCCAATCGATCGGCCATATCGGCATAGAGACGCGTGAGCGCTTCGGGGGAAATGAATTGAGACATCGATCACTCCTTTTATCAGGCATTTGTGGGGGGGATGGGTGCGATCGCAGGACGCATTCTGGCGCCCGTCTCAACGGCGGTAAAATGAATTTATCTATCCGATTACTCAATTTTTCTTATGAAAATCGACATCCTTGGCGTGCAGGCATTCGTAGCCATTGCAGATCGCGGCGGGTTTCAAAACGCGGCCGATGCGCTGTCCGTCACGCAAACGGCGATCACACAGCGGTTGCGCAAGCTGGAAGACTATTTGGGGGTGATGTTGTTCGAGCGCACTACGCGTTCGGTGTCGCTCACACAGATCGGGCGGGATTTTCTGCCGCAGGCCAGACGCCTGCTCGATGAGTTGTCCGACGCACTCACGGAGATTCGTGAAAGCGGACAGGCCGCCCGTGGGGACGTCTCGATTGCTTGCGTGCCAACGGCAGGCGTGCAGTTTCTACCGAGCATTCTGCAGACGTACGCGCAGGCGTTTCCCCACAACCGTGTGCGCGTGCTCGATCACGCCTCGTCGGCAGTGACCGATGCCGTGCTGCGCCGCGAAGCGGAATTCGGCATCCACATTGCGGGCACGCGCCATGCCGATCTGATCGGTTTGCCCGTCGCACAGGATCAGTTCGTGCTGATCTGCCATACGAGCCATCCGCTCGCGCGTCGGCGTCGAGTGTCGTGGCGCAGCCTGTCGTCGTATCCGCTGATCTTCGCGGGTCAGGTCAGCGCCAACCGGTCGTTGCTCGACGGTGCGCTCGGAGACGTCGACTTGCAGCCGCACTTTGAAGTACAGCGCAGTTCGACGGCCGTGGGCATGGTGGCCGAGGGCGTCGCAGCGGCCGTGGTGCCGCGTCTGGCCATTCAGAAGGGCGCCTATCCCGAGATCCGGGTCATCGATCTGGTAGAGCCGGTGATCGTTCGCACGCTGGTGCTGGTCACGCGGCGCGGCGCGCAGTTGTCGCCCGCCGCGCAGGCGCTCTATGACCTGATCGCATCGCAAGCAACGATCGCCGGTTGAAGGTGTCGCGGTTGCGGTGTCTCACTGCGCAGTGACCTATTGCCGAGGCGACGGGACGATGCCTTCCTGCGCCATCAGGGTGAGGTTGCCGCCCATGCGCGGGTCTTTGAACGGGCCGGCCGCATGCATCGCGTCGAAGCGCAGCGGATCGGGCGACCGAAGGCGATAGAACTCGACCCATCCGCTTGAGGCCTTCGGTGTCGCCGTCTCCTGTGCGACACCCGCCTGCGCGTTGAACCACGAGGGATCGCGATACCCATCGGCGACGCGCGCCGCCAGTCGCTCCAGCGCGCCTTGGCGGTACGTGTACCAGTCCTCGCCGAGCAAGCGCGCCATCTCAGCCATGAGCACCAGCGGTGCCGTCGCGTAATCGTGGTAATGGAGGGCCAGACGCTTGCGCGCCATCTCCATCGGCAGGCTGCCATCGGGTTCGATGGCATCGATGCCCGTGCGATAGATGCCTTGGGCAATCGTCAACAGCCTGTCGTCACGCGTGGCGACAGCCGTCGCCATGACGCCCACGCCAGTCCAGTAGTAGTGATTGTTGCGCTTGTGCTTGGGGTTGTCCCAGTAAGCGAGATTCGCCGCCGACAGACGCCGCAGCCAAGACTCGATGGACGCACGCTGCTGCGGTGTGGCCAGCGCCTGCGTGCGCAGATAGGCCATTGCCACGGCGCCATGCGTCCATTGACGCATGTAATCCGACTGGTCGTTGTTCACGTGCTCCATGCGACCGAGCATGGCGCCGCTGCTCGCCCACGCATCGAGCCACGTCAGCGCGCAACGTCCGGCCGCTTCCTGTGCGCCCTCTGCTCCCTGCGCGCTCGTGCCGCCCTTGGCGTACGCGTCGGCCATTTTGGCCACATGCGCGGCGAAATCGTTGAGCGGTTTGACGGCGGCCTCGTTCTGCGCCTTGAGCCGGGGGTCGATCACCGAACCGGCAGCGTCGGCGTAATAGCCCATCGCGCGGATGTCGGGACTGCCGGGCGGCGGCGCGGGGCAATCGTTCTGCGCCGCGAAAGCGTTGATGTGAAACAGCATGGCGACGAACCCTGCAAAGGGGAGTAACCGGAAACTCATCGAATGGCGTTGCATCTTTCTTATCCTTGCCCTCACCCTTGCGCCGCCTGCGCCAGCATCCATTCCCGGAACTGTTGCAGCGCGGTGCGCTGTTGCAACCGCTCTCGCGGATAACACAGGTAATGCCCGTGACACGGCACGTCGACATCGGCCTCCACCGGCTCGACGAGACGCCCGGCGGCCACCGCCTCGCGCGCGAGAAACGCCGGCACCAGTCCAACGCCCATGCCCGCCTCTGCCGCTTGCAATAGCACCGAGTACTGCTCGAAGCGCGGCCCGGGACGTTGCGCATGCGGCACCACGTCGTAGCGTGCCGCCCATGTACCCCACACCTCTTCCGCCTGGTTGTGCACCAGCCTCGGCGCACGGGCAATGTCCGCCACGTCGGCCAGCGGATAGTGCGCGAGGAACGACGGCGCGCATACCGGCACGAACCGGCGTCCGTCGAGATAGTCGCTCACCACGCCCTCCCAAGTGCCGTCACCGTACCGCACGGCGGCGTCCAGCGTGAAGGGAAACGCATCGCCATGCGACAGATGCCGGCTGAAGCTCAGTGTCACGCCCGGCGTTCGCGCCAGAAAATCGGGCAGACGCGGAATCAGCCATTTGGTCGTGAACGTCGGCACGCTCGCAATGGTCAGCAAATCGCATTCCCCTCGCGAGGTCATCAGTTCCAGCGACGCATTGCCGATCTCGCGCAGCGGTTCGGCCACGCGCTCATGATAGCGGCGCCCGGCGTCGGTAAGCGAGAGATTGCGCCCCTCACGAACGAACAGTGGCGTGCCCACCAGCGTCTCCAAGGCGGCGATCTGACGGCTCACGGCACTGGGCGTAAGCCCCAGTTCACGGGCGGCACGAGAAAAATTCAAGTGCCTCGCGGCACTGGTGAACGCGAGCAATTCGGCAACGTTGGGATAGCAATGGCGCATCGGAGAGGTCGGGCGGGCGTGGGTTTGCAGGAGATGGCGGCCACTTTTGCAGGCTCGCCATCTATTCCGTTTTCGCACAGAACGATGCCCGATTTGTGTGTTTTCTTCATGACGATGACATGTCGGACCACGACACTTGCGGCCAACGTCGATTCGGCTGTCAGCCTCCCTGTGCAAGGGATGGCGAGACGTCCGGGCGGCCCAAGCGATTTTGTTACCGTATGCCGTTCAGGTTTCCCCGATGTCCGACGCTCACGCCGACCGCCTTGCCCCAACTGTGCCGCCCCGGCACAGCCCAGCGCCTGCTCACGCCGGTGTGACGGGGCATTCGCCGCAGCGCGCTCGCCCGGGTGCGCTGGTCTGGATCGTGCGAATCGTGGCCGCCCTATTCCTGATCTACCTGTGTCTGCCGGTGCTGTTGCTGCTGATTGGCGCGTTCGGACAGACGTGGACCAACACCGTGTTGCCGACCGGCATTACCGGTCACTGGTTCAGCGAACTAGCCGGCGATCCGTCGTTTCGCCGCGCGTTCTCCACCAGCCTCATCGTGGCGCTGAGTTGCTGCGTGATGAGCGCTGTCGTGGGTCTTCCGCTCGCCTACACACTGCATCATCGTGCGCGTCACGGACACGGCGCCATCGTCCGGCTCGTGACGCTGATGCCAGTGGCCGTGCCCGCGCTGACGCTCGGCTTCGGCTACATCGCGGTGTTCAGCGGCGACACGCTGCCGTGGCTGGGCTCGCTCTGGCTGCTGGTGCTGGCGCACACGGTGCTCACGCTGCCGTACCTCACACAAACGCTGCTTGCCGATCTGCGCCATCTCGACATCGCCAGGCTCGAAGATTGCGCGGCCACGCTCGGCGCGTCGCCTTTGCGTCAGTTCCTGAGCATTGCCGTGCCGAACCTCACGCACAGTCTGGTGGCCGGACTGGTGATGGTCGCGGCACTGTCCATCGGCGAGTTCCAGATCTCCAATCTCATCGCGGGCTTCCGCTATCGCAACTATCCGGTGGTGCTGCTCCAAGCGTTCTACGGTGCCACCGGCTTCGCCTGCGCCGCGACCGTTGTGCTGCTCGTGCTCGCGCTCGCCGCGACCGGCATGTCGATCGTTGCCGCCTCCCGCCAGAAGGTCAGTTCATGAGTCTCACGCTCGAAAACGTCAGCTTCCGCTACCCCACTTCAGCCGGTTCCGCACAGGGGCTCGACGACATTAGCCTGCAAGCGCGCCAAGGCGAATTGCTCGCCGTGATGGGCCGCAGCGGCTCGGGCAAGTCGACGGTGCTGCGACTGGTCGCCGGGCTGCTCGACGGCTATCACGGACGCATTGCCATCGGCGGCGAAGACGTCGGCGGTGTGCCCGTGTGGCGCCGCCACGTCGGCATGGTGTTCCAGCAATACGCGCTGTTCCCCCATCTGAGCGTTGCCGAGAACGTGGCGTACGGCCTGCGCATGCGCGGCGTAAAAGCGGCCGAGCGTGAGCGCGCGGCACTCGACATGCTGGCCCGCGTGGGGCTGGCCGAATTCGCCGGGCGCCGGCCCGCCTCGCTCTCTGGCGGTCAGCAGCAACGCGTGGCGCTGGCTCGCGCACTGGCCGTCTCCCCGCGCGTGCTGCTGCTCGACGAGCCGCTTGCCGCCCTCGACGCCGGTATCCGTCAGCAGTTACGCGACGAAATTCGCGCGCTGCAACAAGCCAGCGGCGCCACGACACTCATCGTCACGCACGATCGCGACGAAGCGTTGAGTCTGGCCGATCGCGTGGCCGTGATCGACAACGGACGTCTGTTGCAGATCGACACGCCGCAGCGCTTGTACGACGCTCCCGCGTGCGCCACGGTCGCGAGCTTCACCGGCTTGGCGACCGTCCTGCCCGCACGCGTGACGCGCCCCGGCATGGTCGACGTCGGCTTCGCCGAGTTGCGCGTGGACACCGGCGCGTGGCGGCCGGGGTACGCCGTCTCGCTGCTCGTGCGCCCGGAACACATTCAATGCGATCCCCCGGTGGCCACCGTCAACCGTCTGGACGGACGTCCGGGCGCCGTGCGCTTCTTCGGGGCCACGTGCCGCTTCGACTTCCTGCCCGACGGCGCCACGACGCCACTGCTCGGCGAGAGCCGCACGCCGGCCACGCTGGCCGTCGCGCTCGATCCCGCGCATCTGCGCGTACTGCCGCCGGCTGTGAACTGATGCGCAACTCGCCGAATTCCTTACCTCATGCCCCCGATGGAGCTATGTCGATGATTCACCCCGCTGCTTCCCTGCGTTCGCGCGCTGCCCTGCCGTCGCTGGCCACCCTCGCCGTCTCTTTCGCGCTGCTTGCCGGCGCCGCAGGCTCGGCCTTCGCGCAAGCGAGCCCCCCCGGCACGGCGGCCGCACCGCTTTACCCGGGCGAAGCCGAGTTGTACGCGAAGGCCGCCGAAGAAGGTCTGGTGGTGTCGTTCGACACGGGGCCGGAATGGGCCAACTGGAAGGCGCTGTTCGCCGAATTCCGCAAGCGCTATCCGAAGGTCGAGATCACGTACAACGACATCGGCTCGGCCGCGACCGTGGTGGCGCTCGACAAGTCGCGCCGCCGTCCGCAGGCCGACACGGCCTACTACTTTGCAGGCTCGGCACTCGACGCCGTGCAGAAGGATGTCGTGGCCCCGTTCAAGCCGATCAACTTCGACACGCTGCCGAAGGTCTTCCGCGACAACGACGGCCGCTGGTTCACGATCCACTCGCTGAACATCGCGTTCCTCGTGAACACGAAACTGGTCAAGAACGTGCCGCAGTCATGGGCGGATCTGCTCAAGCCCGAGTACAAGAACGCCGTGGTCTATCTGGACCCGCGCTCGACCGGTCAGGGTCAGGTGGCCGTGTTCGCCGCCGCCTATGCCTTCGGTGGCAACGTCGACAATCCGAAGCCGGGCGCCGAGTTCTTCGGCAAGCTGCGCGAGGCCGGCAACGTGATGCGTGTGGAAGGCACCACGCCGTACGCCAAGTTCGTCAAGGGTGAGATCCCCATTCTGATTGGCTACGAAAACGACGGTCTGAAGGCCAAGTACACCGACGGCATGGGCGACGCCGCACAGGTCGTGATCCCGAAGGAGGCCAGCGTGTCGGCGCCCTACGCGATCAGCCTCGTCAAAAACGGCCCGAACCCGGACGCCGCCAAGCTCTGGCTGAACCTCATCATGAGCCCGGTCGGTCAGGCCCTCTTCGCCCAAGGCTACGTGCGCCCGGCCGTGCCCGGCGTGCCGCTCACGGCCGAGATGCGCGCCCGCATGCCGGACGCCCCGCAAGTCCACCCGCTCGACGTGGCCCGCGCGGCGGCGCAAAAGGCCGAAGTCGATCGCCTGTGGTCGGCGGCCGCGCTCGCCAAGTGAGATCTCGCGTCATGACGTCAGTGCATGCCCAGCCCGTCGGGCCGGTCGAACCCGTCGAGCCGAATGCGACGCAACGCGCTAAAGCCGCGCATGCGCCGCGCGGCTGGGTACGCCGCTTCGGCGGCTTGCCCGCAGCGCTCGTGCTCGCGCTCGGCTTCGGGTTGCCGCTCGCCTCGCTGGTCGTCGCCGCGTTCGAGGGGCATGGTGAGGCCTTCGCCGCCATCGCCCTCGACCCGCTGGTACGCGACGCCTTCGTCAACTCGCTGGCCCTGGCCGTCGGGGCGGGCACGGCGTCGCTGATCGTGGGCGCGCTGATCGCCGTCACGCTGGCCCGTCAGGCGCCGCGTCGACGCCGCATCTGGCTCGCCGCCATGGGGGTGCCGCTCGCCTTTTCGGGACTCGTGATCGCCTACGGCTTCATCCTGGCGTTTGGCCGCTCAGGCTTCGTGACGCTGACGCTCGCCTCGCTCGGCGCCGATCCGGTGCGTGTCGGTGCGCTGATCTACACGGCCCCGGGGCTGATCGCGGCCTACGCCTATTACTTGATTCCGCGCGTGGCGCTCATGGTCTATCCGGCCATTGCCAATCTCGATCGCCGGCCTATCGAGGCCGCGCTCACGCTGGGTGCCACGCCACTGCGCGCCATCGTCGACGTGGCGCTGCGCGAACTGTGGCCAACGCTGGCCGCCGCGTGGTGCCTCGTCACCGCCATTGCGATGGGCACCTACGGCACGGCGCTCGCGCTGGCCGGCACCCAGATCAACATCCTGCCGTTGCTCATGTTCCTGAAGATGTCGGACGGGCAAACGGATTTCCCTCAGGCCGCTGCGCTGTCACTCGTCTTGATGGCCGTATGCAGCGGTGTGCTAGCTCTCGGAGAGTGTCTTGTACGGCGTCATCCGCAATGAGTGGTCGGCTGCGGCCCGCCATGCCCTCGATCAACTGGCTGCCCGGCAGGCAGGTGCGTCGCGTCATGTCACGCCCGTGGGCATGATCGGCCCGCGTGAGGCGTCCGCCGCTCAGATCCACGCGGCGCAATGCATCGGCGAAGCCCTCGCCGCCGCCGGTGTCGCACTGGTGTGCGGCGGCAAGGGCGGCGTGATGGAGGCGGCATCCGCGGGTGCGGCGTCGGCCGGCGGCATCGTGATCGGCCTGTTGCCCGAAGATCACGCAGCCGACGCCAACCCGCACCTGAGCGTGGCGCTGCCCACGGGG
The DNA here is from genome assembly GCF_016428915.1 of Pandoraea sp. ASV26. Lineage (GTDB taxonomy): Bacteria > Pseudomonadota > Gammaproteobacteria > Burkholderiales > Burkholderiaceae > Pandoraea. The sequence continues at coordinate 17,425 of NZ_JAELTP010000044.1, forward strand.
CTTGGCATCACGCGCAACGCCCTCATCGCTCGCGCGTCGGTGTGTCTCGTGGCCGTGGGCGGCGGGCTCGGCACCCTCTCGGAAATCGCGCTGGGCCTGCAATGGCGCAAACCGGTCTTCACCGTCCTCGATGCCCCGTCCGTACCGGGCACCGAGAACTTCGACGATATCGACGCCTTAGTCGTGGCCGTTGCCACCTGGCTGAGCGTCACCGGACTTCCCGGAGGTGATCCCCACCGGTAAGCCACGCCGGCAGTCTCTGCATTCCCGACCCACACCTGGGGAACTGCCGGTGCGTTTTCGTGATGTTCCTGTCACATATATTTAGGATTACTAATATTATGAAACGTATTCTTCTCGCTGCACTCGGTCTTGGCGGTATGGCCGGTTATATGGTTCCGGTCCATGCACAAAGTGGCGTGACCCTGTACGGCATTGTCGACGCTGGCGTGGGTTACACGAGCGGTCAGCGCACGGCCAACAGCAAGGGTGGCGTTGGCGCACCGATCAACTACACCAACGGCTCCAACTGGGGCTTTGCGAGCGGTACGTGGTCGGGCGACCGTTGGGGCCTGAAGGGTTCGGAAGACCTGGGCGGCGGCAACTCGGCCATTTTCCAGCTTGAGAACGGTTTCAACATCGGCACCGGCCAAACCGGTCAGGGCAGCCGCCAGTTCGGCCGTCAGGCATGGATGGGGCTGCAAAGCGCCACGCTGGGCAAGCTCACGTTCGGCCGTCAGTACGACCCGATCGTCGACTACGTCGGCCCGATCAGCGCCGGCACGTACGTGACCGGCATGGGTGCGCACCCGGGCGATATCGACAACCAGGATAACCAGGCGCGCGTGAACAACTCGGTGAAATGGGCGAGCCCGGTGTACGGCGGCTTCCAGTTCGGCGCGATCTATGGCTTCGGCGGTCAGCCGGGCAGCATCAAGAACCAGAACACCTGGGGCGTCGGCGGCCAATACGCCAGCGGCCCGGTCGCATTCGGCGTGGGCTACTTGCAGGCGACCAACGCCTACGGCACCTCGACGAGCACGTGGAGCGGTTCGTATGACGGAACGTTCGCGTCGTCGATCAACGAAGGCTTCGCCTCGGCCGCCAGCCAGCGCATCGTGTCCGTTGCCGGTTCCTACACGTTCGGCGCCACGCAAGTCGGCATTCAGTACGGCAACGTGCACTACACGCCGGGCGCACTGTCGACGTTCGCCAGCGGCTTCACGTTCAACTCCATCGGCACCACCGTGGCGTACCAGTTGACCCCGGCCGTGCGTCTGGCCGCGGCGTACAACTACACGCAAGGCAGCGACGTGAAGGGTTCGAGTGGTTCGAAGTACCACACGTTGAACCTGGCCACCTATTACGCCCTGTCCAAGCGCACGTCGCTGTACGGCCTGGTGGGCTATCAGAAGGCCTCGGGCAGCACGCTCGATACGTTCGGCAACGTGGTCGCGGCCACCGCGTCGGTTGGCGACGTGGGCAACGGCATCTCGTCGGCCACCGCAACGCAGACGATCTTCCGTGTGGGCGTGCGCCAGACGTTCTGATGCGGTGATGCGCTGACAGGTCTCACGCTGTACGGCCCCTCGCCGCCCCACGGCGAGGGGCCTCGGTCTCACCTCGGGGACTTCGCGAGAACCGGAGCGACACGCAACGTTGTGGACATGGTGTGGCGTTGCATGGCGGACCGGCTCACCCTTTGGCACGCTTTCGCGCATCCGTAGCACGGTCTTGCCTCAAGCCGTGTCGTGCGCCGGCGTGCCTCTTTTTTTCTCGTCTCAGGCAGACGATTGGCTTATCCTTCAGGCTTTCCCACCCGCACGCTCGCGACCGGAGAGCCCATCAAGGTGCCACGTCAAACCGCCCAGCCGACTGTCGAAACGCTCAACGAACAAGGGCTTGCGCCGCGCTATCTGCAACTCAAGCAGTTCATCTGCCGTCAGATCGATAGTGGCGTCTGGCCCCCACACCACCGCGTGCCCTCGGAAAATGAACTGGTCGAACTGTCCGGCGTGAGCCGCATGACAGTCAACCGTGCGCTGCGCGAACTCACCGCCGAAGGCCGTCTGGTGCGCATGCAAGGCGTCGGCACGTTCGTCGCGGAACCGAAATCGCACTCCCCCCTGCTCGCCGTCAACAACATTGCCGACGAGATCTCCGAACACGGACACCGGCATCGCGCCGAAGTGAAACTGCTGCGCGCCGAACTCGCCGGTCCCGAGCGCGCGCTCGCCATGGGGTTGCAGGAACGGGAGACGCTGTTCCACTCGGTGATCGTCCACTATCAGGACAATGTGCCGGTGCAGATCGAAGATCGCTTCGTCAATCCCGCGCTCGCACCGGACTACCTCGCGCAGGATTTCACCACGATCACGCCCAACGTGTATCTGCAACGCCACTCGCCGCTCACGTCGGGCGAGCATGTCGTCGAAGCGGTGACGGCAACGCCCGAAGAAGCGCAGATGCTGCAAATTCAACGTACCGAACCGTGCCTGCTCATCCGGCGGCGCACGTGGTCGGGCAAACGCATCGTCTCCGCTGCCCGTCTGCTGCACCCCGGCTCACGCCACCGGCTCGAGGGACGCTTCGGCGACCCCATTTAAGCGAATCCGTCTAAGCGAGCCCGCATCGACGGATTCGCGTTAGCGGATTCGCATTGGCGAGCCCGAGCAAACGGATGCGAATCAGCGGATTCGCGACCGCAAACCCGGTCGAACGGACCGCGCGCGTCAGTCCCCATCTCCCCGAATCGCTTTTCCAGCATGGCGCCGTGCGTGAAAACCCTAGTTCCCGGTGACTTGTATATACAATACTGTACAAGCCATTATCTGCCCCGAACTAGAGGAACATACTGTGAGCCAACCCACCCGATATCGCAATGTCACGATCCGCGCGCCGCGCGGCACTCAGCTCAATGCCCGTAGCTGGCTCACCGAAGCGCCGCTGCGTATGTTGATGAACAATCTGGACCCGGACGTCGCCGAGAATCCGAACGCACTCGTCGTCTATGGCGGCATCGGTCGCGCTGCGCGCAACTGGGAGTGCTACGACAAGATCGTGGAAACGCTCAAGACGCTGGGTGACGACGAAACGCTGCTGGTGCAATCGGGCAAGCCGGTGGGCGTGTTCAAGACCCACGCCGATGCGCCGCGCGTGCTCATCGCCAACTCGAATCTGGTGCCGCACTGGGCCAACTGGGAGCACTTCAACGAACTCGATGCCAAGGGTCTTGCCATGTATGGCCAGATGACGGCCGGCTCGTGGATCTACATCGGCAGTCAGGGCATCGTGCAAGGCACGTACGAGACGTTTGTCGAAGCCGGCCGCCAGCACTACGGCGGCAATCTGAAGGGACGCTGGGTGCTCACCGCCGGTCTGGGTGGCATGGGCGGCGCGCAGCCGCTGGCCGCCACGCTGGCCGGGGCGTGCTCGCTGAACATCGAATGCCAGCAGACCAGCATCGACTTCCGTCTGCGCACGCGTTATGTCGACGAGCAAGCCAAGGACCTCGACGACGCCCTCGCCCGCATCGCCAAGTACACCGCCGCCGGTCAGGCCACGTCCATCGCGCTTTGCGGCAACGCCGCCGAGATTCTGCCGGAGCTGGTGCGCCGTGGCGTGCGCCCGGACATGGTCACCGACCAGACCAGCGCGCATGACCCGCTCAACGGCTATCTGCCGATCGGCTGGACCTGGGACGACTACCGCGAACGCGCCCGCTCGAAGCCGGCCGAGGTCGTCAAGGCCGCCAAGCAATCGATGGCCGTGCACGTCAAGGCCATGCTCGACTTCAAGGCGATGGGTGTGCCGACGTTCGACTACGGCAACAACATCCGTCAGATGGCCCTGGAGGAAGGCGTCGAGAACGCGTTCGATTTCCCCGGCTTCGTGCCCGCTTACATCCGCCCGCTCTTCTGCCGTGGCGTCGGCCCGTTCCGCTGGGCCGCGCTCTCGGGCGATCCGCAAGACATCTACAAGACGGATGCGAAGGTCAAGGAACTGATTCCCGATGATGCCCATCTGCACCGCTGGCTCGATATGGCGCGCGAGCGCATCAGCTTCCAGGGCTTGCCCGCCCGGATCTGCTGGGTCGGCCTGGGGCTGCGGGCGAAGCTCGGACTGGCATTCAACGAAATGGTACGCTCGGGCGAACTCTCGGCGCCGGTCGTGATCGGCCGCGACCATCTGGACTCGGGTTCGGTCGCCAGCCCCAATCGTGAAACTGAAGCCATGCGCGATGGCTCGGACGCCGTGTCCGACTGGCCGCTGCTCAACGCCCTGCTCAACACGGCAAGCGGTGCAACCTGGGTCTCGCTGCATCACGGCGGCGGCGTGGGCATGGGCTTCTCGCAGCACTCGGGCGTGGTGATCGTGTGCGATGGCACCGATGCCGCCGCAGCGCGCATCGCCCGAGTGCTGAACAACGACCCGGCCACCGGCGTCATGCGCCACGCCGATGCCGGTTACGACATCGCCGTCGAATGCGCTCGCGAACATGGCCTGAACCTGCCCATGCTGGGCACCGCGAAATGAGCACGCTGGACACGATCAGCAAGACACCCCCGAATATGTCGAATCAAGGAACTCCGTCCATGGCAAAACTGTTTTTGACGCCCGGCACACTTACGCTGGCGCAACTGCGCGACGTCTACCAGACACCGACCACTCTCACGCTCGACGAGAGCGCTTACGCCGCGATCGACAAGAGCGTGGCCTGCGTGGAGAGCATCGTGGCCGAGGGCCGCACGGCGTACGGCATCAATACCGGTTTCGGTCTGCTCGCCACGACACGCATCGCCCATGACGACCTCGAGAATCTTCAGCGCTCGCTCGTGCTGTCGCACGCCGCCGGTGTGGGCGCGCCGCTCGACGACGCGCTGGTGCGTCTCATCATGGTGCTCAAGATCAACAGCCTCGCGCGAGGCTTCTCGGGCATTCGCCGCAAGGTGATCGACGCGCTCGTCACGCTGGTGAACGCCGAGGTCTATCCGCGCATTCCGCTCAAGGGTTCGGTCGGCGCATCGGGCGATCTCGCCCCGCTCGCGCACATGTCGCTGCTGTTGCTGGGCGAAGGCGAAGCGCGCTACCGCGGTCAGTGGATGAGCGCCCGCGAAGCACTTGCCGTGGCCGGACTCGAGCCGCTCACGCTCGCCGCCAAGGAGGGGCTCGCGCTGCTCAACGGCACGCAGGTGTCGACGGCCTACGCACTGCGCGGCCTCTTCGAGGCGGAAGACATGTACGCCGCGGCCAGCGTCTGCGGTGCGTTGACGGTTGAGGCGATGCTCGGCTCGCGCGCCCCTTTCGATGCGCGTATTCACGAAGCTCGCGGCCAGCGCGGCCAGATCGACGCCGCCGCGCTCTATCGTCATCTGCTCGGCGAGACGAGCGAAGTCGGTCAGTCGCACGCCAATTGCGAGAAGGTGCAGGACCCGTACTCGCTGCGCTGTCAGCCGCAGGTCATGGGTGCGTGTCTCACGCAGATCCGTCAGGCAGCCGAAGTGCTTGCCGTGGAAGCGAACGCCGTGTCGGACAACCCGCTCGTGTTCTGGGAACAGGGGGACGTGATCTCCGGCGGCAACTTCCATGCCGAGCCGGTGGCGATGGCGGCGGACAATCTGGCGCTGGCGCTTGCCGAGATCGGTGCCCTGAGCGAGCGTCGTACTTCGTTGCTGATGGACAAGCACATGTCGCAATTGCCCGCGTTCCTGGTGGCCAACGGCGGTGTGAACTCAGGTTTCATGATCGCGCAGGTGACGGCCGCAGCGCTCGCCTCCGACAATAAAGCCTTGGCACATCCGGCAAGCGTTGATAGTCTCCCGACCTCGGCCAACCAGGAAGACCACGTGTCGATGGCGCCCAACGCAGGTAAACGGCTTTGGGAGATGGCCGATAACGTCAAAGGCATCATCGCGATCGAGTGGCTCGGGGCCTGCCAGGGGCTGGACTTCCGCGAAGGTGTCAAGTCGACGCCGGTGCTCGAGCGCGCCCGCGCACTGCTGCGCCAGTCGGTTCCGTTCTACGATAAGGATCGCTATTTCGCCCCCGACATCGAGGGGGCAAGCGCGTTGATCGCACAACGGCAGTTGAGCGCACTGGTGCCTCCCGGTACCTTGCCGAGCGTTTGAGTCGCGTTTGATTTTCGCCCAGCCGGGGCGAAACGAACAGTGATTCGCGCTCCGGCCACGTGGCGTACCGGGTTGCCCCCTCGTGCGGCGGTTCCATGGGATCGCGCGCCCGAGCGTTGGCCGTACAACCCGATTTCTCCCTGCCGCCCGCCTGCGCGGGCCGGCTCATGACGCATTCAGGAGACAACTTGAAAAACCTGCAACGTAATCTCAGCGCGCGGCATATCCGCTTTCTGGCACTCGGCTCAGCCATCGGCACCGGTCTGTTCTACGGGTCGGCATCGGCCATTCAACTCGCCGGTCCTGCGGTGATCCTGGCTTACATCGTGGGCGGCGCGGCCGTCTACATGGTCATGCGTGCGCTCGGCGAGATGGTCGTGCGCCAGCCGGTGTCCGGCTCGTTCGGCCGTTATGCACGTGACAACCTCGGGCCGCTGGCCGGGTTCCTCACGGGCTGGACCTACATTCTGGAAATGATCATCGTCTGTCTGGCCGACGTGACGGCATTCGGCATCTATATGGGATTCTGGTTCCCCGACGTGCCGCAATGGATCTGGGTGCTCGGCATCGTGATGCTGATCTGCGGCCTGAACCTGTGCAACGTGAAGGTGTACGGTGAGATGGAATTCTGGCTGGCGCTGGTGAAGATCGTTGCCATCGTCGCGATGATTGTGGGCGGCGGCGTGATTCTGTTTGCCGGCGTGCAGTTGCATGGCGAGCATGCCCCGGCGGTGAGCAATCTCTGGTCGCACGGCGGCTTCCTGCCCAACGGCTGGGGCGGACTCGTGGCGTCACTGGCCGTGGTGATGTTTGCCTACGGCGGCATCGAGATCATCGGCATTACCGGCGGTGAAGCGAAGAATCCCGAGAAGGTCATTCCGCGCGCCATCAACGCCGTGCCGCTGCGCATTCTGCTGTTCTACGTGCTCACGATGTGCGTGCTCATGGCGATCTTCCCGTGGACGGGTATCGGCAGCCAGGGCAGTCCGTTCGTGCAGATCTTCTCGGGGCTGGGCATCAAGTCGGCGGCGGCGATCCTGAACCTGATCGTAATCTCGGCCGCGATCTCCGCCATCAACAGCAACATCTTCGGTGCGGGCCGCATGATGTTCGGCATGGCCGAGCATGGTCAGGCACCGGCCAGCTTCTGCGCGACGTCGCGCCATGGCGTGCCGTGGGTCACGGTGCTCGTGATGACCGCCGCGCTGCTCGGCGGCGTGGTGCTCAATTACCTGATCCCGGAAGGTGTGTTCCTGATCATCGCCTCTATCGCCACGTTCGCGACGGTGTGGGTGTGGCTGATGATTCTGCTCTCGCAGGTGGCGATGCGCCGTCGTCTGTCGGCCAGCGAAGTCGCCGCACTCAAGTTCAAGGTGCCGCTGTGGCCGGTCGGACCGGCGCTGGCGATCGCGTTCATGCTGTTCGTGATCGGTGTGCTTGGCTACATGGAAGACACCCGCATCGCGTTGTATGTCGGCGCTGCCTGGATCGTGCTGATGTCGCTCGCATATCAGTTCGGCGTGAAACCCAAGGAAGCGCAGGTGCGCGCCCCGATGAGCCTGGAATGAGCCTCACATGAAACGTACCTACTGGAAGCACTGCCACGTCGCCACGATGCGCGACGGTCGTTACCACGCCATCGAAGATGCCGTGATCGTCACCGTCGGCAAGCAGATCGAGTGGGTCGGTCCGCGCAGCGAACGCTCGGCCTCGGGCGCAGACGAATGTATCGATCTGCAAGGGGCGTGGGTCACGCCCGGCCTGATCGATTGCCATACGCATCTGGTGTTCGGCGGCAATCGCAGTCTCGAGTTCGAGCAACGGCTGCAAGGCGTGAGTTATGCCGAAATCTCCGCCGCCGGGGGCGGCATCAAGCATACGGTGCGGCACACGCGCGACGCCACCGAAGAGGCGCTCTTCGAGTCGGCGCGCAAACGTCTGCTCGCCCTGATGCGCGACGGCGTTACCACGGTGGAGATCAAGTCAGGTTACGGCCTCGATCTGAACAGTGAACGCAAGATGCTGCGGGTCGCGCGCCGGCTCGGCGAGGCGTTGCCGGTGACGGTGAAGACCACGTGTCTGGCCGCCCATACGGTGCCCTCCGAGTTCGCGGGCAAGGCCGACGAGTATGTGAACTACGTCTGCGCCGAGATTCTGCCGAAGCTCGCCGAGGAGCGTTTGGTCGACGCCGTGGATGCGTTCTGCGAGACCATCGCCTTTACCCCGGCGCAGGTCATGCGCGTGCTGCTGCGCGCGCAGAAGCTGAAGCTGCCTGTGAAGCTCCACGCCGAGCAGCTCTCGCCGCTCGGCGGGTCGAGTCTCGCGGCCGAACTGGGCGCGTTGTCGGCGGATCATCTGGAGTACATGACCCCGGAAGATGCCGCTGCGATGGGGCGTGCAGGCACGGTGGCCGTGCTGCTGCCGGGGGCCTTCCATATGTTGCAGGAAACACGCCGCCCGCCTGTCGATCTGTTGCGACGCCATGGTGTGGACATCGCAGTGGCGTCCGATCTGAACCCGGGCACCTCACCGGCGTTGTCGCTACGGCTGATGCTCAATATGGCCTGCACGCTTTTCGGTCTCACGCCCGAGGAAGCCCTCGCGGGGGTCACGCGCAATGCCGCCAAGGCACTCGGCATGCTCGATACGCACGGCACGATCGAAGCGGGAAAGACGGCGGACTTCGTGGCATGGGACATCGACCGCCCGGCAGAACTCGCGTACTGGCTCGGTGGTGAGTTGCCCTCTCGCACGGTGCGCCATGGCGAGTGGCGCGACCTCGCCACCGTCTGAATTCGACCGGCGAACAGGAGACGCTTTCATGGCAACACAACTTCAACCCGTGCCCGGTGATAGCACGGTTTGGCAAGGGCGCACGGATACGGGCGAGCGTGGCGATACCCGCCGCCTCTTCAACGTCGTGCGCGAAATCCATCCGCACAACGACACCGCCCCCGGGGGGATGCCGGTGCTTCTCGGCTTTGCCTGCGACGCCGGCGTCAAGCGCAATCAAGGACGTATCGGTGCCGCCGAAGGGCCCCAGGCCATCCGTCGCGCACTGGCGAACCTCCCTGCGCACGACATCGCCTGTCTGTTCGACGCAGGCGATGTCACCTGCGACGGCGACAACCTCGAGGCGGCGCAGCAGACGCTGGCCAACGCGGTACGGCGTCAACTCGACGCTGGCGCACACCCCGTGGTACTCGGCGGCGGACACGAAATCGCATGGGGCACATGGCAAGGACTTCGCGCGCATCTCGACGCCCAAGGCGACCGCTCCCGCGTGCTGATCCTCAATCTCGACGCACACTTCGATCTGCGCACGGCACGTCCGGGCACCTCTGGCACGCCGTTCGATCAGATCGCGCAAGCCTGCGAATCGGCCGGACTTCCTTTCGACTATGCCTGCCTTGGCGTGAGCCGGTTGAGCAATACGGCCTCGCTGTTTGCACGCGCTCGTGAGTTGAAGGCCACCTACGTTGAAGACACCGATATGCAAGAGCGGCATCTGGACGCCCGCCTCGCACAGATCGATGCGCTGATCGCCGACGTCTCACACGTCTATCTGACCATCGATCTCGACGTGCTGCCCGCACCGGTCATGCCCGGCGTCTCAGCCCCCGCCGCCTACGGCGTGCCAATGTCCGTCATCGAAGCCATCGTCACGCACGTGCGCCGCTCAGGCAAACTCCGTGTCGCCGATCTCGCGGAATATAACCCTCGTTTCGACGCTCAAGGGGCAGGCGCACGCGTCGCCGCTCGGCTCGCTTATCGTCTGTTCGGTCCGTTCGGTCTGTTCTGACGACCGCCTTGCCCCCCCCGGGACGCCGCCGCGCGTCTCGGTTCTTTCTCCCGATCCCATCCGCTTCCATCCGCTTCAATCGCTTCAATCGCTTCAATCGCTTCAATCGCTTCAATCGCTTCAATCGCTTCAATCGCTTCAATCGCCCCACCCGCTTCACCCTCCCGCAGTCAGACGGACCGGGGCACCTTTCCGCCTCTCAGACATAAACCCAACTCGCTGCAGAAAGGCGCCCCGGTCCGTCCCTCTCCACTCCCCCGTACCCCCCACCGAAACCCTCACCCCTTCGTTTCGCCTGCCTACATTTCATCCGTCGAGACGAACGCCGCTTTTTTCACCCTCCTCACTCCACCGAAATTCCCACGCTCTAATACCAAGTATTAGTTTTTCTTAATTTGGTTTTGTTTTTACCCCTCCCATCCCTACAATCGCCAGAAATTCTTATACCAACTCATCGCGGCACTTCAGGCAGGCCACGCCCGCCGCCCGATATTCGCCGCCCACACCGGAGACACGACGATGAAGAAGCGCGCAGACCTCGACGTCAGATCGTTGCGGATCTTCGAAGCCGTCACCTCCGCCGGTAGCCTCTCAGGTGCCGCCAACACGCTCGGCATCACACAGTCCGCCATCTCCCAAGCCATCGCCCAGATCGAACAAACGGTCGGCACTCGTGTACTGGATCGCTCCCGCCGCCCGCTCAAACTCACGCCCGCCGGTCTCGCACTCTCTCGCCACGCACGTCAGATCGTCGACGATATGGATCGGCTCATCGCACAGGTTCAGGACGCCGATGTCGCCAGCCGCGCCGCCGTTCGCGTCGGCATGATCGATTCGTTCGCCGCAACCGTCGGGCCCTCCATCGTGCGCCAGATGTCAGGCAGCACCAGCGAACTTCTGCTCTGGTCAGGCCTCGCCAACGGCCACGCACAAGCTCTGCTCGCCCGTCATCTCGATCTGATCGTGACGAGCGATCCAATGCACGACATGGAACGCCTCGTCCGCCGCCCAATCTTCACCGAGCCGTTCATCGTCGTCGTGCCCAAGGCGCGCGAAGCCGATCTCGCTCAGGCCGATCTGAGCGAACTGATCCGCACGATGCCCCTGATTCGATTCTCCGGCCGCTCCCACTTCGGCGCAGTCATTGAACGCCACCTGCGACGCACCGGTCATTCGCCACGCATGCACCTCGAAATCGATACCTCGGACATCGTGATGTCCATGGTCGCCGCCGATCTCGGCTTCACGATCGCCACACCGCTGTGCCTGCTGCAAGGACGTGCATCGCTCGCCGAACTCGCCGCACTGCCGCTGCCGGGCCCCGCGCTGTCCCGCACGATCTATCAGGTGTCTCGCGAAGGCGAGGTGTCGGAGATGGCCTCGCAATGTTTTCTCGCCGGTCGTCTGGCGCTCGCGCAAGAAGCCTTTCCGGAACTGCGCCGCATCATGCCGTGGCTCGGGGAACGCCTGGCGCTCTGCTAAGACCTGCCAACGAACACTAGCCACCGCCCCGGGCGCCGGGCCAGATGAATCTCACCTGAAGCGCGCCCATCGTTCAACGCGAATAACACAAAACCTAAATGGAGACACGCATGAACCCTTCTCGACGCAAATTCCTTCACACCAGCGCGACCCTTTCCGCCGCAGCCGCTGCCGGGGGCCTCGCCCTGCCGGGCATCGCCCGCGCAGCCGATGCCACCACCGTTCAGTACGGCGGCTCGGCCTGGCTGGGCCACTACCCGGCCTACCTCGCCATGAAGTCGGGGGCGTTCGCAAGCGTCGGCATCGATCAGCAGTGGCAGTCGTTCGGCACCTCCTCCGCGCGCATGAGCGCTGTACTGTCGGGCGGTATCGACATCGCCTGCACAGGCATCGTGTCGGCGCTCGCCCTGATGGCTCGCGGCTCCAAGCACTTCTCGATCGTGGCGGTGCCGGAGAGCTTCGGGCGCGTCGAGGGCCTGTTCGTTCGTGACGGCGTGAATTCGCTGCAAGATCTGAAGGGCAAGAAGCTGGGCGTGACGTTCGCCTCGAGCGCGCACCTGCTCGTGCTGGACCTGCTGGGCAGCGCCGGTCTGTCGAACGATGTAACGGTGCTCAATGTGCCCGCGCCGGAACTGCCGGGCGCGATCCAGTCGGGGCAGATCGACGCCGCCGCCGCATGGACGCCGCAGTTCAACCGCATCCGCGCAATGTCGGGCATGAAGCTGCTGGCCGACGACACGCAGTTCTCGCTCTACAAGAAGTACAACGTCACGCCGGGCCCGGACGTGCTGATCGTGCGCAACGCCTGGGCCGAGAAGAATGCCGACGTGGTTCGCAAGTACCTCAAGGTGTATTTCGACGCCTGCCAGACACTGCGCGATAAGCCGGATGAAGCCGCACGCCCGCTGATGGCCCTCACCGGCATGTCGGCGCTCGACCAGATCGAGACGATCAGGGGCGCAGAGTGGTACTCCCTCGCCCAGCAAACGCAGTTGCTCAAGTCACCCGGCAGCTATGTGGACGGCCTCCAGCGTCTGGCCGAAATGCTCGTCACGTACAAGCAGATCGACAAGGCGCCGACGGTGCGCCAGTGGATCAACACGTCGTATCTGTAAGCCCCACGGCCGAATCAGTGCGCCGGCGCTCGTCTGTCGACCCGCCGGCGCACGCTCGAGGAGTCTGATTGTGAATCATCGTCAACCGTCCCGTGCCACGCTGCTGGGTGTGGGATTTGCGTCCGTCGCCGTGTTCCTGTTCGTGTGGGAAGCGGCCTGCCGCACCGGGATCGTCGATCCTCTGTTCCTGCCGCCGCCCTCGGCTGTGGGAGAGCGCATCGTTGCCATGCTGTCCGACGGCTCGCTGCTCGCCAACGTGCTCGCCTCCACGCGCCGCGTGATGACCGGCTTCATCGCCGCAACGGTCGTCGCCATTCCCCTCGGGATCGTGCTCGGCACGTCGAGCTATGCCCGCGCGGCCTTCGATCCGATCCTGTCGTTCCTGCGCCCGCTGCCCTCGATGAGCTGGATTCCGCTCTCGCTCCTGTGGTTCGGCATCTCGGAAACGCAGAAGTACAGCATCGTGTTCATGGGGACGTTTGCCCCGGCACTGGTCTACGTGATCGAAGCCACGCGCAACGTCGACCCGCTGCTGATTCGCGCGGCGAAGAACCTCGGGGCGAGCAACGCGCAAGTCATGCGCGAGGTCATTTTGCCCGCGAGTCTGCCGCAGATTCTCTCCGGTATGAAGATCATCCTCGGCCTGTCGTGGACGTGCGTGATCTCCGCCGAACTCGTCGCAGCCCGTGAAGGACTGGGCTTTCTCATCATGAACGGCAAGGAGTTCTTCCAGACGGAAGTGGTCGTGCTCGGCATGGTGATGATTAGCGTCACCGTGCTAGTGACGGATATCGTATTTCGCGCCATCGAGCGCAAGGTGTTGAGGTGGCAGGCATGAACGATCGCATCGATTCCCGCGCTGGCGCACAGCGCACCCCCGATTTCGCGCCCGCAAGCCCCGCCGAGACGATGATCGCCATCGACGGTGTGTCCAAGCGCTATGGCGACTTCCAGGCACTCGAGCGCGTGGACATGAACATTGCACGCGGCGAGTTTGTGGTGCTGCTCGGCGCCTCCGGTTGCGGCAAGTCGACGCTGCTCAACCTGATTACCGGCTTCGACGCGCCAACGACCGGGCAAATCCGCGTGAACGGCCGCGAGGTGACGGGCATCGATCCGCACTGCGGCATGGTCTTCCAGCAATACGCGCTGTTCCCCTGGCTGAACGTGCTCGATAACGTAGCCTTCGGCCTGAAGATGAAGGGTATCGACAAGGCCACTCGCTACGCCACGGCGCGACGCTATATCGAGATGGTGGGCCTCAAGGGCTTCGAGGACCGCTATCCGAAGGCGCTCTCGGGCGGCATGCGCCAACGCGTGTCGATTGCCCGTGTGCTCGCCAACGACCCGGACGTGATTCTGCTCGATGAGCCGTTTGCCGCGCTCGACGCCATGACGCGTCAGGTGTTGCAGGAGGAACTGCTCCAGATCTATCAGAAGAGCGGCAAGACGATCGTCTTCATTACGCACTCGATCGATGAGGCGCTGATGCTCTCGACGCGCATGGTCATCATGAGTGCACGCCCGGGCCGCGTGGCCTGCGACATGCCGAACGATCTGCCGATGCCGCGCGATGCGCAGGTCCAGCTCTCGCCGCGCTACAACGAACTCAAGTCGCAAATCTGGAACACCGTACAGACCGAAGTCATGCGCAGTCTGGAAAGCCAGGCGGCGTAACCCTCGGCAAGCCCCCCCGTATTTCTATCGTCATGTCCAATCAAGTCACTCCCTCCCGCGCCGCGCGGGACACGTTCCCCGCCTATCAGGCGGGGGCGGGCTGGAACGCCCTGCTGCCGTCGCGCATGCCTCACACGCGAGCGCCAGTGGCGCGCAGCTTCGACGTCATCGTGATCGGTGCGGGCTTCACCGGTCTGGCCGCCGCACGCCGTGTGGCGGAGCTTCGACCCGACGCTACGGTGCTCGTGATCGATGCCACGACGGTCGGTAACGGTTCGGCAGGGCGCAACTCCGGCTTTCTCATCAACCTGCCACACAACACCGGCATGGGCGGGCACGGCAGTCCGGTGGAAGTCGCGCGCAAGCAGATCCGGCTCTACGACATCGGCCTCAAATGGCTGCACGAACTCGTGACGACGCACGGCATCGACTGTGGCTGGAACCGCGTCGGCAAGTACCACGCGGCAGCTACGCCCGATGGTGAGCAACGTTTGCGCGACACGCTCGAGCAATACCGTGCATGGGGCGTGACCTACCGCGAACTGTCGCGCGACGCGCTGCGAAGCGAGATCGGCACCGACTATTACGGCTACGGCTATCACTCGGACAACAATGTCTTTGTGCAGCCCGCGGCGCTCGTGCGCGGGCTGGCCGACAGCCTGCCTGCCAATGTCCGACTGTGGGAGAACGAACCCGTCGTATCGCTCGACGGCACCGGCCCGTTCACGGTAACGACCGCGACGGCACAACTGCGCGCCGCACAGGTGATCGTCGCGAACAACGGCTTCGCTCGCAAGCTGGGACTGGCGCGCGATCGCGTGTTCACGATCTACACCTATGCGGCAATGACCCCGGCACTGTGCGCAGACGAACTGGCCAAGCTGGGCCCCGCGCCCGAGTGGGGCGTAATTCCGGCGAACCGGCTCGGCACGACGCTGCGCAAGACCCTCGGTGGCCGATTCGTGGTGCGTAGCGCCTATTCGTACGAGAAGGAGCGCCCGCTGAGCGAGATCAATGCCATGCTCATCGACGCCTATCGCCGCCGCTATCCTCAGATGACTTCGCACAAGTTCGAGCATGTCTGGGGGGGCGTAACGGCCCTCACCCGCAACGGCGCGCTGTATTTCGGTGAGGTGCGCAAGAACCTGTTCGCGTCACTCGGCTGCAACGGCGCGGGCGTGCTAAAGGGCAGCATGTTCGGCAAGCTGCTCGGCGAGATGGCCTGTGGTCAGTCATCGCCGGAACTGTCCGACGCGCTCGGCTTTGAACGGCCGACGTGGCTGCCGCCCGAACCGATCCGGCGTGTCGCGATCGTCTCCGCGATTCAGTACCAGAAGCACCGGGCCGGTCTCGAGCGATAGGGGTACCGTGTTCGGTCGCATCCGTCAGATGCCATATCGGACATTGGCAAAGCGGCGCTCGAAGATCAGGCCGCCGACGACGAAAAAAAGGCGGGGCGACATCTCAAGGAAATGTCGCCCCGCCTCTCTATCCGGACGGGACTTGCACTGCCGGGCCGCCATGTTGGTGGACAGCCCAGCCCGGCGCGCAATCAAGCGCCCTTGTACAGCGTCATGTTCAGGTGATCGATCTGGCCGGACTTCTCGGCGCTCACAAGCTGCTTCTGCACTTGCGACACCGAGAGCGACGGGCCGGATTGCGGCGTCCAGTGCGTGCTTTGCACGGCGTTGCCCGTGCTGGTGAGCACTTCATCGACGCCAGCAGCGTAAGCGGCACCGGCGGTGCTGAGGGTAGCAAGGGTAACGGCAATCATCAGGGCTTTCATGGTCAAACTCCAAAGGGTATGAGGATGTAACGGACGGGGCTTTCGTCAGCAGCGGAGGCATTTGCCTCACACACCTGTCGTTGCGCCGTTGAATCCATTAGACCCCTCCGAGGTATCTGCCGTTTGTCTGCGAAGGCGCCAGGTGCAATCACAAGTCACAGGGACGTCCTCAGACAAACAGCGATACAAAGTCGCGCCTCATCCTGCTCACGCCTTGAGGGATAGACGCGCCTCCAGCCCGCCGCTCTCACGATTGCGCAGCGTCAACGTGGCATCCATCGCCTGCGCGAGTTGACGGGCGATGGCGAGCCCCAGCCCAGTACCCCCGGTATTGCGGTTGCGCGACGTCTCCAGCCGTACGAAGGGCGCGAAGACCGCGTCGAGCATGTCCTCGGGTATCCCCGGCCCGCGGTCAGTGACCACCACGTCGATACCACTCGCACGTGTGTTCACGCGCAATTGCGCTTCATTGCCGTACTTGAGTGCATTGTCGACAAGATTGCCGACGATGCGCCGCAATGCCTGCGGACGCGTCACGATCGGGTGGCCGACCTGTCCCGTGAGGGTGACGGGCGCCCCGGCGTCGACGTAATCGCACACCAGACTGTCGAGCAACGCATCGAGATCGACCTTGCAAGGCGCTTCCGAGGTGCCGTGCAGCGTGCGCGCATACGTCACGCCTTCCTTGACCAGCGACTCCATCTCGCGCAGATCCTGTTGCAGGCGAGTGGCGGCTGTCTGGTCGTCCATCGTGTCGACCCGCAGACGCATCCGCGTAATCGGCGTCTGCAAGTCGTGCGAAATGGCCGCGAGAATTTGCATGCGCTCCGTCATGTAGCCGCCAATGCGGTCCTGCATGGCATTGAACGCACGCGCCGCCCGGGCAACCTCCGACGGGCCGTCTTCATTCAGACGATCGGCGCGCAGATCGGGCCCGAGCGTGTCGGCCGCGTTTGCCAGCGCGTTGAGCGGACGCGTCGCTACGCGCACTGCCAGCCAGCAGCAGCCGGCGATCATCAGCAATTGCAGCACCAGCACGGCCGGCAGCCAGCCGGAGAGCGGAAGCGTCGGTATGGGGAGGACATCGATGGTGAGCGGCGATCCATCGGTGAGCCGCACATGCACCTGAAGCCGATCGGGATGGTTCGGCACGCTATTGACCGTCAACGGATACGACACGCCAATGGAATCCTCGATCACACGGGCGACCTGCATGGCGAGCCCCGCGTCGGGTTTGCCCCCTGGCACGCCCTCGCCCAGTTCGAAGCGGTAGCTGCGCCGCGCCAGACGCGGCAGCGACTTCGCTCTCGATGTAGACGCTCATCATGTTCGTCGTCACACGATTGCGCTCGGTCATCGTGAGCCAGAACGACAGCGCCTGAGCAAGCGCCAGCCCAACGAACAGAATGAGGGCGAGCCGCGCGAAGAGCGAGTGCGGCCAGTGCCAGCGAGGCTGGCGCAGGCGAAGCACCGGGGAAGGCGTCGTTGACAGTGTCATTCAGGGGCGGCGACCACAGTGACCGCCGCGCAAAACACATAGCCTTCGTTGCGCAGCGTCTTGATATAGCGAGGCTCACGCGCGCCATCGCGCAAACGCTGACGCAAGCGGCTGATGAGCAGGTCGATGGAGCGGTCGAAGGCGTCGGCCTGCCTGCCCTGCGTGAGGTTGAGCAACTGATCGCGTGTCAGCACCCGTTGCGGATGATCGAGCAACACGCGCAGCAACCGGTATTCCGCGCCGCTGAGCGCCACCTGCGTGCCGTCGGTGTCGAGCAGATGCCGCGCCGTCGTATCGAGCTGCCATTCGCCGAAACCGAGAATCTCGGCCGTCTCGGTAATCTGCATGCCCGGTGGCAGCATTCGTGTGCGGCGCAGCACCGACTTGATGCGCGCGAGCAACTCGCGCACGGCGAACGGCTTGGCGAGGTAATCGTCCGCGCCCATCTCCAGCCCGACGATACGATCGGTCTCTTCGCTGCGCGCCGTGAGCATCAGCACCGGCACCGCCTTGAACTTGCCTGCGCGCAGTTCCCGGCACAGCACGAGGCCGTCTTCACCGGGCAGCATCAGGTCGAGAACGACGAGGTCGGGGGCGCCGTCGGCCAGCACCGCGCGCATCTCGCGCCCGTTCGCGGCAACGCTCACGCGCATGCCGTTCTTCTCGAGATATTCGGCCAGCAGTTCCCGAATGCCGCGATCGTCGTCGACGATCAACACATGATCGATCTTTTCCATGCAAACGATTATAGCGATGAGTGTTGGGGCTGGCGGGCGTGGCCGGCCAGGCGATCGTCACCGTCACCCGACAGATCCGGGCCCGAGCGACGCTGCGAACGCTCCGTTCTCGGCAATACCCGGCGGCTGGCCGGCGCGAGATCGCATTGCAGCGGATGGACGACCTCGGTACTGAAGCCGCCAGCCAGGAACGCGAGCAGACTGAGCAGACGCCTCATGCATCCTCCACCACGGAGAGCTTCCGGCCGTCGGCGACCGACGCCTCCAGCGCGTAGGGATCGACATCCTCCAGACACCCGATGTTCGCGCGCCACATGCCCGGTGCCGTGCGCGCCGCATGGAACGTGTAGATGCCGCAATGCTTGCAGAAGTAATGACGGGCAATGCGGGTGTTGAACTGATAACACGTCATGGCGTCCGCGCCCGACAGGATGCGCAGATTGGCCTCGGCAAACGCAGGCGTCATCAGCGCCCCCTTGCGGCGGCACAGGCTGCAATTGCAGCGGGCGGCCGGCTCTACCGGCGTGTGGACTTCAAAACGGACCGTGCCGCAGTGGCAGGACCCTTGCAACCATTCAGACGACATCTCGTGACTCCCGAGTCAGCCCGCACCGGCGGCGCGATCGCTGACTGCTTTATAGACCAATCGCCGCCTGCGTTTGTATCACTCTGTATCTGGGCGCCAGCCGGATACACGACATTGCCGAAATGCCCTCCGGAGAACACATGGGAGATACGCCCCGGCAGTGAAATACGGCTACCGACTCATTCAAAACCGTTGCACTGCTCTCAAGAGAACACCGCCATGCTGACGCTACTCAGAACCGCTTTCGTCGCCCTCGCCTTCACCAGCCTTGCCGCCTGTGTGCCCTCGCAGGCCCACCCAAAGACCGGCGCCGCCGCACCGGAATTCACCGGCGTGGACAACTGGCTGAATAGCCCGCCGCTCGCGCTCGAGCAATTGCGCGGCAAGGTCGTACTGGTCGATTTCTGGACGTACTCGTGCATCAACTGCATCCACACGCTGCCTTATGTCCAGCAGTGGCACCAGAAATACAAGGATCAGGGATTGGTGGTGGTCGGCGTGCACACGCCGGAGTATGCGTTCGAGCGCGATACGGGCAAGCTGCGCGACGCCATCCGGCGCTTCGGCATCACCTATCCGGTCGCGCAGGACAACCAGTACGCCACGTGGAAAGCCTACGACAACCTGTACTGGCCCGCGTTCTATCTGATCGACAAGTCAGGGAAGATCGTCTACACGCATTTCGGTGAAGGCGATTACGACAAGACCGAGGCCGTGATCAAGGCACAGCTCTCGGCCTCCCAGTGACCCGTGAGACGACAACGCATGCGGCGCGGGGCGCCCGCACGGCCCCTCCCCGCAGAAATTGACAGGCGACGCTAAATATTGGCGTCCGGGAGTCGTTAATCCAACTGATCGGCCCGCATTCCTTACCGGGCCTTACCAAAACAGGTCAGACGACACGCCGCCGATGACGTCCATCAATGCTGTTTCGACCCTCGTCTCGCCGACCACCGGCGACATCGCATCGCGTTCGGCCGCCGCCGGCAGCCTCAACGCATCGGCTCCGGCCCAAGCCCTCTACACGCCGGCCGACGCCGCATCGACACAGGTCACGCTCACGCAGACGCCTGCCGTTGCCAACTGGCCGACCTACAGCCAGCCGGTCGCCAACGGCGGCGTGCTGCTCTGGCAGCGAGTGCCGTCCGACCCGTTGTCGCTGCTGATGGCGGGCAATGTCACGACGTCCGCGCTCGGGAACCGTCTCGACCAGTTGGGCGCGAAGTTGATGAGCGCGATCGCGGGCGGCGCAACCTCGTACTCGCAGAGCGTGCTTCGGTCGAACCCGCTCACGCCCACGTCGGACGCCGATCTCGCAGTGCAGCAGGCGAATCTGCAATCGAGCGCCGACAACCGGTTCGCGCTGACGATCTCCACGGCCAGCGGCGCGAAAGTCACCGTCCGTCTCGGCAGCAGCGACGACGGTCTGTCCGCCGAGTTCTCGGTAACGCAAGGCACGCTCACGGACGCCGAACGCGGCGAACTCGGCAAGCTCGCCGACGCTTTCCAGAGCGCGGTGAACGGTCTGGCGAAACAGCCGCCGGCCGTCGATTTCAGCGCACTCACGGGTTTCGACACGTCGCTGCTCACGTCTGTCGACCTCTCGGCGACGCTCGGTGCGAACGGCACCACGCCACAGAACATCAGCTTTCACGCCGACGCGACGCAACGGTCGATGCACGTCGACGGCGCCACGGGCAAGTTCGACGTCAATGTCGATCTGAAGAATTTACAGGCCATCGGTAGCGCGAAAGCCCAGGCGGCCGCGCTCGACGCGTGGCTCACCCGGTTCGACACGGCACAAACCCGTGGCCATGGCGACGCCGACCTCATGGGCATGTTCAAGGCTGCCTTTGCGGGGCTCAACAGCCACTATCCACCCGCCCCGGCACTGCCGCGTATCACGCTGAACAACGCCGACACGTCGGTGTTGAGCGGGTTGGCCGATTTCAGCGCATCGATTTCGCAGACGACGAAAGCGCCCAATCCGATGCGCCCGTCGGAAACCGACGCCTTCGATTACCAGATCTCGCAGAGCACCCAGATCGGCGGCAAGAACACGCTCAACCGCACGATTGCGCAACAGACGCAGGCAACGCTCACGGCGAGCTATCACCGCTCGCTCTGGGCCGGCGTGCCCCTCAATCTGACGACCGATCCGAAGTCGCAGAACTACGAGTACGTGAAGGTGCAGGACGCAGCGACAAGCAATGTCGACGTCGGCTACCGTGACGGCCTGCTCGCGCACGCGCAGACGCGGCGCTCCGCCAACCAGTCGACGCAGGTCATGCGCTATGAAGTAGGCAAGCTCGTAAGCAACGTCACGACGCCCCTCTCGGGCACCAGCACCGGCGACCTGACGACGCTGCTCCAGTCCGTGATGCAGAACGACACGGCCCGCGCCGGCACATCGGCAGCGGCCGATGCCAGCGACGATGACGATGCGTCCCGCAGCGAAATCCGCAAGCGCACGCAACTGGAAATCGATCCGTCCCGCCTGAGCGGCAACTGATCCGGCAGCCTCGCCCGCGACAGCATGGTGCCGTCGCGGGCAGACTTGCTCCGCGCCTTAATCGTGCTTAATCGTGCTTAATCGTCCTTACCCCTGCTGCCCCTGCGTCTTCACGACGGGCGCTTCCGATCGTTGGCGATACCACACCGCATAGATCACCGACAGCGCCACGATAAAGGGCACGCCGTAGACCAGCGTCATGCGGAACTCGTCCGTGAAATAGGTCGTGATGAGCGTCGCGAGCATGAGCAGCGCCCCTGCCAGACTGGCGTACGGATAACCCCACATGCGAAACGCCAGCGACTTCGCGTCGTGCGCGCGCCGGAAGTACAAATGGGTGACGAAGATCATCAGCCAGGTGAACATCGCACCGAACATCGAGACGGACATCATCAGCGTGAACGACGCCTGCGGTGCAAACACGTTGAGCGCCACGGCCAGCGCAATGCCGATGGTCGAGAGCATGAGCGCCGCGACCGGCACGCCATTGCGGCTGACCTCACCGAATCGGCGCGGCGCATAACCGGCACGCGACAGGCTGAACATCATGCGCGTGGTGATGTAGAGCTGGCTGTTCATCGCGGAGAGCGCGGCGACCAGAATCACGAGATTGATGACGCCCGCGGCCCCCGGAATGTGGGTGGCGGCCATCACCTTCACGAAGGGACTGCCGTCTTCACCGGCGGCATTCCACGGCACGACGGCCAGCGTCAGCGCGAGTGTGAGCAGGTAGAAGAACACCAGACGGAACATCGTTGCGCGAAAGGCGCTCGTGATCGCGCGTTGCGGATCCTGCGCTTCACCGGCCGCCACGGCGATCATCTCGATGCTCAGATAGCTGAAGATCGACACGATCACGGCGACCCACATGCCCCATGCCCCCTTCGGGAAGAACCCGCCATGCGACGTGTAGTTGGCCAACCCGATGCCGCTGGCTTCGGGCGCACGGAAAACCACGTACGCCCCGAGCATCAGGAACACGACGATGGCCACGATCTTGAGCATCGAGAATGCATATTCGACCGCCCCGAACACCTTGACGCTGGCCGCGTTGATGCCGATCAGCCCGGCCGAGAAGCCGACGATCCAGTACCAGCCGGGCACCGCCGGGAACCAATACTTCATGTAGACGGCGATGGCCGTGACCTCGGTGCCCACGGCAAAGACGATCGACGACCAGTAACCGTAGCGCACCAGAAACCCCGCGAGCGGGCCGATGTAATGCTCGGCGTACGCGCCGAACGAGCCTGACGTCGGATGCGCGACCGTCATCTCCGCCAGACACCCCATCAGCAACAACGCGATGGCGCCGCCGATGGCGTAACTCAGCAACACGCTCGGCCCGGCAAAGCCGATCGCAAACGCACTGCCCAGAAAGAGGCCGGTGCCGATCGCGCCGCCAATGGCAATCATCGACAATTGCCCGCTACTGAGGCCGCGATGCAGCCCCTTTTCTCGCTCGACAATGCTGTCGAAGCCCGGTTGTGTCGTACTCAAGATCGTCTCCTGTCATTCGGAAGGTTGTGTTTAGAAGCTGTGTTCGATACCGAAGCCGATGCCCCGGTAGTGCGCGCCCGGCGGCGCATTGCCGCCATTGCCGAACGTCGGGCGCGGCGAGAAGCCGTAGCTGCCCCAGACCCGGTTGATGACCTGGTAGTAGGCGAGATAGACGTCGGTGCGGCGTGAGAAGTCGTAGCGATAACCGAGGTTGAGTTGCGTGGCGCCCAGACCGTCGGTGTTGCACGCCGCGCCGCCCGTGCGCGAGCACGCCCCGTTCATCGCATAGCCGCCACCGAGCCAGACCGAGTGCTGCCCGCCGCCGAACCAGTGCTGGACCATCGCGTAAAACGCGTCGCGGCGGTAATGGTTCAGATTGCCGGCAGTGCCGTCGTCTGTCCGGTAGGTCAGCCGGTCCCATCCCGCCACCCACTTGGTGTGCGCATACGTGAAGACGATCAGCACCTTGTGCGCATCGTCACGCGAACCGGTGGCGCGCGAGCCGGCGTTGGACGGATTGGCCGACGACGGCGCCCCCAGCCACGCCAGCCCGAAGTAATCCTTGTGCATCTCGTACGCGTAACGCACCCGCAGCGGGCCGTTCAGATACTCCAGCCCCGCCCCCAAGACTTGCGGCGAAATGCTGCCGGCCGGGGTCGTCACACTGCCCTGCGACAGCGAATACGAGAGCCGCATGTGAAAGCCGGCCCAGTCCGGCGACCAGTACTGAAGACTGTTGCCCTGACGACGGTTGAACGTGGCGTCGGCGGCATTCCCCACGCGCCCCGACTGCGTGGTCGTGTTCGGTACGTTGAAGCCGGGATTGCTCAGAATGGTGCTCAGATCGCCGGTGTAGGGATTGCGCACCGGCGAGCCGACCGAGAGCGTCGACCATTGATACGGCGTATCCCAGTTGCCCAGAAACGCCGTCCCAAACGGTCCGCTCAGGCCCACGTTCGAATTGCGTCCCCCGATGGTGCCGGTCGATTTGCCGTCGAGCGCGACGGGCGTCTCGATCTGCCAGATCGCCGCGTACCCGTCGCCGAGATCCTCCTTGCCACGCATGCCGAAGTACGAAATGCTCGACAGCATGCGCGCACCGCTCGACGTCGGCGCATTGATGGCGCCCGCCGGCGCCTGTGTCGGACGCACCGCAGAGGCCGGCACCTGCTGTCCGCTCACGCTGACCCAGTCGGTCATCGGCGTGAGGTGTCCATAGATTTCCACTTGCGCCTGCGACACCTCACAAGCCCCCATGCCCAGCGCCATCGCCAGCATCGTGCCGGGCATGCCTGCCCGGGGCCGCGTCGAACCATGACGCGGCAAACCACGACGTGACGCTCGGTACCGCAGTGCGCCGCGCATGGCGGCTTAACCCGGCAACGCGAAACCGCAAGCGGCCAACTGCGCATGCAGCCGCTCGTGTTGTTCGCTCGTCAGCCGCGTGAGTGGCGGGCGCAACTGCGCCCATGCCGGATCGTCGCGATGCGACGCCAGCACCGCCTTGAGTGCCGGAATCATCGGATACGACTGTACGATGCTGCGAACGGCGTCGGCCTGCGCCTGCAAGGCACTGCCCTCGCTACCCGACCACTCGCGGCACAACCTTCCGATGCGTTGCGGGTTGATGTTGACCGTTGCGGAGATACAGCCCTTCGCGCCCCTGGCCGACGCCCGCGACACCAGCGACTCCGACGCCGGGAAGATGCCGAAGCCGGGGAACGCGTCGAGCATCGCGCTCAGATTGTTCCAGTCGCCCGAGCTGTCCTTGATGCCGACGACCGTCTGCGGGAAGTCGCGAATCAGCCGCTCGATCACCGGCAACGTGATCGGCACGCCCGAGAGCGCGGGGATGTGATAGAGGTACACCCGCAAGCGTGCGTCGCCCACTTGATCGATCACGCGGGCGTAGTAGTCGTACAAGCCGTCGTCGGTGATGCCTTTATAGAAGAACGGCGGCAGCATCAGTACGCCAGCGCAACCGCGCGCCACGGCGTGACGCGTCAGTGCGACCGTCTCGGGCAACGAACAGCAGCCGGTGCCGGGCAGCATGCGGCGCACGTCGAGTCCGTGATCGACCAGATGGTCGAGCAGCGCCATGCGTTCGCTAACGCCAAGCGAGTTCGCTTCGCTGTTGGTGCCGAACGGGGCCAGGCCCACGCCGTGAGAGAGCAACCATTCGCAATG
>NZ_JAELTP010000436.1 GCF_016428915.1 Pandoraea sp. ASV26
GGGTAGCAGGGCGGCCTCGGGGCCAAGCGAAACATTTCTCGAGTGCGGCGCGTTCGGGGAGGAAAAGTGCTGGCTGTAGGACGGCGAGTGGTGCGCCGAGCCTGACTGAGACGGGGAGTGATGGGATTGAGGAGATGCCATATTGTTGAGGTCGCTGGGACTAAGGCTCGCGTTCTCGAAGAGCGGCGCGTTGAACTGATCCCCTTGGGACCCCGAAGGGAAGAGGGAGAAGTCTCCGTCGTTGATACTAGCCGATAGCTATGTCTGCTGAGGCTGTGAGGCAAATGACATTGAGCCGGGAACCTGCTGGGAGAAGCTGGCAGAGGGATCGAAAGCGTTTGGGTCAAAGGCTTGCGCCTGTTGTTGCTGATGCGACTGCGATGGCAAAAAGCTGTCGGCAAAGGACGAGTCAAACGAGTTATCGGCAGTACCAGCAAAGTGTTGCTG
>NZ_JAELTP010000437.1 GCF_016428915.1 Pandoraea sp. ASV26
GTTGGTGAACAGGCCCAAGTTAACGCTACTTTGCATTACAAGTACGACCTTGAAATGTTAGTGCTCTAATTAGGAGCGACCTCAATTTGCAACTCCGACTTACATTGGCAGCGGTCAAGCGACCTCCTGTTCCGTACGTGCCGTCGATGCGATCATAAGAGCGCTGCGTGATTCGAATGCAGCCAGCGCGCTGTTCTTCTGTCAAGTACGCGTCCTTGACCAGCATACACGCCGTTGACGATAGCTGCGGTATAAGAATTGCTTGACCATACCAGTTCTGCAAGATGTCAACATTTGGATCTGTATTTATTTGGATTCTGGATCGATTACTCACCCGGTTCCAAAGACCTGAAGTGCCACAAGGGCAGTTTCGGTTACTACTTGGAATTAGAAACTGTGAGTCCAAGAGTTTTTTTTGGACAAATCTTACCTGAAACCCCCATAGCC
>NZ_JAELTP010000438.1 GCF_016428915.1 Pandoraea sp. ASV26
TTGCTGTACTGTGAAACGTCAACTTAAAAGTCGACAGGTAGAGAGTACCCATACATTAGTAGGTACCTACCTACCTAGTAGTAGTACTGAATCGGAGCTGAGTCGCGGCGCGTGGGCTCGCTCCGCAAACAGGCAGGTACCTAAGGTAGGTAGGTACAAAGGTAAGGTAAAGGTACAGAAGATAGAAAGGGTACTCGGTATCAGTGGGAGGGTTCCTGCAGAGACGGTACCCTAAGGCGATTAGTTACAGCAAACAAAGTGCCGTGGACGTTCACAGTCAACCCCCGCCCCCGCTATTTACCTGTGTATGTATCACGCTGGCTAGTAGCTCTCGATCTCGCCCAGCACGCAACATCCGCGACATCATCGATTCCTCGATGGATTCTTCACATTCGCCCAATTCAAACGGGCGAGATGCTGCTGAGAAGCGTGTCTCATATTCAACAG
>NZ_JAELTP010000439.1 GCF_016428915.1 Pandoraea sp. ASV26
GTGCTTGTTTCCGTATTATCCGCGAACGAGACCAAGAGATGAAACAGATTTGGATGGGCAAAATATACCACGAAACGAAACAAGGCCTCAAGGGGAATACGCTCGAGTCTATACACGCCTCCCTACTGGTGCTGAAAGAGCTTCTTGAACAAGGAGGCATGTATATGCAAGAACACTACCAGGAGGCTTGCGAAATCGTCTTCAAATACAAAGATCACCGTGACGCAACCATCCGAAACACTGTGGTCCTTCTTATACCCGATCTCGCGAGCTATTCACCAGCCGACTTTGCGCAGACTTGGCTCCATAAATTCATGGTTTATCTGTCTGGAATGTTGAAGAAGGACAAAGAACGAAATGATGCTTTTCTGGCAATAGGCAACATTGCCAACTCTGTCAAGAGCGCCATTGCTCCATACCTTGATGGTGTCTTGATCTATGTGAGAG
>NZ_JAELTP010000440.1 GCF_016428915.1 Pandoraea sp. ASV26
CACCGAGATCTACACACCACACGGTTCGTCGGCAGCGTCAGATGTGTATAAGAGACAGGGACGTGGCCACTGGCGACAAGAAGCCCCTCGACGAAAACCAAGCTGGAGACATTCGCTACGCCACATTTGCACCAGCTGGCAACACAATTGCCTATGTGCGAAACAATGATCTGTACATTCAAGATGCTGATGGTACCAACCATCGCATCACAACTGACGGTGGCCCTACCAAGTTCAACGCTATTCCTGACTGGACTACGGAAGAAGAAGTGCTTGGAGATGTTTACACAATGTTCTACTCTCCAGACGGCACGAAAATTGCCTTTTGGAGTGCCGACGTGAGTGAGGTGGAGACATACGTTCTTCCCGACTACATGCAAGGCCAGAAAGTTGCACCTCTGTACCCAGAGTTTTATGACCTGCGTTATCCCAAGCCTGGGTCTAAG
>NZ_JAELTP010000441.1 GCF_016428915.1 Pandoraea sp. ASV26
GTGATGTAGTCTTTGATATTCTGCTTAATGGCCGTCTCGGCGAACCCAAAGTAATTGATCTCCTCCTCCTCGGTGCCTTCCGTTTCCATGCGCTCATCGACTTGCTTTCTGGTGACGACATGCTCAAAGCCAATCATGCGGTCCATGTCGTCTTGATTGTCAAACTCGTCGGCAATAGACTGGAAAAACGCAGTAGACCACGGCTGGTTGCGAAAATCATCAGACTTGGCGCTGGACTGATCCTTCTTCAGGTCGTTGAACAGCCCTAGAACGCGAGGCAAGCAGGGCTGGTAGCTTTCGAGCTGTGACTCCTCACAAGAATCCACGGGCATAGGCCAGGCGCCACAGTGAATAGCACCCAGACTCTTAATAGAAGAGGTGCAAGTCGTGTGTGTGCCAATAACGTTCAATCCTCCAAATCCCGGCCCAGTCGTATCGGTCCAGAC
>NZ_JAELTP010000442.1 GCF_016428915.1 Pandoraea sp. ASV26
GTCGTAGTGATGCAGTGCCCGTACCGGGAGTTTGGCCCCCAATCGAATCTACACGCATCGAGGGAACGAAAGGAAAAAGTACAAGATAGTGTCGACTAGCGCTTCATGGCTGCAGCTTTGCGCATTCCACACTACTGGAACCGTTCGTGCTGTTTACTAGTGTTTGGCATGCAAACTAGCGTATAGTACTCTCGTGCCGCTCTCGCGCTACTTTGAGAAACTTTCTGCAAAAGTCGAGGCTACATTAAACTTTGCAGGCTGTCCCGAATTCTCGCCGACTGCGTGGTTAGTTCCTGTCCAGCCCTTGATGCAACCCCTTTGATGACACTTTGTGCCGTGCTTTGGTGTATATGTGTGTGTAACTTTCAACCTTTTCACATGCTTTTGTCTCTCTTTGTTCAAAGGTAGGTATCCTACGCACCCACTACAAGTCCATGTGCCCATGC
>NZ_JAELTP010000443.1 GCF_016428915.1 Pandoraea sp. ASV26
CCTACACCCTCTCCATTGGCCATTGCTGGCCGCAAAGCAACACATACCTTGATGATGCGCTCAGTAATTTGCGGATCGGGATGCGGATCCCAGTTTCCCTTTTGATACGTTTCGCCGAGGATTGTACCGCCTCCAGCGGCGCGTGTCATGACGTATGGAATCTCCTCTGCGCCGTCGTCTGTTCCTGAAATGTTGTACCTGGATGGCGACTCGTTGTCAATCAAGACGGTCTGGCCGCGGATGGGAGTCATATCCATGTCCTTTACGCCACCAAGTGTCCTTGCGCCCATTCCGGCGGCGTTGACAATGACGTCTACTTTACCACCGGTGTGGTGCATAACCCCAAGTTCATTGATATGAGATATCCTGCCGCCGCGGAATGTGACCCCGATTTTGCTGCATTGGCCGACTAGCCAGGGGAGATAGATGGCTGTATTGATGCATAG
>NZ_JAELTP010000444.1 GCF_016428915.1 Pandoraea sp. ASV26
CAATTAACGCATTAAGACTATTGAGTGCCAAAGCGAGGCAATAGTATTTTTACATCCGCAACATGTAAATACAATTTTGAGCACTATTTACAATGCGGCCTGACCATCATCCTGCCACAATGCTGCAGTCTCCAACAAGTCAGCCTTGCCACCAACCCCAATCTCGAAACAGCCTGCACCTGAAACAAAGCGTAGTCTACGCCAATGATCTTATTATGTAGAAGAGAAGGTACGCCTGTGCCCCCAGCACGTCAGATAAGCTAGCCAACTCGACTTTATGATCATTGAATTTGAACCACTGAGAGTGTATTAGCATGGACTGTGACACAAAAAGGTTTTCAAACTTGTTCGTTCTTACCCTGTCTCTTATACACATCTGACGCTGCCGACGAACCGTGTGGTGTGTAGGTGTGGGGGGGGGGGGGGGGGTGGGAGGGGGGGGGGG
>NZ_JAELTP010000445.1 GCF_016428915.1 Pandoraea sp. ASV26
CCGGTAAATGAGGACTTTCTGTTCGACGTTATTGTTCCAAATAGAGAGCTATATCCTGTTTACTGGAATGGCCCTGTTTATGAAGGTACAGGCGGCCCTACCTGTTCATCTTGCCCTGCTTCAACCCTAACATAAAGTCATACAGTGCGGCGGGGTACTTGGTTTTTTCAGGACGGTTCAAGTCTTCGACCTTGTGAGGAGAATCTTGCAGCGCAAGTAGAGGAGGTCGGTATTATACTCCAGTTGTAGGCTCTCTGAAACTGACATCAGATATCAGGGTTTCCTGAAAACGAAGCCATGGAAAGAGTTAGGTATGGCAATCTAGTGAACCAATATGCAATTTTCGCTCTTAACCAATCGTTTGCAGAAGCAAATCAAAACAGTCGCAAGCACACTCAGGAGGATATGCCTCCCGCTCACGATAATACGCCGATAAACCATGTTG
>NZ_JAELTP010000045.1 GCF_016428915.1 Pandoraea sp. ASV26
AGCCATAGTCGTCGAACCAGCAAGCCCTCGCGCCCTGATAAGTGACGCAATCGAGCGCGATCTCCAACTCGTCGTCACGCCGCAGGTTGTAGCGCAGGCCGATCATCATGGCGCGCTCGAGCATGTCGGGCGTGCCGTAAGGTGTCCACGTGTCGCGAATGCCGTCGTTACCGCCCGCGAGCGGAACCCCCGCGCGACGGCACGCCATGAGCGGCGGCACAACGCGCGACGGCGGGGCCGTCGTAATCAGCGCCACCCCCGCATCCGCCAGACGCGCGAGCAACGCATCGGCGCGCGCGGCCTCAAGTTCCCCCAGACAAAACGCATGCGACACCACCACCTTGCCTTGCATGCCCAGCGCCGCAATGCGCTCGAGCATCAGCTCGAACGAGAACACGCCCATCTCGCCAGGCTCGTGCAGATGAATGTCGACAGGACAACCGTGCTTGTCGGCCAACGCGAACATGGCATCGAGCGATGCCCTCGGGTCGCGATCGATGGCGCACGGATCGAGCCAGCCCAGCACGTCGGCCCCTCGCGCGAGCGCGTCGTCGAGCAAGGCAACCGTGCCCTCGCGATCCAGCACACCCGACTGCGGAAACGCAACGATCTGCATGTCCAGCGTATCCGCCAACGTGTCGCGCGAGGCCAGCACGCCATCGAGATGACGCAGGCCGGCATCGGTATCGATGTCGACATGCGTGCGCAGTCGCGTGGTACCTGCCGCGAGGAACGCGCGCGCCAGCGCGAGCGACGCCGCGCCGGCATCGTGCCCGCTCTCGGCGCGCCATTGACGCTCGTTGTCGATGCGATCGATCAGGCGCGAGCCGCACGCGTTGACGTACCACGGCAGGCCCCACACGGTCTTGTCCAGATGCGTGTGCGACTCCACGAGACCGGGCATGAGCAACGCACCACGCGCGTCGATCTGGCGAGTGGCGGTGTCTTGTGCAACGGGCAACGAAGGCGCGATCGCCGCAATCCGCCCGCGCTCGACGCGCACCTCGACCGGCGCGCCATCGAGGCCGCGGGCGTTGCGTATGTCCAGTGTTGTCATGCCTTCCCCAAATTGATTTCTGTGGTGACGTTGTGCGAGCGCGTGAGCAGGCTCACCACCACAAACGTCACGCCATTGACGGCCAGCGCCACGAGGCCCATGTTGATCGACCCCACGGTATCCGGCGCGCCGGGCAGCAGCGTGTGAAGATTGATGTCGAACCCGACGGCCGCCGCCAGCACGACGGCGCCCGCCCCGATCCCCGCAAACGCCGCGTACTTGTTACCGAACGGGCGCGGCAGCAAGCTCGCCACGAACGACGGGAACAGTTGCGTGAGCAGGCTCGACGCGAACAGCGCCAACGCCACGAACGTCGCTCCGCCGCGCAACACGAAAAACACCGCCACCAGCCCGAAGCACGGCAACACGCGCTTGGCGAGCTTGCCCACGAAGGCCTCGCTGGCGTGCGGCGCGAAACCGTCGCGGTAGATGTTCTTCGCGATCAACGTCGACGCATTGAGCAGGATCATCGAGCCCGGCACGAGCGCGGTCAACACCCCCACGCCACCAATCACGCCCACGAACCACGGCGAGAACGTCTGCTTCACGATACGCAGCAGCGCGAGATCCGAATCTGCCCCCGTGAGCCCCGGCACTTGCAGAATCGCCGCGAAACCCACGAAGAACATGAACGCGATGACCATCTGGTACAGCGGCATCAGGATCGTGTTCTTGCGCACCGCACTCTCGCTTCTGGCCGCGTACACCGACGTGAAAACGTACGGATACAGGTAGTAACCGAGCGACGTGAGCAGGATCGTCGAGTTGTACCAGGACAGGGTCAGGCCGCTCGTGGGCATGTGCAGAAAGCCCGGACGCGCTGCCTCGATACGGTCGAACATCTCGCCGAAGCCGCCGAAGTAATGCAACGGCAGATAGATGCCGAGGAACACGGCGATCACCAGAATCAGAATGTCCTTGTAGATCGCAATGCTCGCGGAACCGTGAATGCCCGACACCGTGATGTACAGCACCATCGCGATGGCACCGCACCAGATCGCGACCGACGGCGCAATCGTGCCGTACGACGCTTCGGACACGATGATGCCCAGACCGCGCAACTGAATGATGAGCAGCGCCGTCATGCCGAGCACCGCCACCAGCGAGACGACAACGCCCAACGCACGCGAACGATACGCCGTGGCGAAGAAGTCCGAAAACGACACGCAACCGTGCCGCGTTGCGTGACGCCACGCCGCCGGCAACATCCAGTAGCCGAGCAGGTAGGCGATCGCGCCATACGCGAGGATGTAGAACGCGGGCGGCCCCTTGCTGTACGCCCAGCCGCTCGCGCCGAGGAACGTGAATGTCGAGAAGGCCTCGCCGGCCATCAGCAGGAACACGAGCAGCGTGCCGAAGCCGCGACCGCCCACGGCCCACTGTTCCAGACTCATCGTGCGCCCGCGCTTCGCGCGCAACCCCACGAAAAGCGCAAAGGCGAGAAACGCCGCGATAACGGCCAGTGCAGCATTCATGACGCCGCTCCGTCGTGTTCGCGAAGATCCTGCGCCGAGGCACTCGCCGCGTCGCGTGATCCGTCGAACCGGAACATCACGACCATCACGACCGATGTGAGCAGCAGCCAGACGATATTCCACGTCATCAGGAACGGCAGCCCGGCGAGCCGGGTGCCCACGTGTTCGGCGAGCCAACCGCCGCTGTAAAAGGCCGCGATGGGAAGCGCAGCCAGGCAATGCACAGGTTTCATGACGTCTCCAGACCCAGAAAGGAATCAACGATCGGCCGCGCGAAGGTGGCCGTCGGCAGCCCGATGGCTTGACCGCTTCGCGACCGTCCGGGTGATGGCACTGCCTGTCGATTTGCCATATCATCAACCAAACGTCACAAAATGGTTAACCATTTTTGTTGACCATTATCGGTAACGCATGGCCGAAATGCAAGGTCGCGCTGCCGGGACTGCCGAAACCGAGGGTTTTCCGGGAGGGGAAATCGGGAGTTGGGAGGGCCGGGTACAATGCGCCCCACATCTACGTGAACCGCGACTTTCAAGGAGATCAGGCTTGAGCCGCACCGCAGCACCGGCGTCGCCGCGCGACGCGTCCAGTACGGGAGTCACGCCCGACACGGCCCCGGGGTCGGCCGGCGACGACGGCTTGCCGGGCAACGCCGGTCAGCAGATCGAAGCGCGCGTCTATCTGGCGATCTCGCAAGCCCTGCTCTCGGGCAAGCTCCGGCCGGGCATGCCGCTGCGCGAGCGCAATCTGGCGCAGGCGTTCGGCTGCACGCGCGGCGCGGTGCGCAAGGTGCTCGCCCGGCTCGGCTTCGAGGGCAAGCTGGTGCTCGAACCCAACCGGGGGGCGTTCGTGCCGCAACCGTCGCTCGACGACATCCGCCAGACCTACCGCGCACGGCGTGTGCTGGAGACCGGGGTCATCGCGAGCATTTGCGGCCAGTTGAGCGCATCGCAGCTTGCGGTGCTCGACGAGCACGTCGCGACCGAAGCGCGCTCCCATGCCGAAGGCACGCACGAGCGCTCGATCCGCCTGGCCGGTGAATTCCATCTGAAGTTGATCGGCATGGCCGATAGCGCCGAGCTCGACGCCTTTGCACGCCAACTCGTCGCCAAGACCGAACTTTACAAGGCGCTTTACGACCCGGCGGAGTTCATTCACTGCGCGCCGACGGAGCACGCCCAGCTCGTCAGCCAGTTGCGCGACGGCAAGACGCAGGCGGCCATTGCGCTCGCCGCTGCACATCTGGACGAACTCGAAGCCCGGGTGCTCACCCGCGCGGCCGCCGCAGAGACGCCCGACTTTCGCGCCATTTTTGCCGAGGCCTTTGCGGGCGCGGCGTCCTGAGCCGCGCCCCCCGGATCCGGTATCGGCAGCAGCAGAGGTATCGGCCACGTCGGCACAGGCGACACCACCGGCTCTCGCCCGTCAAGCGGCGCGGCAATCCCGCCACGGGCACGCGGGTCGCATGGCACACACCCCGCATTCGGGGGTATATTGCGGCTCACACGAAAGCATGAAGCCCGAAGGAAGCCCATGTCCCATCTGGTAGTCCACGGCGGCCAGCCGCTGCGCGGCCGCATCATTCCCTCCGCGAACAAGAACGCCGTTCTCCCGGTCCTTTGCGCCACGCTGCTCACCGACCAGCCCGTGCGCCTCATCGGCGTGCCCGAGATCACCGACGTTCGCAAGATCCTCGATATCTTCCGTCAGCTCGGCAGCGATGTGAGCGTCGATTTCGAGGCCGGCACGCTCGACATTCATCACCGCCATACGAAGTTCGACCCGCGCACCGACCATCTGCCGGAAGAAATGCGCTCGTCGATCATGCTCGTGCCGCCGCTGCTCGCGCGATTCGGCGTCGCGCGCATCGAAGACAACATCAAGGGCTGCACGCTCGGCGTGCGTGAGATCGACCCGCATATCGAAGTGCTGCGTCATTTCGGCGGACGTGTCGAGCGTACTGAAGGCTCGCTGCTCATCCACGCCGACGAAAGCCGCCCCGCGATCCATCACTGGCTCGATTACGCGTCGGTGACGACCACGGAAAACTTCGTGCTGTGCGCGGCGTCGGCCAAGGGCCGCTCGCAACTGAACAACGCGGCGTCCGAGCCCCACGTGCAGGAGTTCTGCCGCTTCATGCAGATGCTGGGCGTGCCCATCGAAGGCATCGGCACGTCGCAACTCGCCATCGAAGGCGTGGAGCGCTTCGGCGGCGGCGAATTCCGCTTCGCCGAAGACTTCCATGAGATCACGACGTTCCTCGCGCTCGGCGCCATCACCGGCGGCGAAATCACGGTCAGGAACACGTCGCCGGATCAGTTCCCGCTGATCGATCGCACGTTCGCCAAGTTCGGCGTGAAGGTCGAGCACCGCGACGGCTGGTCGACGGCCACCGCGCAAGGCAAGCTCAAGGTGCAGGCGCCGTTCACGCAGAACATTCTGACGAAGGTGGAAGCCGCACCGTGGCCGTATTTCCCGGTCGACCTGCTGCCGATCTTCATCGCGCTCGGCGTGAAGGCAGAGGGCAGCGCCATGTTCTGGAACAAGGTGTATGACGGCGCCATGGGCTGGTCGACCGAATTGTCGAAGTTCGGTGCGCACGTGTTCCAGTCCGATCCGCATCGCCTGATTACGTTCGGCGGCGTACCGCTCTCGCCCGCCGTCGTGGAGAGTCCGTACATCATCCGCGTGGCGATTGCGCTGCTGATGGTCGCAGCCAGCATCGACGGTCAATCGACCATCAAGAACGCCCAGCCGATCCGGCGCGCGCATCCGCGCTTCGTCGAAAACCTCTGTTCGGTCGGCGCCAACGTGGTCTGGTCGAACCCCGAGTAAGTCGCTTGTTGGCGGCGTGAGCCCGCCCCCCCGGGGGGGGTCGGGCTCGCCAGACGGGGCACGCCGGTGGC
This sequence comes from Pandoraea sp. ASV26, assembly GCF_016428915.1. GTDB lineage: Bacteria > Pseudomonadota > Gammaproteobacteria > Burkholderiales > Burkholderiaceae > Pandoraea. Next base: position 5,439 of record NZ_JAELTP010000045.1, read on the forward strand.
GGACGACCCCCCGATCGCCCACGTACCGGTCCTCACCCCAGCGAACCCGACGGCCGACCTTACCTGAGCGGATCCCGTCCGAAATCCCCTCACCTTTGCCCGACGGCGGTTTACGTTTGCCGGACGGAAAAATATTTCCCCTGTGTCCGCATTTGCACCATAACGGTGAAGCGCGACCAGGCGAATGTGAAAGAATGGCGACCATCATGAGCGATCGTCCCCTGCCCTCGCAGCCGCTTGCGCCGCCCGTATCGCCCTATTCGGGCGATGCCCGGCCCATCTCGCCGCATGCCCGTCAGTTGTCGGGCGTGCGCGTCCTCGTTGTCGACGACATTCAGGAAGACCGCATGCTGCTGATGGATTTCCTCAGCCAGCAGGGTTGCCGCGTGTACATTGCGCAGGACGGCCGCGATGGCTACTCGAAGGCCCGCACCGTGCAGCCCGATCTGATCCTCATGGATATCCGCATGCCCGTGTGCGACGGTCTCGGCGCCTGCCGCCTGCTCAAGGCCGACCCCGGCACCCGCGACATTCCGCTGATCTTCCTCACGGCTGCCGCCCTGCCGGGTGAGCGCGTCGCTGGGCTCTCGGCAGGCGCGGTCGATTACGTCACGAAACCGTACGACTTCGAGGAAGTGCGCCTGCGTCTGTCGATTCACCTGAAGACCGCAGCCCCGGCGCCCACCGTCGCGAGCGAGGGCGACAAGCTCACGTCGCTGCCCGTGCAAGCGCATACGCTCGATGCCGTGCTCTTTCGTGCCACGCGCGCGCTGCTGCTCGACCGGCTCGACACTACGCCCGAACTCACCGGTCTGGCCAGCGCCGTCGGCACCAACACGCGCCGCCTGAATCTGGCGTTTCGACGCTGCGTCGGTGTGACGGTTTTCGACTTCCTGCGCGAAGAGCGCATGAAGGAAGCGCGCCGTCTGCTCGCGGACACGTCGCTCGACGTGCAGGAGGTGGCGAGCGCCGTCGGATTCGCAAGCGCCGCCAATTTCGCGACCGCCTTTCGCGAACGCTTCGGCATGCCGCCGAGCGCCTTTCGCGAACGTATCGCTCAGGTCGAGCCCACGCCTGACGAGTCTGGAGCGCCCCCCTCGCCATGAGCCTCGCCCCACTGGGTGTGCCATCGCCAACGTTGCGACGGCCCCTTGCCGTCTGGCTTGCGCTGACGATCGTCTTGCTCACGCTGCTGCGCTGCGCGACGGCGTTTGCCGAACAGGCTGTCGCGTCCCCGACGCTCCCCATCGACCTCGCGAGCGCCCCCTCGCCACTCACGCTCGACACGCAACTGCGCCTGCTGGAGGATCCGTCCGGCCACCTCGACGCCACGCAGGCCCTCGCCGCGCCCGGCTGGCGCAACGCCGTGCCGCGCATGCTCAATCCCGGCTATAGCCGCTCAGCTTTCTGGATGATGGGAAGCGTGCAGAACACCTCGGGGCAACCCGTCACGCGCTGGCTGAGCATTGGCGTCGTACGGCTGGAGGACATCCGTTTCTACGCCATGCCCTCGGGCAGCACACAGGCGGCCGTCACCTTGCGCGCGGGCCATACGGTACCGCTCGAGCAACACCCGATCGTGTCGGAGACGGCAATCTTCCCGATAACGCTCGATCCCGGCGAGCGGCTCACGTTCCTCGTGCGGGTCAAGTCACGCTCGTCGATCAGCATCGTGCCGCAGCTTTGGCGGTCCGACGATTTCCGCACCGTCGAGTCGCGCAACACAGCGATCGCCATGCTGCTCGTCGGCTCCATGATCTCGATTGCGCTCTATACGCTCGTGCTCGGCATTGCGCGACGCGATACGGTGTTCCTGCTGCTCGCGGCCTGCACGGCGACACAGGTCATGCAAGACATGGCGTTTCAGGGCTATCTCTATCGCTACCTGTTGCCACAGGGCGGCGATTTCGTGCTGCGCGCCCCGAACTTCTTCTCGACGCTGACCGTCGGGTTCTTCTGCGCGATGTTGCTGAGCTTCGCCGGACTGCGCCGCGTAGCCCTGTGGCGCTGGACGTATCGCGTCATGATCGGGATCATGGCGCTCATGACGCTCTGGGCAGCGCTTGGCGATCACAGTGCGGCTTCCGCCGCGCAACTGCAACTGCTGGCGGTCTACAACGTCATCTGGATCGTCTCGCTGATCGACAGTTGGCGGCGCGGCTTCGCCAATGCCCGGCTGTGCCTGCTCTCATTCTCGCCCGCCGGCATTGCGCTGTGCTGGCGGCTGGCGGTCATCTACGGCGTCTTGCCCGAGGGCTGGTTCGCCAACACGGCGCTGGCGTGGAGCGCGAACCTCTGCGTGCTGCTCATGCTCACCGTGATCGTGGCCGGACGCTCGCGCGAACTCATGCGCGAGCGGCGCGCCGCGCAGGATGAGTTGATGCAAACGCGGCGCGAGGAGCAGGCCCGGCTCGCCAATGCCGTCGACACCCGCACACGGGAATTGCAGGTCGCGCTGATCGCGGCCGACGAGGCCAACAGCGCGAAGAACGACTTCCTCGCCCGTATCAGCCACGATCTGCGCACGCCGCTCACCTCCATCATCGGCTTTGCCGATCTGGTGCAGTCCGGCGGACGCGAAGACGCAGACCGCGGCCGCATCATCCGCCGCAGCGCGCATCACATGCTCGCGATGGTCAATGACCTGATCGAGTACGCCGGCGGCGGCGCAGCCGATGCGCTGCAAGTCGCGCCGGTCTACACCCACGCATTCCTCGACGGCATGATGCACGAGGGCATGAGTCTCGCCCGCAAGCACGACAATACCTTCGCGCTCAACGTCACCACACCGCTACCGCCACTGCTCGCCTTCGACCCCAAGCGCGTGCGTCAGGTGCTGGGCAATCTGCTCGATAACGCCGCGAAGTACACCACCCACGGCAGGATCACCCTGACGCTCACCGCCACGCCGGACGAGACACGGGCCGATCTCGTGCACGTGAGCTTCGCCGTGGAGGACTCCGGCTGCGGCATCGCGAGCGACGATCTGTCGCGCGTATTCGAACCGTTCGCGCGACTCGACCGCGCGCGACGCGTGCCCGGCGTTGGGCTCGGGCTGGCCATCGTGCAGCAATGGATCGAACGCATGGGCGGCACCATCGCACTGGAGAGCACGCCGGACGTCGGCACATGTGTGACATTTACCCTGCCACTGCGCGTGGCACGCGAGGCTGAGCTCATACCGATGTCGCTCGCAGGCGCCACGCACGCGCTGCCGGCGCTGGACGGCAACGGCTACCACCTATGGCTCGCCGAAGACTCGCCCGAGATCCGGCAATTCCTGCACGACGAACTTGCGAGCCTGGGCTTCACGGTGCGCACGTTCAGCGACGGCGACGCGCTCATCGAAGCCGCGGGCAATGCGAGCGAGACGCGCCCGGACCTCGTGCTCACCGATCACATGATGCCCAACGCGGATGGCCTCGCGGTCGCCCGCGCCGCACGCCGCCGCTGGCCCGACATGCCCGTGCTGGCCATCTCCGCTTCGCCGCAGGTGGTCGCGGGCAGCGGCTACGACGCTTGCCTGCTCAAGCCCATCGAACTCGCCGACCTGCGCAACACGCTCGCCCGTCTTCTCGACCTGAATCGCGACGATGCACTGGCAGACGGCGCGAACCGGGGCGACGCGCAACACACGGGCGACGGACCCCGGGTACAGCCGTCACGCGAGCATCTGCTCGAAGCACGGCAGTTGATCGCATTGGGCGCCATTACCGATCTGATGGACTGGGCGCACGACCTGAGCGATAAGTCGCCGCAGTTCGATGGCTTTGCGCGACATGTTCATCAACTCGCACAGCGCGGTGATCTCGCCGGGCTCGCCGAGTTGTGCGCGGCGCCTTCGGCATGAGCGGGCGACACAAACGATAACGGCACGCCCGAGCGCGTGCCGTTATCTTGATGCGGGACGTGAGTCCCGAGTCCGCGATGCCTTTACCGTGTCTTACGCGCTCAGTCCTTCAACGGCTTGTGCGCCGTCTCGCGAGCGGCGAGCAACGCGATGGCGGTAATGGCGAGCGCCACCGTCACGTACAGCGACACCGAGACCGTCGTACCGAATTCCTTGTACAGGGTCACGATGATGAGCGGTGCGAAACCACCCCCGAGAATGCCGGCAAGCGTATAGGCCAGCGACGAACCGGCATAGCGCACACGCGTCGGGAATTGCTCGGTGACGAAGGCCGCCTGCGGGCCGTACATGATCGCGTGGATCACCAGTCCGATCACGACCGACAGCACGATCAGCACCGGGTTGGACGTATCGAGCAGCACGAAGAAACCATACGCCCAGACCACCGCACACAGCACGCCGAAACCGTACACGGGGCGGCGGCCGAGCTTGTCCGAGAGCGCGCCGAACAGCGGCACCGTCAGCGCATTGAATGCCGTGCCGACCAGCACCGCCGTGAGCGCGAGCGGACGCGACAGATGCAGCGTGCCGGTCACATATGTCAGCGTGAAGACCACCATCAGCGCATAGAGCACGTCGGAGCCGATCCGCGACCCGCCGGCCACCAGCAGATTGCGCCAGTGCGAACGGAAGACGTCGGCAATCGGCATTTCCGCCTGACGCTCCGCGTGCTGCATCTGCTCGAACATCGGCGTTTCCTCCACACCGCGACGCACCCACAGACCGAACGCCACCAGCACCAGGCTCAGCAGGAACGGCACGCGCCAGCCCCACGCGAGGAAGTCCTCGGGCGAGATCGACAGCGTGATGAGCGCGATCAGGCCGGTGGCGAGCAACGTGCCGAACGACGGGCCGACCTGCGTCCACGAGGCGTTCAATCCGCGCTTGCGCTGATCGCCATGCTCGACCGAAAGCAGCACGGCCCCCGCCCATTCGCCGCCAAGCGCCACGCCTTGCACGAAGCGCAGTGCGACGAGCAGCACCGGGCTCCAGATACCGATCGATGCGTACGTCGGCAGCAAGCCCATCAGACCGGTGGTCAGGCCCATCACCACGAGCGTGAGCACCAGCACCGCGCGTCGGCCGATCTTGTCGCCAAGGTTGCCGAACACGAAGCCGCCGAGCGGTCGCGAGACATAGCCCACGGCGTACGTCGACAAGGCCAGGATGGTGCCCGCCAGCGGGTCGACCGACGGGAAGAACAGGTGGTTGAAGACCAGCGCGGCCAGCGTGTTGTAGACGGTGAAGTCGTACCACTCGAGCGTGGTGCCCACCATGCTGGCCGTGGCGAGACGGCCCTTGTGGACGCGCGACTTGCCTGCGTCGACGGGGGTTTCTGCCACGTCACGGGTGTTGGAATACGTTGTCATGGATGTCTCCAGGGGGGTGCGCGAGATCCGGCGCATCGCCGGCTTGCGCGTGAGGGCAGCGGGACGTCAGTCGTCGTTGGCGCCGAGGCGCCATAACATGGCGAAGCGGGTGACTTCGCTGGCCGGCACGCCGTAGGCGGCGGCGAGCGTTTGCGCGGCGGCACCCACGGCGTCCGGGTCGGTGCCTTCGATCAGCACGACGGCGTCGGCGGGGGGCAACGGGGCGTCCTTGGCGGTGAGCGAGACGGACAGCGCGGGCACCGTGACTTGCAGCGTGGCGCGCACGATGCCGTCGCCCTGTGCCACTTCGGCGAGCTGCGCATCCAGACGCGGACGCGCCCGGGCAACGACCGCCTCGGTCAGCACGAACGCGGCAAGCATGCCGCCCTGACCTTCGCCCGCTTCGACGTCGAGCGTGCCGACACGGCGCTGCGTGCCCTGCATGCGCGCAAAGTTGCGCAGCGACCATTCCGTCTGATGCTGGAAGGCTTGCGCATACGGCGCGCTGGTGAAGACGGCGGCGTCCTGCGTGCAGTAGAGCGCCAGGTACGGGCGGGCGCTGTCGTGCAGGGCCTTGAAGCGACGGGCGAACTGAAAGCCCGGAATCGCCACACGCTCCTGCATGTGCTCGCGGTCGTACCAGCGGTTGAAGTCAGCTTCGAAGGCCGGATCGATATTCGTCCAGATGCAGAGTTGGGCGCGTGGGGCAGTGACAGTCATGGGGCAATCCATCGGTTTCGACAATCGGGGGCCGGCCAGCACGCAATGCGTATGGGCCGAGCGTCTTACCGAGTGTGCAAAACGGGCGGAAAGGCGTCCAACAAGAAATCAAATTCGCCGCGACAGCAAATTCTTATGACTGATACCGCGCCTTGCCGGACGCGGCCTGCGGGGAAGCGACGGCAAAGCGCGACCGTGCGATGGCCGCGGACTCAGGCTTCGGAGGAACCCCACGCCGGCGCAGTCATCGCGGCGGCGGGCGGAATGGCGATGTCCGGTCCCATGTTCAGGGCGAATTCGCTGGCCGTGCGTTGCGCCAGACGCGCAACGTTCTCGGCGAGTAGCGCCCCGGTACGGAACGACCCGACGAGCGGCAGATTGGGGAAATTGGCGTTCACGCGCAGCAGGTGCAGGCTGTGCTCGCCCAGTTCGCGTTGAATGATCGCGGGCGGCAGCATGGCCACGCCGAAACCGTCGGCCACGAGCCGGATGATGGCCGCCACCGACGTCATGCAATTCACCCGCACCGGGCGCTCCGCCGCGACCGAAAACATGCGCTCAAGGGTCTTGTGCGGCCCCGAGTTGCGCGAGAAGCTCACCAGCGGATAGGCCGCCAGATCGGCAACGTCGAGCGTCTCCCCTTCGAGATTGAGCTTCGGGCTTGCCACCCAACGCATCGGGAACTCGGCAAGCGGCAGGTTTTCGACGCCCGCGCCATGCTGGATGTCGGTCTGCAACACGAGGTCGAGCGAGCCGGCTTCGAGTTGCTTGCACAGGTTGATGGTCGTCTCGCTCGTGACTTCGATTTCGAGTTGCGGATACTCGCGGTGAATGCGCGCCGCCAGATCCGGAAACCAACTGTGCACGATCGACTCGACGACGCCGATCTTGAGCACGCCCGGCGGCATGTCCGGGTCGCTCAGTTCGCGCTTCATCTCCTGCCCGAGCATGACGATGCGCTCGGCATACGCCAACGCCTTCTGCCCGGCGGCCGTGAGCGTGACCTCGCGGGCACTGCGGTCGAACAGGCGCACCCCGAAGCTCTGCTCGAGCGACGCGATCCGGCTGGACACGCCCGCCTGCGTCGTATGCAGACGTTCGGCCGTCAGACGGAAGTTACGCAGCTTGGCAAGCCAGACGAAGGTTTCGAGAAAGCGCAGGTTCATGCGGCGTATCGGGATATGGGGAGATCGGTAGCGAGGGGAAAAGGACGAGAGGAGGCGGTAGTTGTTGAGGAAAAATCACATTTTAGCGGGAACACAAAAACGGCAGGCCAATGTGTCTCGGGAACCGTATCTGAACAATCCTTGGGACGATCCCTGTTACGCATAACGTTCCCGTGATGTTTCTTTTCCGTAACATTTTTCGATGGGTTCCGATAGCACGCCCCGGCCAGCCCCTTATAAATCAAATAGTTAATTGTCTCCAGCGGCCTGGCACGCGAATTGCTGAGTCTTTTGCATCGGCCCGTCGAGGCCGGAGGGCCGAATTCCTGGAGACCGTTATGGCAACTGCCCATTTCCGCCGCCCCCATCCGACAGTGGAACTCGCGCGCTGCGTGTTCCGCCAGCATTACATCCGCATCATGCAGGCCGAGCGGCCCGGCAACTATGCGGTGCTGGTCGACGTCTGGCCCATGGATGGCCGGACCTTCACGAGCATTGATCAGGCCAAGCTCGCGGCCATGCTGTTCATCCGCGATCTGGAAAACGACTGAGTCCCCGTAAGCGATTCCGCGCCAGCGGCCCTGGCGCGGGCAACGAAACGAGACCCTCATGAAACTTCACCACACCCGCCATCGCGCCGCCGAGCGCCACGCCTTCTCCGCTTCCGCTGCGCCGCACCCGGCCGCCAGTCAGCGCGTAGTGCTCGACCCGGCCGGCGACCCCTACGCCCGGGTCGCCGTCGAGGCCTACGCCGAGGCCTGTGCCAACGAACAGCCTTGGCTGGCCGAAGCCCTTCAGCGCCAATACCAGTTGGCGGGCAGCACACCGTCGAGCGCCGCCGCGCTATGGCGGGCGTTTCACGAAGCGCAGCGGCAGGCGCGTCAGGGGGAATCGTACGATGAAGCGGCCTGGACTCATGTGGCGCTGCATCTGTGCGGGGTACTGGGGGCGATGAACTTGTAAAGCGGGTTCTGCTCAATCGCCCCGAGTTTCCACGGGGCGTTGCGCACGGCTGACGAAAGCGCGTCGGCGGGGGCATTTCTGGCATACTTCGTGCACAGTAAATCCCCGAAGTTCACCCGGTATCCAATGAACAAGTCTAATGCGTCGGCTCAGATTCCTCGCCGGCACCTTCTTGCAACGATTTTCGGTACGCTAATCCTGTTGTTCCCCGCCGCCGCGCTTGTCATACCGCGCGGTGGCAACACCGTGATGTTCCTGACCGTGGCTCTGAGCGCCGCGATTCTTCTGATGGACCGCGCGCGAGGCGAAATTTGTGCGCTCTTCAAGTCGAACATGCATGTTCGCGTGCTCGTCTTATCGCTGTGCCTGCCGCTCTTCGCTATCCTGCTCATCGAAGTGCTCCACGGCAAGGTTGCTGCCAATACGCTTGACTCCCCTGCACGCTTCCTGCTGGCGATCATCGTGTTTTTCAGTCTGCGCAAGATCTTCAACATCGTGCCGAAATGGTTCGATCTGACGTTTGGCACCGGTGCCATCTGTGCCGCACTCATGGCCGTGTATTCGACGGCAGACCTTCTGGACGCAAGGGCCGAAAGCTCATTTCTGAACCCGATTCATTTTGGAGATATTGCGCTGCTGCTCGGCGTTCTCTCTCTGGTTTCAATTCATTGGCTTAAGCGTGACGAGCCATGGGTCGTGGCTTTCAAGATTCTCGGGGGCGCGGCTGGCTGCTACGCTTCGTGGGCGAGCCAATCCCGGGGCGGCTGGATTGCACTACCGTGTCTGCTGGTCGTCTGGCTGCTATGGAAAAAACATCCTGTGTCGATGGCCAGGCGGCTTTTGATTGCATTCGTTGCTGTCTTGATGTTGGCGGGAAGCTTCGCTTCATCAACGGTACGGGGCCGGTTCGAAGCCATTCGGACAGATCTCACAAGTATGTCCGCCGGCAATCCCGACTCGTCTACTGGCGTCCGACTGGAACTGTGGAAAGCGGCCGCCAAGCTCATCGCAGAGCATCCTTTGCTTGGATTGGGTGCACACGGATATCGCAACGCCATGCCGGCAATGGCAGCAACCGGGGTACTGACGCCCACGGCGGCCGACCTCGGGAAAGGCGAAGTCCATAACCAAATCCTCGCTTACGTCGTCGATTACGGCATCGTGCTCGGCTTGCTGGCAATTCTCGGCGTCTATGTCGGCCCCGCCTATTTCTTCATCCGGTCAGCCACGTTGCGCCATCATCCCGTCGAGCATCGCGCGGCGCTGATGGGGCTGATGACCGCGGTCGCTTTTGCCGTATTCGGTCTGACGGTCGAGACATTCAATCTGAAGGTCACCGTTGCCTTCTACTCGACGATGGTGGCTCTGTTCGCGGCCTTCGCCTATCCTGTCGAGAATTCGGTCGGCACGACCGACGACACGCCGCCCGCCGCCCGGTAATGACGCAGTCTCCTACATGCTAAGCATCCTGATCCCCACCTGGAACAATCTGCCGTTCCTCAAGCTATGCATCGATAGTGTTCGCCGTCATTCCGGCGAAGCACACGAGATCCTCGTGCACGTCAACGATGGCAGCGACGGCACGCTGGAATGGGTCAGGGAACAAGGGCTGCGCCACACGCACAGCACCGGCAACGTGGGCGTCTGTCTGGCGCTCAATCAGCTCGCGCCGCTCGCGTCGCACGACCAGTTGCTCTTCCTGAACGACGATATGTTCGTCACCCCGGGCTGGGACACCGCACTCATCGATGCCGCCCGTGCCCTCGACACGCCGGTCTACTACCTCTCGTCGGTGATGATCGAACCGAACGCCGGGGTCAGCAAGCAGGTGATCGCGAAGGACTTCGGCACGACCACCGAGACCTTCGACGAAGCCGCCCTGCTCGCCTTCGCCGCGTCGCTCAGCCGTGAGGACGTCAACGGCGTGCCGACGCAACCCACGCTTGTGAGTCGCAGTCTGTGGCATCTCGTGGGCGGCTACAGCATCGAGTTCGGGCCGGGCATGAGCAGCGACGACGACTTCCTGATGAAGTTGTGGCTCGTCGGCTGCCGCACGTTCCGCATTGTCGGCAAGAGCGTGGTGTATCACTTCGGATGCCGCTCGACGGGGCGTGTCGTGAAAAATCGCGGCAGCCGCGAGTTTCTGATGAAGTGGGGCATGACGCAGGCCGAGTTCAAGCGTGACTATCTCGATCTGGCGGGCACACCGGCTGGCGCCGCGTTACCCAATGTGCCCCGGCCCAGCGGCAAGAGCCGCCTCAAGCGCACAGTGCACGGCAGCAAGCCGTATCCGCTCGAAGATCTGGAGCGCTGGGACCCCAACGTGCCCAGTCACCTGAAGCTCGACTGAGCCGGGCGGCCGGCCCGGATCGCTACTGTCGGCTGACGCACGTCAGCCGTCTCTCCCGCCGGCGCTCGCGCCTGCTCAGCAAACGTTCACCCGCAGGCAGTCAATGCCGCGGGTGGCGAATCTTCTCCCACGCGTGCTCGAGACGTTGCACCGCGCGATGATCGGGGTGGCGCGTCCACCAGACACCCAGCTCCCACACCATGCCAGCCAGCAGCGCGATTACGACCAGCGCGCCGATCGTGTACCAGATCTCACCGAATGAGGTTGCCATCACGGCCTCCCGAAAATGCTTCACGGACGACCGACGGTCATCCGTGATTGCATTTTAGGCGACCGAACCCGGCTTGCCCGCCGGGTCTGCCCTAAGCCTCGCCGCCGCGCGGGGCCACGCCCATCAGAGCTGGCCCATGGCCAGTTGCACCGCGAGGCTGCTCACCGACACGGCCGCCCAAACACCGAGCCCCAGCAGAATGGGACGCACCCCGGTCGAAGCCATGCGGCGCAGGTTCGACGACAGGCCGATGGCCGTGAGGGCGACGATGATAAGGAACTCCGCAGCATCGTGAATCCAGGGTTGCAGTTCGGCCGGCACGAGGCCCGCCGTACGGATCCCCGACGCAATCAGGAAGCCGAGGATGAACCACGGGAAGATGCGGGCAAGGCTGAAGTTACCGGCCCCGGCGCGCTTGGCGCGGTAGGCCACGATGGCAGCGAGCGACAGGCAGATCGGGATGATCAGCGTGGCACGCGTGAGCTTGACGATGGTTGCGTAATCGCCCGCCGCCTTGCTGTAGCTGTAACCGGCGGCCACCACCGACGACGTGTCGTTGATCGCCGTGCCGGCCCACATCCCGAAGCCGAGGTCCGACAGGTGCAGCATGTGACCCAGCATCGGGAACAGCAGCACGGCCGCAATGTTGAACAGGAAGATGGTCGAGATCGCGAAGGCCGTTTCGTGATCGTCCGGCTTGACGATGGGCGTGACCGCCGCAATCGCCGATCCGCCGCAGATCGCCGTGCCCACGCCGATGAGCAGCTTGAGCTTGTCGCCAACGCCGAGCAGACGCCCCAGCCCCCAGGCCGACAGACCGGCAGCGGTGATCGTCACCGCCGTGACCGCCAGCGACTCGAGCCCCGTGTGGGCCACCTGCGTGAGGCTCAGGCCGAAGCCGAGCGCGATGATCGACCACTGAAGCACATACTTCGAGGCGAACTTGATACCGGCTTCGTAGCGTGCGCCGGGCGCGAACACGTTGCGAACGACGATGCCGAGCAGGATGCCGAACACCGGGCCGCCGATGAGCGGCATCTGACGACCGAGCAACAGCGCCACAAAAGCGATCACCGTCGAGAGGATCAGACCGGCCCAAGGATTGTGCTGATCCGGTACCAGCGTATCGGGTCGGCTGGCCGTGGCGGGGCGGGTGATATGGGCTTTTGTGGTCATCGCAGGCACTCCTCTGGAATGACTGCAAGTCTAAAAACTTCGCTTTGATAATAAAAATCGTTATATCGGATACGATATATTCAAATAACCGATAGTTATTGAATCGACGCCTAACCCGCTGAATTGATGGACTTTTCCGCATCCGTCGCACACTGCCACGGGTACAAACGTCCGCCATAGGCCGCTAAACTCTCCGAAGCCGCCCCCGAAACGTGTCCCGAATCCCTGTCCAGGAGACCGTGCCTCATGTCGCAAGCTGCCGACACCCCTGCGCGTCGTGCCCAGTGGTATTTCGATTTCGCGTCCCCTTTCGCCTATTTGCAGTTCGAGCGTTTCGACACGTTGCCGCGATCGCTCGCCATCGATCTCAAGCCGATCGTGCTGGGTGCGATCCTCGCGCATCTGCAAACGCAGGGGCCGGCCGAGACGCCGCACAAACGCATCTTCACGTACCGCATGGCCCAGTTCCGCGCCGAGCAGGACGGCATCGCGTTCCGCATGCCGCCGGTGCATCCGTTTCACCCGGTCCGGGTGCTGCGTCTGGCTGTGGCGCTCGGCGCGACGCATGACGTGGTGCGCACGATCTTCCGGTTCATCTGGGCGCAGGGGCGCGACGTCACCGATGCGCAAGGCTGGCAAGACCTGAGCGAGCGTCTGGGGCTTAGCGCTGACGACGCGATCGCCCGTGCCGAGGCGCCTGAGACCAAGGCCGCGCTGCGCGCGAACACCGAAGCGGCGATTGCCGCCGGGGTATTCGGCGTGCCGACGTTTGCCTATGACGGGGAGCTGTACTGGGGAGACGACGCCACAGCGCTGTTCCGCCACTGCCTCGCGCATCCGGAGTGGCTGCGCTCGCCCGACGTCGCGCGTCTGCAACAGGTGACGGTCGGCGTACGGCGCGAACGCTGAGCCCGCGCGTGCCTGAGAGGCCAGAAGGTTACTTCGCGTTGCCGAGAACCAGCGGCAGCGGCACGGCGTCAGCCATTGCGGCATAGCCGGCGTCGCTCGGGTGGGTGCCGTCGCCGCTGTCCAGACGCGGCAGCATGCGCGTGGGCTGCGCCGGATCGCGCAAGGCGGCGTCGAAATCGATCACACCGTCGAAGGCCCCGCCCGTGCGCACCCATTGGTTGACGGCTTCGCGCACCGCTTCGCGCTCGGGCGGCAGCTTGCCCGGCGGAATGGTCGTGCCGAGAATGCGGACATTGCGCGAACGCGCCGCCGCGATGAGCGACTGATACCCCGCGATCATGTCGGGCGCGCTCACGATCACGTGCGGCACGTCGCAGTCGAGTCCGCCGTGAGGCGGCACGTAACCGAAATTGATGTCGTTGATGCCGATCTGCACGACGACCGTGCGCACGCCCGGCTGCTCCAGCGCGTCGCGCCGGAAGCGCGCAACGAGGCGCTCGCCGTAGCAGGCCGAATCGTGCAGCAAACGGTTGCCGCTGATGCCGAGATTGAGCACGGCGATGTCACGCCGCCCGGCACTCTCCAGACGCCGCGCCAGCACGTCCGGCCAGCGCCGATTCGCGTTCAGCGTGCTGCGCATGCCGTCCGTAATCGAGTCGCCAATGGTGACGATGGCGTGCGCAGGCACCTCCGGCACCACGCTAAGGCCGGCCAGCCAGAGCGTATTCGTGAAGCGCGTGGGATACGCCGACGCCTGAGCGGTCTCCACGAAATCTCCCGCACCGCTCAGGAACGCGGTCTGCTGCGCGATCTTGTGCCACGTGGTCGGCGGCTTCGCTTCCCGTGTGAAAAGACTCACAGCCAGCGGCGTTCCGGCTCGAACGGCGAAGGGCAGCGGATCGCTCTCCAGCGAAGCGCCTGGCGCGATGCGTGCCATCGGCTGGCCGCCGAACGTCAGCGCGCGCAGGCTGGCGGCATCCACCGCCGCACCTCGCACCGACACGGCAAGGCTCGCGCGATCGATCACCAACGGCTGCGTGCCGTAAGCATTGGAAAAACGCACACGGACGTCGTTACCGGAAAGGGTTGGAAAGACAATCTGACGCACGGTGCGCCCGCTCACGGCCGGCGCACGATTGAACGACGGTGCCGCCGGATGCTGTGCCACGGCTTGCGGTGCCGTCGCCCACGCACCCACGCGTGCGTTCTGCGCGAAGGCTGACGACGGCACGCCCGCCAACGCGACAGCGAACAGCGCACCGGTCAACGCCACGCGCAGCATACGAAACGCCGGCAACACAGGCAGCGCACGAGGCGTTCGGCGCAAACCGTTGGCGGAAGAAGACCGGTGGATCAGAAACGTCGGGAGCATCGGGACAACGTAGGCAATTCGGCCGGAATCGTCCGGCGACAGCCGCCATTGTGCCTGATTGTGGTCGATGGAAAAGGCTGACGTCGCCGCACGCGATGCCGAGGTCACGCGCGGTTTGATGTGGCGAAACCCGGCGTCTCGAGACGCAGCGCGTCAGCGCGTCGAAATGACGATGGCCACGCGCCGATTCTGCGCACGGCCCGCGGGCGTGCTGTTATCCGCCACGGGGTTGCGCTTGCCGGCACCGATCGTTTGAATCCCGGCGCGTTGCATGCCGGCCTCGACCAGCACGTTGGCCACCGCATCGGCGCGGCGAGCCGAGAGCTGCTCGTTGTAGGCATCGCCGCCCATCGAGTCGGTATAGCCATAGACGCGAACCTCGTGCAGGCCAACCCGCACGAGCGTGCCGCCGATGCGCGAGACCGTCTGCCGCGCGGCGTCGCGCAACACGAACTTGTCGGTATCGAAGAGCACCGTATCCGACAGGCCGAACTCCCAGCCTTCATCGGTCTGCTTGAAGCCCTCTGCCTTGAGGGCCGCAATCTGCTCGGCCGTCAGGCCGTGAACCGGCGTGGTCTGGCAGCCGGCCAGCGCCCCGAAACCCAGCAGGCAGAAGATCCCCAGCAACGTCCGTGCAGACGTCTTCCATCGGGTGATGGCGCGAACGAGGCACGCCGCGAAAGTCCGGTTCAGCAGGCGTGGGCGCGAGTCTTGAGTGTCAACAGCGAAGTCCAAATCCAGTCCCCATTGCGTTGTGTAATCCGGTCGTCATTGATCGTGATGCTCTCTTTCAGCTTAGCCGCTGCGCGCCGCCTTATCTCTTGGGGCTTTCCGCAACGTGCCAGGTGCCGACGCCGACACGCTTGGCCTGATACATCGCCGCGTCCGCTGCGCGCAACAGCCCGTTGGCGTCCTCGGCATGGGTGGGGTACAACGCGACGCCGATGCTCATCGTCGTGACGATTTCGCTGCCATTGGGCAGCACGATCGGTTTCTCCATGCCCACGAGCACGCTTTGCGCGAGTCGCACGGCGTTCGAGGTCTGACGCACGCCCGGCAGCATGACGGCGAACTCATCGCCGCCCAGACGCGCGACCAGATCGCCCTCGCGCAACGGCTGGCGCAAACGCTCGGCAACGGCCACGAGCACGGCATCGCCGGCATCATGGCCCAACTGATCGTTGATCTCCTTGAAGCGGTCGTTGTCGAGATACAGCAGCGCGACGTGCGTGCCGAGCTCACGCGCGTCGGCGAGCGCTTGCGCCAGGCGCGACTCGAAATAGGCCCGGTTCGGCAGCCCCGTCAACGGATCGTGATTGGCCTGATGCGCAAGGGTGGCGTTCTGCGCACGCAAATGGTTCTGCCACCCCTCGAATTCGTCGAGCAACGCGTTGAAGTCGTCGCCGAGTTCCTTGAGTTCCGCCAAGGGTGTGGCGGCCACACGCTGATGGAACGCCCGCTCCCGGCGCACCGCGTGCGCCACTTCGGCGAGCGCGCGCAGTGGCTTGACGATATCGCGATGCATGCGCTTGGCGAGCACATTCGACACCGCAAACGTCACGAGCAGACAGGCGAGTATGCCGCTCACGCCACTGAGCAGGAAGACGAAGAATTGATGCCCTTCTCCCTGCACTTCGATATAGCCGACGACCTTCCCGTCGTGACGAATCGGCAGCGTGACGGCGCCGGGCAGCGCCACGTCGGCGACCATGCGCTCGACGCGCGCGAGCGCACTGCCGTCACGGCGGCGCCACAGCGCGAACTGCGCGTTGCGCGCGTCGAGTACGCGCACCTGAAAGATGTCTTCTTCGTTGGCGATCAGCGCGATCGCCTCCTGGGCGGCCACGCGGTCGCCGAACACGACGGCAGCCTCTGCGGTGTAGGCGAGCGAACGTCCGATGAGCAGCAGATTGTTCTCGGCGTACGCGCGCAAGGCGAGCCATGCCACGAGTGAGAGCGCCACGGCGGCAAGCACGACCGCGGAGACCGCCAGACGCAAGTGGGTACGGCGCAACACTCGCTGCAATGACGGCCGGCTGCGACGGGTCTGCGCTTGCGGTGTGGCGGTGCGACCCGCGAGCGGCGGCTCGTGATCGCCACCCGCCGGCGGATCGGGGGGGAGGTGCGGCGGCAGCCCGGAAACCGGGGCGGGGGCGCCGGAACCGGGAGGCATCGCGGGAATTTGGGGGCGTTGGGTCGTCATGGTGTCCCCGGCTTTCGCGCCAGTTTCAGCACGTTGGGGTGCACACGCACGCCACTGCGTGCGACGGTGTCCAGGTTGATGTCGAACGTCACGCGCTCGGGATCGACGTTCAGGCAAAACATGGTCCCGAGCGTGCACGAGTCGTTTCGCTCGCTGATCGTCAAGACGGGGTGACCGGCGAGGTTCGCCAGTAATTGCCGGCGCTCGGCGTCGCTCACGGCGCCAAGATACAACGCGTCGCATAACGAACCGATGGCGGGTTCAGCGACGGACATGCGTTGCGCTTCGACCGGCAATCCGCTGCTTGGCAAGGGCCCCGAGAGCAGGTCGCGCGCGTAGTCGGTGTTGCCGCTCACGCACAGGCGCACTTTGGCCGGCGGTGTCGGCCAGCGAGTGAAGCTGATGATGCCAAGCACCACTTGTCGCACGTTGGCGTCTCGCGCACTGGCGCTGGCGGGGGCGGCGGGGGCGGCAGGGGGGGCGGCGGGCGTAGCGGGCGTAGCGGGAGTGGCTGGCGGGGCGGCGTCAGACGTCTGCGCGACGGCATTGCCGAGTGCGGCCCAACACAGGAGCGGCAAGAAGAAGCGTAGCAAGCGCGCCGGATGCGCCAGACGCGCGTGCAGACGACGAGGCGCTCGGCGTTCTCGCCCGATACCCTTTGTCATGCCGCTCGACGATGTCCAGACGTAATGCAACGCGGTCTTCCTCTGCCGAAAAAAGTGTGTCGTAGCGGGCACGCAACGCAATATCCGGCGGTTATTGCGCATGGCATTCGCTTGAGTCAGGCCGCATGATACCGAAGCTTGGCCTCAGGCCACATGAACGAGACCACAGCAGCCCGCTCCCGCCGGCACATTGCCCTGTGCTGCCATGGCCGCTCCATCAGGCGTTTCGGTGGACTGCCCATGCACAGCATGCACGTGCCGGGGCATTTGCGAAACCCCTTCACCCCCCCGCGTTTTCCCTTGCCCACGTGCGCTCGCGACGTGGCAGAATGGCGCTCATAAGCATTTGATAAACAACGGGAATCGTGCGATCCGATCGCTTGATTATCGAGATAAAAATCGCGACGCCAGGGAGGTGTTGCATGACGTTCCTGAACTCCGGCCGGGCCGGCTTTCGGGAGGCACTGGCATGAACGATCCTGTGCCTCGTCGGGTGCCCGATGTCCAGGCCGAGTTGAGCCGTGCCGCGCTCGACAGTGCACCCTATGCCATGTTCGTCTGCAACGACGACGGCATGATCGAACGCATGAACGCCGCGTTCACCCGTCTGACGGACTATCGGCCCGCCGACCTGCTGGGCAAGCGCAGCTTTCTCTCGTTGCTCGATCCTTCGGAACTGGCGCGCCGCCGCCTGCCCGCCTTGGCCAGTCTGTCGGCCACCGAAGCCGTGCCCTATGACGACGAGTGGCATCTCCTCACCCGCAAGCGCAATTGGCTGCCGGTGCGGCTGGCGCTCTCGTGCGTTGAACATGCGCCCGGCGAGCGGCGCTGGGTCGGCATCGTGCTCGATCTCTCGCAGCAGGTACAGGTGGCGTCCAGGCTCTGGTATGTCACGCACCACGACCCCGTCACCAATCTGCCCAACCAGACCCTGCTGAGTGAACGGCTTGAACTGGCGATCCATCGGTGTGCCCATCAACAGACCGGGCTGACGGTGCTGGTGGTCGAACTCGATCATTTGCGCAAGCTGCGCAGCACGTTCGGCCCGCCGACCGCCGAACTGGCGCTGCGCATTGCCGCCGAACGTCTTCGCGAAGCCAGCGGCCCCGAAGACGCGCTCGCTTGCCTTGGCGGCAGTCAGTTCGTCATCGTCACCAATGAAACGGGCGACGGGGCGCGTCTGCTGGCCGCGCGGATTCAGGCGCGGCTCGCGCAATGGGTGGACGTCGATCAGAATGCCGTCGCGCTCGACGCGAGTATCGGTGCCGTGAGCTATCCCGACCACGGCAATACGCCCGAGACACTGCTGCGTCGTGCCCACATTGCCCTTGGCATTGCCAGCGCGGCCGGTGGCGGCGTGCGTTTCTTCAGCGCCGAGATGGACGCGCAAGCGCAACGGCGCAACGAACTCGAAACCTTGTTGCGCGCGGCGGTGCACGAGCAAGCGCGCTCTCAACTGCA
This sequence comes from Pandoraea sp. ASV26, assembly GCF_016428915.1. Lineage (GTDB taxonomy): Bacteria > Pseudomonadota > Gammaproteobacteria > Burkholderiales > Burkholderiaceae > Pandoraea. The sequence continues at coordinate 23,975 of NZ_JAELTP010000045.1, forward strand.
TCTCGTCTACCAGCCGCAGGTCAGCCTGTCGGATGGCGTGATTCGCAACGCGGAGGCGCTGCTGCGCTGGCGGCATCCGTCGCTCGGCCCGGTCGGGCCGGCGGAATTCATCCCGATTGCCGAAACCTCGGGGCTGATCCTGCCACTCGGCGAATGGGTGATGCACACGGCCTGCCGCGAAGCCAGTCGTCTGCTGCGGCGGTGCGGGCAACTGCCGCGCATCTGCGTCAATGTCTCGGCGCAGCAGTTCGCACGGCAAGATGTCGTCGGTATGGTCGAACGCGCACTCAATGCCCATGCGCTGGAGCCTCGTCATCTGGAGATCGAGATCACGGAAACCGTGCTGCTCGGCGACTCGAGCGCCGCCGTCGGGACTCTGCGCTCGCTGCACGACATGGGCGTGGAGATCGCCGTCGACGACTTCGGCACGGGCTACGCCAGCCTTTCCTACCTCACACGCTTCCCGGTCCATCGCCTGAAGATCGACCAGACCTTCGTGCGCGACATGCTCACGCACGGCCCGAGCCACGCCATCGTGAGCGCGGTCATCGCCATGGCCCACTCGCTCGGTCTGCGCGTGACGGCCGAGGGTGTGGAGACGCAGGCGCAGGCGCAACGACTCACCGAACTGGGCTGCGACGAAGCTCAGGGCTACTGGTTCGCCCGGCCCGTCGACATGCACGGCCTGTATCACATCGTGGCACCGCTGGGCGCCGGCGCGCGCCGCTGACGCGCGAGATCGTGCCACCCGCAATGGCCTAGTTGATTGGTCGTTTTTTGGCGCTACCGGACAGGACATCGGCTCCCTAAGCTGAGGTCCCATTCGGAGACCTCGCCATGCGGCCCTTACCTAAACTGCTGCGCCCTTTGCGTGCATTACATGCATTACGTCCATTACGTCAATTAAGTCCATTCGCGCAGTCGACGTCTGCAAGCTTGCCGGCGAGTCGCACCGCCGCCACACTCACCGCGCTGGGCGTGGCCGCCGTCGGCCTCGCGCTCACCCCGCCCGCACAACGTGCCCTGCCCGGCTGGTTCGACGCCCTGTGCTCGCTGACGCTCAGCGCCGATCATTCGATCTTGGAGCGCGTCTCGTCGTCCGACGCCAATGCGCGACTCACCGCAATGGCGAGCGCCTCAAGTGCTTCCGGCAGCGCGGGCGCGGCGGCCCGCCCCGGCACAATCGTCAAGCCGCTGTCGTGCGAACCGCTGGCGAATGCCCCCGGCAAGTCGGTGACCACCGCCATCGTCGAGTTTCCGCCGCTGGCCTTCTCGCCCGCGCACCGTCATCCCGGCGCGGTCACAGCGGTCGTGCTCGAGGGCACCATTCGCTCGCAGTTGAACGCAGACTTACCCATTACGTATCACGCCAATCAGACTTGGTTCGAGCCGCCGGGCACGCTGCACACGATGACCGAGAACCCGGACCCCGTGCATCCGGCCCGTCTGCTCGCGTTTTTCGTGACAGAGGAGAATTGCGGGCCGCTCACGATCTATGAGCCGACGGCAAAGCCCTCGTGAGCGCAAGGGCGGCAATTGTTGGGCTCAGCCCCGCTTTTTGCGCTGAGATGGCGTGTCAAGACTCGCGCGTGACTTTAGAACGCGGTATGGTACGTCGCGAAGGGACTCCCCCGAACGACGTTGCAACGAGGAATATCGCCATGAAAACCAAAGCCGCCATTGCCTGGGAAGCGGGCAAACCCCTGACCATCGAGGAAGTCGATCTGGAAGGGCCGCGCGCCGGCGAGGTGCTGATCGAGGTCAAGGCCACCGGCATCTGCCATACGGACTACTACACACTCTCCGGCGCCGATCCGGAAGGTATCTTCCCCGCCATCCTCGGCCATGAGGGCGCAGGTGTCATCGTCGACGTCGGCCCCGGCGTCACCACGCTGAAGAAAGACGACCACGTCATTCCGCTGTACACGCCCGAGTGCCGCCAGTGCAAGTTCTGCCTGTCGCGCAAGACCAACCTGTGTCAGGCGATCCGCAGCACGCAGGGCCGCGGCCTGATGCCGGACGCCACCTCGCGCTTCTCGCTCGACGGCAAGCCCATCTTCCACTACATGGGCACGTCCACGTTCTCGAACTACATCGTCGTGCCGGAAATCGCCGTGGCGAAGGTGCGCTCCGACGCCCCCTTCGACAAGGTCTGCTACATCGGCTGCGGCGTGACGACCGGCGTGGGTGCCGTCGTCTACTCGGCGAAGGTCGAAGCGGGTGCGAACGTCGTGGTGTTCGGCCTGGGCGGCATCGGCCTGAACGTGATTCAGGGCGCGAAGATGGTCGGTGCCGACAAGATCATCGGCGTCGACATCAACCCGGGTCGCGTGGAACTCGCCAAGAAGTTCGGCATGACGCACTTCATCAACCCGAAGGACGTCGAGAACGTTGTCGACACCATCGTGCAACTGACCGACGGCGGCGCCGATTACTCGTTCGAGTGCATCGGCAACGTGACGACCATGCGTCAGGCGCTCGAGTGCTGCCATAAGGGCTGGGGCCAGTCGTTCATCATCGGCGTGGCCGCTGCGGGTCAGGAGATCAGCACGCGTCCGTTCCAACTGGTGACCGGGCGCGAGTGGAAGGGCTCGGCGTTCGGCGGCGCCCGCGGTCGCACCGATGTGCCGAAAATCGTCGACTGGTACATGGAAGGCAAGATCAACATCGACGACCTCATCACGCACACGCTGCGCCTCGATCAGATCAACGAAGGCTTCGATCTGATGAAGCGCGGCGAATCGATTCGCTCGGTCGTGCTGTACTGATCGTTTGTCAGTCGTGTAACGAAAGTAATGCAAACAAATATTGCCGCCCTGTTTCGTTACGCGTTACACAAAACCATCTGTCCATACGGCCGGTCGAACTGGCATGTAACGATGGATGCGCTGTTCGGCCCGCGCGAAAGGTTCGCCGGGCCCATCGCATCGTCATGACAGGGAGACGACGATGAACAAATGGACTTTGCCGCTCGTGCTCGCGGGCGCAACGACTCTGGTGGCGCTGCCGGAGGTGGCCTCGGCACAGGCCGGGCAGGCCGTCATCAATGCCCATGCCAACGTGCGCGCGGGTCCGGCGAGCGACTATCCGGTCGTCGCGCAGGCCAGTGCGGGCATGCCGGTAACAGTCTACGGTTGCGTGGCCGGCTACTCGTGGTGCGACGTGGGCCTGCCCGGCACGCGCGGCTGGGTCTACGCGGCGCTGCTCAGCTATCCGTATCAGGGCAATCCGGTGCCGGTGCTCAACTACGGCATGATGATCGGGCTGCCGATCGTGACCTTCTCCATCGGTGCGTATTGGGGCAACTATTACCGCAATCGCCCGTGGTACAACGATCAGCGCTATTGGCACCGCCCGCCGCCCGGACCCCGTCCGCCGTCTTGGGGCGGCCCGGGGCGCCCGCCGGGGCACTATCCGGGGCCAGGACCCCGGCCGCCGGGACATGGGGCAGGCCCCGGCCCTCGTCCCCCCGGCCACGGCGCCGGTCATGGGCCGGGGCCGCGTCCTCCGGGGCATGGTGCCGGCCCCGGCCCGCGCCCACCCGGTGGCGGGCATGGGGGAGGACATGGCGGTGGCCACGGTGGACGCCCGCCCGGCGGTGGCTCGGGAGGCGGCGGCCACGGCGGGCCGAACCGCTAATGCGGATGATGTAGCGGATGCAGTTGGCCGCACGCGTTGCGCCATTCGCGATGCGGCGGCCATCTCATCCCTCCACCTGCCGTCCGCCGTGCGCCGTGCGCCGTTACCCGCTCCCGGCCACGGCACCAGCCCGTTTTTCGGTGGCTCGCCATCGATATGACCCCAAATTCAGCAACCGCTGCACGAGCTTTGGGAAAAACGCTTAAAATGTGAGCAATTCCGGCCAGGCGGAGGTGCCGATCAGGCGCCGATGGCCGGACCGCAGGACAGCGAACCCTTGCCCGGCCGACGCCCCCGCGTCGATCTGGCCCTCACATTGCAGACCCACTTTCCCCGGTGTGTCGTTGCGAAAACCGCGACGGTCACGGCAGTCCGGCGGGATCCTCCGTAAGTCTCGATCGTGTTCGTCCCGCCCCGGCGTGCCCTTCGCACGCCGCGGTCAGCCTATCGCCATGCCGCATCCGGCGCGCGCTATACGCGCACGCCAATGACGGTCGAACGCCGGTGCCTCGTGCACCGGCAGCGTTAGCGCAATGACGTGGTGCGTGTTGCCCTGTGGCCATCTGCCAAGCATGGGAACGAGCGGCCACAAGCCCAGGGTGCCCTTGCAGCCAGGTCGCGGGACATGTCTCCCGCGGATTCCCCCAATGGCGCGCACAACGCGAACGCCAGGGGTACACGTTGCAGGAACCTTTTGCAGGTCATGAGTCTTTTCCGAACCAAAAACATCGAGAACATGCTGGTCGCGAGCCGCACCGGCAGTCTCAAGAAAGTCCTGGGCCCGATCGATCTCGTCCTGATGGGCATCGGCGCCATCATCGGTACCGGCATTTTCGTGCTCACCGGCACGGGCGCCCTCACCGCCGGCCCCGCGCTCACCGTCTCGTTCATGATCGCGGCCATGGCGTGCGGCTTCGCCGCGCTGTGCTACGCCGAATTCGCGTCGACGATTCCCGTCTCCGGCTCCATCTACACGTACAGCTACGCCACGCTCGGCGAGATCGTCGCGTGGATAATCGGCTGGGATCTGATGCTGGAGTACGGTCTGGCGTCGTCCGCCGTCTCGGTCGGCTGGTCGGGCTACTTCCAGTCGCTCGCAGCCGGCTTCGGCCTGCATCTGCCGGCCGCCATCACGGCCGCGCCGGGCAGCGTGCCGGGCGTCACCACGTTCATCAACCTGCCGGCCGTCGTCATCATGCTGCTCATCACGTGGGTGCTGTCCTACGGCGTGCGCGAGTCTGCGCGCATCAACAACGTGATGGTCGCGATCAAGATCGGTGTGGTGCTGCTGTTCATCGCCGTGGGTGTCTGGCATGTGAAGCCGGCCAACTGGACACCGTTCATGCCCTTCGGCACCAGCGGCATGTTCAACGCCGCCGCCCTCGTGTTCTTCGCATTCATCGGCTTCGATGCCGTGACGTCGGCCGCCGAAGAAGTGCGTAACCCGGGCCGCGATCTGCCGATCGGCATCATTGGCTCGCTGCTCGTGTGCACGCTGCTTTACGTGACGGTCGCCGCGATCATGACGGGGATCGTGCCTTTCGCGCAGTTCGCGGGCGTCGATCACCCGGTGTCGCTGGCACTGCAATACGCCGGCCAGAACTGGATTGCCGGCTTCGTCGATCTGGGCGCGATTCTCGGCATGACGACCGTGATTCTGGTGATGACCTACGGTCAGACGCGCATTACCTACGCCATGTCGCGCGACGGCCTGCTGCCGCCGATGCTCTCCCGCCTCCACCCGAAGCACAAGACGCCATTCGCCGGCACATGGATCATCGGTGTGGTGTTCGCCGTCATCGCGGGCTTCGTGCCGCTGGGCGTGCTCGCCGAGCTGATCAATATCGGCACGCTGTCGGCGTTCGCGCTGGTGTCGGTCGCCGTGCTGGTGCTGCGTCGCACGCGTCCGGACCTGCCGCGCGCGTTCCGCGTGCCGGGCGCTCCGGTCGTGCCGATCATCTCGGCCGGCCTGTGTCTGTTCCTGATGGCGCACCTGCAAGCGGCCACGTGGATCGCCTTCGTCGTGTGGCTCGTCATCGGCATGGTGATCTACTTCACGTATGCGCGTCGCAACGCCCTGCTGCACAAGCCGGGCGACGCCCAACCGCACACGAACGCCTGACGCCCGCCATACCGGCAATACAGGCCATTCGGGCCATTAGGGCCATCCCCCGCCGCATCGCCTCGCGCCCCGGCGCGAGAACGCGTATAGTCCCTCACAGGGCTCGCCGCACGCATCGATTTGCCGCGAGCCCTGCCCGCCCTGACGACGGGTGCAGTCCCCGCGCATCGCGCAAGTCGTTCGTCCGTGTCTGTCCTTGCTGTCGTTTGCTCACGTCTTCGCAAAGGAAAAAAAGAACATGCGTCGCTATGTCCTGCTTGCCGCTGTACCCGCCGCGTTCGCTGCGGGCTTCCTCTCTTCTCACCTGATGCCCGGCGCAATGGCGCAGTCGACTGCCCTGAGTGCACAGATCATCGACGTCGGTGCCATGACCGATGAACAGATCGGCCCGCTCGTACCCAATGTCGGCACACTGCGCTCGCGTACGCTGGTCGCCACGCCCAATGGCACGATTGCGGTGCAAAGCGGCAACGTGCCGCGTCACACCCATCAGGATGCCGATGAAATTCAGTACGTGATTTCGGGCAGCGGCACGTTCTGGCTGGGCGACCAGCAGCGCGAGGTGCATCCGGGCGATCTGATCGTGATTCCGCGCGGCACCGTGCACGCCGGTTCGCAGAACACCAGTGGCGAGTTCAAGGTGCTGGCCGTGAAACTCCCGCCGCAGGCGCCGAACGATATCCAGTTCGTCAAATAACGGTCTGACGAGGAAAGCGGACGGGGCGCGCTACGGCGTGCGTCCGTCCGCGCGCCAGCGCGTCTGGCATATTCGGCGCGCTCGGCACGCTCAGCGCGTTCAGCCGAAATGGCGATTGAGCCACACCGCGCCGTACCCGATCGCGAACATGGTGAGCAGCAGCGGCACCGAAATGCGCAACACCTGAATGACGAGCGGACGCGGCGGCAGGTCTTCATCCTGCGGCATGCGCGCCGCCTCTTGCAACGCGCCGGTGCACAGCGCCGCGGCGACAGCACTCGCGAAAACCCAGAACGTCTGGTTGTAGAGCAACGCGATGAGCAACAGCGTGAGCGCCACGTTGCGGCCGTGGTAGATCAGATTGACGGTATTGCGAAAGGCTTGCGGCGACATGTCGGTATGGCGCAGGCGCGTGCGGTTGACGCCGCACCGGCGCGAAGGTTCTTGTTATCTGTCCTTTGACCGCAGCACGCCCGGCGGCGCATTGCAGCCCTCGAAAGCTGAACAAAGCTTATCCACACTTAACGGCTTTCGCCACCGATGTCTTTAACCCGCGGTGACGGAAGCCATCATCGTCCTTAGCCGGCGATGTTCCCGGCCACCGTAGTCCGTAACCACCGCCGCCCCAAGCGCCGTCGTCTTTACCCGGCGATGCCATCCGAGAGCGCGCAACGCCGCGCTGCCGGGCGTCACATGAATGCGGTATCCTCCCCCGCATGACTGCCCCCGCATCCTCCCGTCTCTCGAGCGCATCTCGGCACACCGATGCCACCACCGGCGACGACGTGCCGGCGCGAGCCGTCTATGTCATCGTGGCGCATCCGCGCTGGCGCGACTCGCGCGTCAATCGTCGCCTGCTCGACGCCGCCCGCAGCATCGCGGGTGTGGACGTCAACGATCTGTACTCGACGTATCCCGACTTCAGCATCGATGTCGCTGCCGAACAGCAACGCGTCGCGCGCGCCGACCTGATCGTGCTGGTGCATCCGATCTATTGGTACAGCATGCCGCCGCTGCAAAAGCTCTGGCTCGACGACGTGCTCTCGTGGGGCTGGGCGTACGGCCACGATGGCCATGCGCTCGCCAACAAAGATCTCTGGCTCGTGGCGAGCACCGGCGGACCGGCGTCGAGCTATCGCCCCGAGGGCTACAACCAGCACGACTTCTCCGCGTTCCTGCCCGCCTACGAACAGACAGCGCGACTGTGCGGCATGCGATTCCTCCCGCCACACGTGTTTCACGGCGCACGGCGCAATGACGAGGCCACCCTCGACGCACACGTGAGCGAGTTCGCCGGCCGGCTGGCGACATACCCGAGATGGCCGGAACTGATTTCGATGGCAGACGCCCCCGAGTGTTGCGACATTCCGCAGGCCGATCGCCCACGCAGCACGGCCGACATCGCAAGCACTGACGACGACCTCACGAACGCCGGTGCCGGGAGGACCCCCTGATGGAACACGTACCGGCCTGGTTGCTTGCCAGCCTGATCTACCTTGCGGCGGCTGTCATCGTCGTGCCGCTCTCCCGTGCCCTGGGACTGGGCGCGATCATCGGGTATCTCGCCGCCGGGATCGCCATCGGCCCGTGGGGTCTCGGCCTCGTCGCGCGCGTGGAAGACGTGCTGCACTTCGCCGAATTCGGCGTGGTGCTGATGCTGTTTCTCGTGGGCCTCGAACTGGAGCCGCGACGTCTGTGGAATCTGCGACGGCCGATCTTCGGATGGGGCTCCGCGCAGGTCTTCGGCTGCGCGGTGTTGCTCTTCGGCGCCGGCATGGCGCTCGGTGCGCCGTGGCGCGTCGCGCTCGTTGCCGCGCTCGGGCTGGCGCTGTCGTCCACTGCCATCGCCTTGCAGGTGATGGCAGAGCGCAATCTGCTCGGCACGCCGAGCGGTCAGGCGGGCTTCTCGATCCTGCTGTTTCAGGACGTCGCCGCGATCCCGATTCTCGCGCTGCTGCCGCTGCTCGCCAACTCGATCGACAGCCATGCGTTGACGGGCACGGCGCGCGCGCTCGAAGCGCTGAAGATCGTTGGCGTGATCGCCGCCATCATCCTCGGTGGTCGCCTTGTGCTGCGACCACTGCTGCGCTGGATTGCCAACAGCCGCACGCCGGAAATTTTCACGGCGGCGTCGCTGTTGCTCGTCGTCTCGATCGCCGCGCTGATGCAATGGGTCGGGCTGTCGATGGCGCTCGGCGCCTTCCTCGCCGGCGTGCTGCTCGCCGAGAGCGAATACCGCCGCGAGCTGGAAACCGACATCGAACCGTTCAAAGGACTGCTGCTCGGGCTGTTCTTCATCGCGGTCGGCATGAGCATCGACTTCGGTGTGCTGCTCGCGCAACCGCTGCGCATGATCGCCGTGGTGCTCGGCTTCATGGCCCTGAAGGGGCTGGCCATCTACGGGGTGTCGCGGTTGATGAAACTGCCTTATCAGGAACGGCCGATCTTCACACTGCTGCTCGCACAGGGCGGTGAATTTGCCTTCGTGGTGTTTCAGTCGGCAGGCCCGCAAGTGTTACCGCCCGCCGTGTCGTCGTTCCTGATCGGCGCAGTCGCGCTGTCGATGCTGATCTCGCCGCTGCTGCTCGTGGCGATCGACAAATGGCTGCTGCCGCGCTACAGCCTGAAGGGATCGCCGCGCATGAAGGAGATTGCCGAGCCGCAATCGGCCAGTGTGGTGATTTGCGGCTTCGGCCGCTACGGTCAGATCGTCGGGCGCGCACTGATGCCGCAAGGCGTGTCGATCACCTTGCTCGATCACGATCCCGACACCATCGAGAGCGTTCGTCAGTTCGGCTTTCGTGTGTTCTATGGCGATGCCACGCGTCTCGATCTGCTGCGCGTCGCGGGAGTCGCGCAGGCGCGTGCCGTCGTCGTGGCGGTGGACGACATCGATCAATCACTCGAGATCGCCGGGCTCATGCGCGAGCATTTCCCTGACGTGCCTGTCATCGCGCGGGCGCGCAACGTCGGCCATTTGTTCCAGCTTCGCGATCGTGGCGTGAAGCACATCGAGCGGGAAGTCTTCGAGTCGTCGCTGTTAAGCGCGCGCTCGGTGCTCGAGGAACTGGGCTGGCCCGCCGCCGAAGCGCGCGAGGCGACGATGGCCTTTCGTCGCGCCAACCGGCGACTGACTGACGAGATGTACCCGGCCTATCAGGATCGCAACAAGATGATCGCCACGGCGAAGGAAGGCCGCCGTCAGTTCGAAGAACAAATGGCGCGAGAGCGCGAACAGCGGCACGCGCAGCGGCATGTCACGTTCGGTTGGGATGGCGAGACGGCGCCTGTCACAAGGCAAACACCCTCCGCATCGCCAGCCTCGCCAACCTCACAGCCCTCAAATCCCACGAGCACCGGCAGCGAACACCGCCCGGATGACGGCCGCGCCTGAGCCTCGGGTCGGCGTCACTCTCCCGGGGTGGGGGAGTTTCGCCTGCCTGCTCACATGGCGCGGGCGAATCCGTCGAACGGGCGGAAATGTCCTTCGGCCGGTGCGCTCGCATCGGCGCGCAGACGCGCTTCGGCCTCGCTTCCCGCCAGGCCGCGATAGTACAGATGCACGGCGATGGCCGCCGAGTAGCGGCGAATTTCCACGAGCGTGAGATGCGCGTGCTCGGGCGACGTGAACATCAGGTACGGCGCTTCCTCTTCGATCAGCCCTGCGACCTGATGCAACCCGTGACGATGCAACACTTCTGCGAGTTCGTCGCGGCTGCGGTGCGTGTTGGCATCGGTGGTCGGGTACATCATGCGCAGCAGGATGAGCGGATGCTCGGCGCAGGCCAGCGACAGCGCCTGCACGACAGCGTGGCTGTCGAGCGCCGTAGCCACGGCTTCACCTTCGGGACGATGCTGCGGGAAAAGTTGCTCAAGGGTCAACGTCATGATGAGTCCAGTGCTAAAAAGCTGCGAAAGTGCCACAGCGGACTTCACAGTCTAAGGATCTGTGTGTCGCCGATAAACGTTATACGACGAATACCCGCGTTGCACGCACTGCAACAATTACCAAATATTTCACAGCCCGCCTATCAAAGCGCCGCCACGCGCGCATGCCAAACGTTCTGCTGCGCTGGCATTCCGAGCATTCCAGGCATCACGCAACATCACGCAACATCACGCAGCATCACGCAGCGTTACGTCATGCTCTCGCTGCGGGTCTTCGTGCAGATCGCACTCGTCATTGTCGGATTGGGCGTGCGCGAGATCATGGCGTATAGCGTGACAGCGCGGCTGTTCTCTTGGGGGATGTTCGTCGCCGAGCCGTATCCGCTCCGACGCATCGCAAACGCGTGCCGGGTCTTGTTGGCAGCGGGTTCTGCGCAGCACCCGATCTTCGCTTGAGGTATGATTTTTGCGGAAGCCGACAAGACTCATAGCCCATGCGATATCCCGACCAGACGTCCGACACGAGAGCGGTAGCCGTCGCGCAAGCCGACCATGTCATGCGCCATTGGCAATACGATGTCGATGGCCCCGTGCCCATTGGTTCGGACTCCCACAAACGCATGTTCTGCCGCATGCTGCTCGAGTCGCACAACCCCTACAAGCCTGCGGTCATCGACTGGCCTACGCTGCCGCCCGACGCCCTCAAGCGTCTGACCGCCTTGCCTATCTGGGACATTGCCGTGCAGACCGAAGGCCGTGCGTCGATTCGCGTGGCGACGTACGCGGCGACGATCCGCGACCCGCTGCTGCGCGAAGCGCTCGTCATGGACGGCGAAGAAGAAGCCCGCCACAAGGTCGTGCTATCCAAACTGGTCGAAGCGTACGGCATCGAGCTCGCGCCCGAACCCGCCTATCCGCCCCCCAGGGACGCCGAATGGGCATGGATGAAAACAGGCTTCAGCGAATGCATCGACAGCTTCGTCGCCTTCGGCCTGTTCCGCTCGGCCCAGCGCTCCGGCTACTTCCCTGAAGCGCTGGTCGAGACATTCGAGCCCGTCATTCAGGAAGAAGCCCGGCACATTCTGTTCTTCGCGAACTGGGTGGCCTGGCACCGGCGCAATCTGCCGTTCTGGAAACGGCCATGGTTCTATGCCCGCGTCGCGGCCGTCTGGGTCACGTTGATCTGGGATCGCATGGCGATTGCCCGCGGCATCGATACCGACGGTGTAGCCCGCGACGCCAACTTCCCTGCGACCAGCACCGCCGACATCGGCGAGTCGCTCAAGCCGCGCGACCTGATCGCCCTGTGTCTGGAAGAAGATGCGCGACGCATGGGCGGCTACGACAAGCGCCTGTTGCGCCCGACTTTCGTGCCGAAGCTCGCCCGCCTTGCGCTGCGTTTCATGAAAGCCTGAGCCTCACCACCCGGGGTACCGACGTCAAAAAGCCGTCCCGAGCTTCTCACTCGGGACGGCTTTTCATTGGGCTGCGAGCGCCAGCGGCCGATTAGCTGCCTTGGCTGACGTCCAGCTCGCCAGCGGCGCGAGCGCGGGCCAGTTCTTGCTTCACGTCGGCGCGCGACACGCTCGGGCCTTGCGAGGCAACGATCGGGTAGTCGACGTCATTTTCCGCCATGAGACCCTGGGCACGCGCTTGCGCCAGTTCGGACTTCACTTCGGCACGGCTCTTGGCCGAGCCCGAAGCAACATACACCGGATAGTCGGCGTCGCCGTGCGGGATCAGGCCTTGAGCGCGGGCTTGTGCCAGATCGGCCAGCACGTCGGCACGCGTGAGCGGCTGACCTTGCGAGGCGACTTCAGGATAGTTGTTGCCATTTTCTGCTGCGTTGCTGGCAACGGCACCGAGCGAAGCCACGGCGGCGATAAGGGCGATTGCGATGTTCTTGCGGTTCATTTTCTTAACTCCTGTCTAGTTGCGACGACTTTGTTTTGCATTGCGCCGTCGATGGAAGGAAGTCTAGAACTCGCCGCCACAATGAAAAACGCGATATTTGTCGAGGAACTATTGCGGTTTTCGACGAGAATCGATGCACCACATCGGTGCGCGCCAGCCATGACAAACGCCGCGATCCCTCGGAGAATTGAGGGAAAAGCGGCGTCGCAGGAGAAAGGCAAATGGGGGATGAAACGTCTCAGTCCACGAGCGAGGCGCCGAGGGCATCGAGCAGCAATTGGGTGCCGCGTTCGCGCGAACCTGCATCGTCGTAACCGTCCAGAAACGCCCCTTGCTCGGTCATGACCAGATGCGTGCCGCCGTCATGCGCACGAAGATCGATCGTCGCGAGCGAGGCCGAGATCTTGCGGGTATCGAGATGCATTTCGTAGGCGTAGACGAGCCGCGTGTCGGGCACGACATCGAAATACACGGCGTCGAACGTCGATACCATGCCGCTCGCCCAACGCCCGCTCACCCGCTCGCGGCCACCGGGCCGTACGTCCATCGATCGCTCCACCACCGTGAGCCCGTCGCTGCGGGCGAACCAGCGATCCTTGGCTTCGCGCTCGCTCAGCGCGCGAAAGACCCGTGCGGGCGACGCAGGGTACTGACGCTCGATGCGAAAGGTCGCATGCACCACGCTGCGTTGCGTCGGTGCCGCCGCCTCGCGCATGACCTCGCGGCCGAGTTTGTCCAGCGTTTGTGCCCAACCGGCGGCAGCGCCTTCGGGCATTCGGGCATAGGCGGGATCGTGAACGGTATACCGTTGCTCGACGTCAAGCCGCGTGCCCTGCGCCACATCGGTAAAAGTCGCCGTCGTAAGCGCCCCGAACAGCGCGAGCCCTTTGGCGTTCGTGACTTCCATTTCGATGACGAGACGCTTCGGGGCGTCGATCTCGACGAAGCGCCCGCGAATCCAGTGCGCTTCGCCTTCGGGCGATTGCATCTTCAGATCGAAAGCGCCGCCCACACGGGCGTCGATCTGCGCTTCGGGCACGGTGTAGCCGGTCGGGCAAAACCAGCGCTTCACGGCGTCGGTGGTGGTCCAGGCGCGAAATACCGTCTCGCGTGTGGTCGCGTAAGTCCGGCCGACGCTCAGCGGACTGGGCTGCGCGGCAGACGCTGCTTCACTTGCTGTCCTCATGGAATGCTCCTTCGGGCGGCAGGCTGGCCAGATACTCGCCCAGACGGTCGAGATGACCCTCCCACTCATGACGGCGCTGGTTGATCCATCGCTCGGCAAGGCTCAGCGCCTGGGGTTCGATCCGGCACGTGCGGACACGGCCGGCCTTCTCCGTTCGCACCAGCCCCGCGCTCTCGAGCACGGCGAGGTGCTGCATGACCGCCTGCAACGACATCGCCAACGGCTGCGCGAGCGCGCTCACCGACGCCGGTCCCTGCGCCAGCCGCGCGAGCATCGCGCGGCGCGACGCGTCGGCCAGTGCCTGAAAGGTCAGATCGAGAGCGTTGTCATGGTCAAGCATGTGCTTGAGTATAGGCGCGCAAGAAAGTAAAGCAAGGACTTTAGTATTGGCACATCAGGTGATGATGTGGTGATCGCGGGGACGCACGCGGGCCGTGTGCTGGCGGTGGAGGATTTCGCTCAGCGATTGCTCGATGGTCTCGGACATGGCGTCGAGGGCGAGGTCGTTCGGTTCCAGCCCGAAGGGCTCCTCGATTTCGGCGCTGACGGCTTCGAGCGCAAAGAAGGTGTACGAGATGAACGCCACGATCACCGGGGTCATCGCACCGATGGAGTCGACCAGACCGAACGGCAGCAGCAGGCTGTAGAGGTACGTCACGCGGTGCAGGATCACGCCGTACGTGAAGGGAATCGGCGTGGTGGCGATTCGCTCGCAGCCACCGATGGCTTCGCCGAGACGATCCAGATGCATCTCCATGACTTGCGCGAGCGGCGCGTCGATCTGCCCTCGCATTCTGCGCTCGCGCAGCCATTCGCCCGCCATGAGCAGGATCGTGATCGGCTTGAATTGCTTGCGTGCGAGGCACGCCACGTCTTCCTTGCCGAGCAACCGTTCGAAGTCGGCGCGAGGATCGGTTCCGCGCAATTGATGGCGCATTGCGTGCACGAAGGCGATCAGATAAGCGACGAAGCGCGGCGACTCCGAGGTATCGGCCACCAGCGTCATCGACTGGCGGGCCAGTGCGCGGGTTTCGTTGAGCACGCTGCCCCAGAGCATGCGGGCTTCCCAGTAGCGGGCGTAGCTCGTGGTGTTACGAAAGCCGAGAAAGATCGCCAGCGTAATGCCGATCAGCGAGAACGGGATGAAGGTGAGCGGAATCTTCCATTCGAAGACGCGCCCATGGGCGAGCGTGACAACTACCGAAATGATCGTGGTGAAAATGAGCTGCGGGGCAATCTTGGGCAAGATCGAGCCGCGCACGACGAAAAGCATGCGCAGCCAGTGCAGATTGGGTCGGACGATCATGGCAACAAAGGCGCTCGCGAGCGCAGTAAGACGGGCTGTGGGGGAAAGCCGTTGCGGCGCGATGATACGCCCATATTGACGCGTTTGAAATGATTGCAACCGATTGAAACATCGCTGTTCGCCCTGCGCGCGGTTCGTGAGAATGCTCATACGCCGTCTTGGCGTAGATAAGGGCCAATAACGATCATGAACGTCCCACACCACACTTCTCGCACTCAACCCGCCGGCAAGTCCGGCAAAGCTCGCGGACTGGCCGCCATCGCGCTGCTGGCTGGCCTCGCGGGAGTCGTCGGCACGCTCTCGGGCTGCGTGGTCGAGCCGCCGCGCCCGGCCCCGGCTGCGCGCATCGTCGTAGAGCCGGACCCGCATACGGTCGCCGTGCAACGCCGCGAGCAGATCGACCGCCGGATCGGCAGCGAATCGCGTGACATCGACAATCACGTGAACCAGGGCTACTACCCGCCGCCGCGTGGCTATGAGCTGCACCGCCGACTCGACGCCATCGCGCAGGAAGCCCGCGACATGGCGGCGCAACACGGCGGCGGCCTGTCGGGCGACGAGCAGCGCGCGCTCAATCAGGAACTCGACCAGTTGCACCACATGATTGCCGGTTGAGGCTGACAGGCGCTCAGCGTCCGCTATCGTCATAAGACAACGCCCGTCGGCCGCGAAGCCGACGGGCGTTTGTCTGTCTTGCCGCTCGCGGATTACTTCACGTCCAGCGCCTGTGCCAGCGTCACCGGGTCCTGGAAGATGCTCGAAAAGTCGAGCGCCCCGTGGCCGTTGGCCCGATGCACCTCGAAGATGCGCCGTGCCAGATCCCCCAGCGGCGTGGCCACGTCGCTGGCCTTGGCCGCGCCATGGGCGAGGCGCAAGTCCTTCGCCATCAGATCGGTGGCAAAGCCGCCCGTGTAACCGCGCGACGACGCCGCGTTCTCCATCACCCCCGGACACGGGTTGTAGACCTCCAGCGTCCAGTTGCGACCGGAGCTTTGCTGCATGACCGCCGAGAGCACCTTCGGATCGAGCCCGTTGGCAATTCCCAGACGCAACGCCTCGCTCGTGCCTGCCATCAGAATGCCCAGCAGCATGTTGTTGCACAGCTTGAGCGTCTGTCCGGCGCCGAGCGGGCCGCCGTGGTGGATCGCGCGTCCCATGTTGGCAAGCAGCGGCCGCATGCGCTCGACCAGCGCCGCGTCGCCGCCCACCATGAAGGTGAGCGTGCCCGCTGCGGCGCCTGCCGTGCCGCCCGAGACCGGCGCGTCGAGCAACAGCGTGCCCGGGCGCGCGAGTTTCGCCAACTGACGCGGAATCTCCGGCGGCACCGTGCTGCTGTCGATCAGCACGGCATCGGCCGCAGCGTTCGCGAGTACGCCCTCGGGGCCGTCATAGGCTGCGAGCACATGCTCACCGGCAGGCAGCATCGTGATGACCACCTGCGCGTCGCGCACGGCGTCGGCAATCGACGTCGCCGCGCGCCCGCCAACGGCCGCCAGCCGATCCACCGCCGCGCCGGACAAATCGAATCCGCGCACGTCATGCCCCGCTTTGACCAGATTGGCCGCCATCGGGCCGCCCATGTTGCCGAGCCCGATGAACCCGACACGCCATGTCCCTTGTTGAGTCTCCGTAGCCATCGTCTGTCTCCGAAATCCGTAGGAAGGGGCGCGTTACTTCAGCGTGATGGTGGTGTTCACGCCCGACGGGCCTGTACC
>NZ_JAELTP010000446.1 GCF_016428915.1 Pandoraea sp. ASV26
GGGTCAACGAATCGAGCTAGCCTGGGACCAGCTAACGGATCGACATTGCAAGACTCTCTTGGTGGCACGACAGCTTCGGCCAATGGCTTGGCATTTGCGCGTTGCAAAGAGGATTGACTTGAACTGTGGGGGGTTGGCTTGCGGACCTTGAGCTGGTTTTCATCCAATTGCTGCGGATGGCCTACTTGCATTGTAGCCCATTGCGGTACAATACTTGCTTTGGAGTCTGACTTTGTAGGCATACAACAACGTCGATCACAAAAGGGAAGCTGTAAATAACGGATTGAGCAACTTTGTTAGGCTTTGCCAAATCAAGAAAGTTCTGACTGTGTTGTAGCTCTGCCGTCTTGAACTGAGACATTTGCAAAGTATTTTTTCGTGTCTGCTGTCTGCTAGAAGATCCTATTAAGTGACTTGCCGTTATATGCGAGTACGGTACCAAATG
>NZ_JAELTP010000447.1 GCF_016428915.1 Pandoraea sp. ASV26
GCAGAAGAAGAACGTCTACGATATCCAGCTCGAAGTCAGCATCAAGGGTAAGCAGCCAAATTGTCCCATAGTACAATGTAATGACTTCTTGTTTGCTAATTGATATTCGTAATAACAGCCGAGGGCGGCGCCGAGAGCTCACTTCTCGGCAAGACGACCGGCAATAACCTGTAGTGGTCATTCCCGCATATGATTGCCCACCACACTGACGGTGTCTGCCCTCTGCGCGCTGGTGACATGATGGGTTCCGGCACGATTAGCGGCAACGAGATCCGTGAGCGCGGCAGTCTGCTCGAGATGACGGAGGGCGGCAAGCAGGAGCTGGACATTGGCAATGGCAAGACGCGCAAGTTTATTGAGGATGGCGACAGCATTACGATGCGCGGATACTGCGAAAAGGATGGTGTGCGTGTTGGATTTGGCGACTGTGAGGGCACTATCCTTC
>NZ_JAELTP010000448.1 GCF_016428915.1 Pandoraea sp. ASV26
ATCTCAGACGATGCGCTGAAGGTTATAACCGCGCTTCCCTCTTGTGAATAAGTCTTGGTGTCCACACGCTCTCACCCGCGGACATGCTAGTTGATTCTTCCCAGTCCATTTGCCTACTGTTGGCTATGTCTAATTCGACATGTCCACAAACCGATTTGCAATGCGCCTGCCACGATGCGTCTTTCGAGGCCCAGGCAAATCATTTGTAGCTTGGTGACATTGCTAACTCATGATTGGCCCTGCGCCACCGACTGAGTCGCTGAGAGCCTAACTGGATATGTTTTAAAGACCAGACGAGCTAGAGACATATTGCAACCGATGGGCGCTAAGACGCCCGTGACTCATGCGATGTCGCAAATCACACGCGATCACGGCCAGCACCATAACACAACCCAGCGACGTTAATCGGGTAAATGGCAACGCTGATAGCCGCGTTGACCACGCC
>NZ_JAELTP010000449.1 GCF_016428915.1 Pandoraea sp. ASV26
TTTCGTGCCCTTATTTACAAGGAAAAGAATGTATTCTCACTACTACGCTTCTCCAGTTTCCATGTATGAGTAATCCCGCACATGCAACCAGTGTTTCGCCCCAAACCTTGCAACATGTACTGTTACTTTCCCCCCTGCATTCTGCATGGATTATGATCCCGACGTAAGCAATGGCCTCTCTGCCCTAGGCTTCAAGTAGGCTAGCCCGCCGTTACCTTTTCTTTTTTTTCCCCCGCAAATGACAACGCACCATGACAAGAAAGGACTGGTCGGTCGATTGTTCGCACAGTGCACCTCGGTTCACTCCTCAACTCCTCCCATGTGCCCGGTGTGCCAGGTACGGCTGATTCCCCACAGATACTTGTACTAGGTCTAGTAGCCTCTGTGAATGTGGTCTTGCCTGTATTCCCGGAGCCTTGTTGGCGCTGTTTGCAGTGTGTACGAG
>NZ_JAELTP010000450.1 GCF_016428915.1 Pandoraea sp. ASV26
ATGTGTATAAGAGACAGAGCTGGTTCTAGGCCCGAGCCGAACGAGCCCATATCCGCCCGCTTCTTCCTTCATGCCCATGGCGCACATGCCATTGAGCCCTGCCAGCACGAGTCCCTTTCTCGGACGCGACTCTCATAACAGTATCCCACGTGGGTTTGCTCATCAACCGTCGGACGCATTTTCCGGGCTGCTCATGCCCGGATCGGAAGTCGAGCCTAGACATTCGAGCCCTTCCTCGCTCACTACTCAGGACGAGCACCCATCGTCATCTACTCCTTCCACAAAGCGACGAGCCGCTCGCAGCAACCGCTCATCTACACAATCTCAGCGTAGGACGTCAAAGGCCGGATCCGCCGCTGCCTTGTCCAAAAAGCAGGAGCTTCGCCCCTACCCGACTCCCGTTGGAAGTTCCATGGCCTTGTCTCCCGGATCGTCGCAGACACC
>NZ_JAELTP010000451.1 GCF_016428915.1 Pandoraea sp. ASV26
TCTTTAATTAGAATGGTGCCGGCGGCCAGCCACGCGGCATGAACACTGGGAATATCGAGGTCGGCGGCACTGTGCGAGTGGCTGTGTCCATGGCCAACATGTTCCAAGATTTGATGCGCAGCCTCTGGGTTAAAATGTCCGTACAAGCTAATGGCACTCTCCCAGCCCATGTAGATGCCGCCAATGAGCAGCATCCCAGACACGCCAAGCGATCCCAAGCTTTCGACCTTGCCAAAGCCCAGGGGAAAGCGCTCCGTCGGAGGTTTGATGCTCCAGGAAACGGTAGCTAGGGTCAGAATATCCGAGGCCAGATCAGCTATGCTGTGCCAGGCATCGGCGACCATTGCTTTGGAGTTGAAGGCCCAGCCTCCAATAAACTTGGCAATAGCCATGGCCAGGTTAGATAACAAGCCAAGTCGGGTTATGCGGACGCCGGGGTCCTTC
>NZ_JAELTP010000452.1 GCF_016428915.1 Pandoraea sp. ASV26
GTCTCGGGCGATTCGCCTTCGCGGGGAACGGGAGGATTAAAAGATCGCTGGGGTTCGGCGGGCGGCGTGTCTGCATTCGTGTTGGTCAGCACTCTGTCCGTTCCGCCTAAGGATACGTGGACGTTGGGGTAAACAGGGTCATACACGTACTGGTACTCCTCCGCTTGATGCCGCCGAGCATCTTGTTCATCGAGAGGCCCTTCATAGACTTCATGTTGTCGGCCTGGCAGTCGTGTAGCCGTCAGGAGGGTGTTAATAAGAGTCGTGTATGCCGCGCTCGTATTGGGTTATCCGGAGGGCCGCGCAAGACGAGGCTATGGCGGGTGTTGGCTGCGGCGAATCGGTTGGGGTCGGGGCACTAGGTGAGGTGGACGGACGCTGACGAAGCTCCAACTAGTCGTAAAGTGCTGGGGAAAAAAGCAAAAGGGGTTACCGGAACAAGAG
>NZ_JAELTP010000453.1 GCF_016428915.1 Pandoraea sp. ASV26
GCTCCAAGGCGTTTGGCATACATGAAAAGGTATAGACGGAACTCCTCTCGAGCACCTAGCTGCATTGCTCCCGCAATTCGGTTTTCGAGATGTGCGATGCTAACCACATTCTCCAAGTCCTCGGTTTCCTTGCGCTGAATCACAGTCTTGATGATGCGCTGCAGAGCATACGCCCGTCCTTTAAGGAGAAATTCGTTTGTAGTGTGGCGTTCAAGGAAGGGGATTATACCCGAAGAAACGTCCACGGTATCCGAATCATCTTCTTTGCCTTTACCACTCTTCGCGTTTGGCCCGACAGCAGTGGATTGCAAGGCAGATATCGAAGAATCATTGGAGTTCCAATATTGTGACGCAACTGCCCACCAAGCCTCGCTCAAACGTTGCCATGTGTACATCTCTCTTGAGTAGTAGTAACCATCCCCGTTTGTCAAAGTCACCACGATG
>NZ_JAELTP010000454.1 GCF_016428915.1 Pandoraea sp. ASV26
AAGAGACAGCGGCGGAAGAGGGTCTGCGGTGCTCTGGGGCGGTACTTTGCGACGCTGTGCTGTGGTTGGCGGTACAATGCGTTCAAGAGATTTGGATGAGGGGCGAAGTGCAAGGGTACGGGAGGGTAGAGAGGGGCTGAGGCCGCTGAAGGCGCTGACGGAAGGCCAACCCAAGCACCTGGATTTTACCGGCCCGGGGTCGCCCTGCGTAGAGTTATGGGGCGCTTTTTGACAGCGTGACAGGTCCTGTCCGCGGAAGAGGCGGGATAAGGACCGGTTGGACTGGGGTGTTTATTATTGCTCGTATGCTCTTGATTTTGCACAGATGGATGTGTGCATGCAACAAAGGGTCATGTACGAGTAAGAAAGGGGAAGAAAGCATGAACGGGAGGGAAGCGCCGGTGATTGCGGTAGAAACCCAAGATGTACGAGTAGGAACTGTC
>NZ_JAELTP010000455.1 GCF_016428915.1 Pandoraea sp. ASV26
TTCGTCGGCAGCGTCAGATGTTTATAAGAGACAGAAACAAAAGGCCGCAGATATGAAAAGTGGCGGGTGTGTGAGAGAAATTGTGTGCATTTCTGTTTTGCCTTCCAGATGATTTCTTTGTACTTTCTCTGATCGAGCGACATTGCTCGCTGCCGTCGTCTCGGTATGGACGACGGTTCATGTATTTTGCATACCCTATACCACACGCTTGAAAAGCATCTGGGCTTAGAAAGAGTGGGATGGTCTTGTAGTTTAGTGATAGCAGGCGACTTGATAAAATATGGTTTTTATTTGGAAGCCGAAACGTGCGACTAAGTTGAAACGTTGCCGGTCTTGTGATGCTGATGACAGAAATTTGTACAGTCTGTCACTGACTTGTCGGTGTACAGCTAGAAAGCTTGATCTGGGACTGTCTCTTATACACATCTCCGAGCCCACGAGAC